>DUPT01000042.1 GCA_012838225.1 Tissierellia bacterium
CCCGACGGGGATCCTTATGCTTGGCATCGACCAGCTTTTGGTCATTGGTATAGGCGTGGATGGTGGTCATGATACCGTTTTTGATACCGAATTTCTCATCCAGGACGCCGGCGATCGGTGCCAGGCAGTTGGTGGTGCAGGAGGCATTCGATACCATATAGTGTTTTTCCGGATCATAGTCTTCTTGGTTTAGGCCCATGACGACCGTCAGATCATCACCCTTGACGGGAGCGGTGATCAGGATGCGCTTGGCACCGCGATCGAGTTGCTTTTGGAGCAGCTCACGCGTCCGGAAGGCCCCGGTCGAGTCGATGACAAAGTCGATATTATGCTCTTCCCATGGCAGCTTGTCGGGATCACGTTCGTTCATGATGATGACCGGATGACCGTTGATGACCAGCTTGTCGCCCTCGATCTTGACTTCGCCGTTGAAGCGGCCGTAGACCGAGTCATAGGCCATGGCCCGATAAGCGATCTCGACGCTGTCGCTGCCGTTGATCAAAACGATTTCAAAGTTGGGATTTTCCCGGGCCGCCCAGATGCGGATGACATCTTGTCCAATCCGACCAAATCCGTTAATTGCTACTCTTACCATTATTTCTTCCTCCTAGAAGTGTTAACATTTCCTCAGCACACGCTTGATCGGTTACCAAGATAATGTTTGGGTTTATATGTGACACTGAGACGACCGCCTCGGCCTTGTCTTTGCCATAAGCGATTGCCATCAGATAGTCCAATGATTGAAGGTGCTCGAGTCGAACACCAAAGGTCTCCAGCTCGTGGATGCGTTGGCCTCGGCGATTGAAGAAGCTCCCCAGGGCCTCGCCCACGACCTTGCCTTGATTGAGCTTTTGACACAGCTCCTGAGACAGTCCTCGCCGCTGCATCATCTCATCCGCCCGACCGATCCCAAAGATCAACCCGTCGATCCGCTCCACCTGCTCGAGCGTTCGTCTGATGAGCGGCTCACGCAGCATCTGTTCGCGGGTATCGTGCTGGAGATGGTCGATCGCGATCAGGGGATAAAAGGCGGCGCCAAGCTTTCGGGCCAACTCTTCGGCGAGGGTATTGGCTTGAACGGCCGTCTCTTGGCCCAGAGAGCCTCGGGCCGGCACGATCGTCAGCTCCGGTCGATCCTCCGGCATGACCTTATCGACCAGCCGCTTGACCGACGAGCCGCCGGTGATGCCCAGGGTCGTGACATGCTCGAGCAGACCGCTCAGCTGCTTTAGGGCAACCGGTGCGGTATCCTTTGCGTCCTTGGCGATCCGAACGCGCTTGATCGACAGCCGCTCGGCCAGATCGTCCTCGAGGGCTCGCCGCTCGGTCTGGACGGTGTAAATCGCATCCAACCGGTACAACATCTGATTACCCAATCCAGTGATATTCAACCCTTTTGGGCCGGTTTCTACCAGCCCCAGGCCAGTCAATATTTCTATTTCATTTCGAATCCGGCGCTCCGTCTGCTCCAGACGCTTCGCCAGTTGACGCCGACCCAGTCCGGGACGGCGAACGATCTCGAACAAGAGGGCATACCTTGTCCGAAACAATTCCTCCCACTCCGGGACCAGTCGGCTCAAATCAGTTAAATCGATCATACTACCTCTTTCGGGCCAATATTGTCCCATGTGTTAGTTTCTGTCCCAACTAAAGTGTACCACACTCCCACCAGAATGAAACCCCTTAGATCAAATTGTTTGCATAAAAATAACGAACCGCTCGGGTTCGTTATGGGCGGACTTTAGCGCCGGCTCTGCCAGATGAAGCCAAGGGTCATCAACAGAGAAGCCCCAAACAGATAGTTCATATACCAGGCATTTTGTTGGAACGGATCGCGAAAGTAGAGTGCTCGACCCAAAAAGATCGGTAGATTGGCTGTATCCGGTTCGACGGATGTGCCAGATCGCTTCGGTGCGGTGTCTCGCTCGCCTCGCAGGAGCTCATCACTGGTGATCCCAAGCTCGTTTGCCAGATCGAGGATCAGACCGGCCTCAGGCAGTGTCTCACCGGTCTCCCAGCGGCTGATGGTCTTATTCGATACCCCGAGCTTTTCTGCCAGCTCCTGCTGTGTCAGATGCTTGTCTTTTCTCATCCGAGAAATCAAATAGCCGATATTGTCGTTATTCATAGCTGTCCCTCCTACTCTATTGTAGGGCCTGATGCGTCATTTCCCGCTCCCTCATTGTAGGAATTTCTCTCCGATACTGTCTAATCCGCCCTTTTTTAGCGGCTCAGAGGGAGCGCCGACGCAGATTGGCGCGGCTGATACCGAGCTGGCGGCGATACTTTGTCACGGTCCGCCGAGCGATCTGGAGTCCCCTCTGCTCCAGTAGCTCCTTGATCCTTTGATCACTCAGCGGCGCTCCGGGCGGCTCGTCCTCGATCAGCTTCAGCATCTCGCGCTGGATGATCGGGCTGGAGATCCCGGTACCGTCTCGGCGCTTCACCCCCTTTGGAAAAAAGATCGCCATTGGATAGACCTGATTTTCCCACAGGAAATACTTATCCTTGACTGCCCGGGAGACGGTCGAATTATGCAGCTCCAGCTCATCCGCCACGTCCTGGCGATTCAGGATATGGAGGGCCTTCGATGGCGTGAAGAAATCGGGCTGGAGATCGACCAGCACCCGGATGATCCGGCGCATGGTGGTGGCCCGCTGTTCGAGGGCGTACAGGATGAGTTTGGCCCGGGACTGCTTTTCTTTCAGAAAATCCCGACTGTCGGCATCCTTCATATAGGCATCATAGCTGTGATTGTAGCGCAGACTGGGAAACGAATGAGGCGATAGTTCGATCTCTAGCGGATCGACCGAATGGATCGTCAGATCCGGGATGATGTATTCCGGTTCGACCGGTGAAAGGGCAGCGCCGGGTCGCGGATCGAGCCCCGACATCGCCTCGAGCAGTTCCATCAACTCCTGACGCTCAAGATCGTACTTGTCCATCAGGCGGTGGAGATTGCCCTTGGCCAGTTCATTCAGATCCTCAAGCAGCAGCGTCTTATAGTGATCCGGGATCGGCTGTTGCTTTTTTAGCTGAAGATAGAGACACTCTCCCAGATTTCTGGCACCGATGCCGGTCGGCTCGAGGGATTGGATCAATTCGATCGCTTCACTCAAGCTCGATTGACTCAGATGCTTCAGTCTCGGATCATCCATCGCCAGATCCAAAAAGCCGTTATCATCGAGATAGTTGATCAGATAATCCGCGATCACCAGCGTCCGCTCGGGTGCCGGTTGCTGATAGAGCTGAGTTCTCAGCTGATCGGCCATCGTCGGCTGATGGGCCCGAATAAACGACAGATCGCCCGATATGCGGGAAGGCAAAACAACCTCCTGCTCACGTTCGAGCAGGGGGTTGATTTCGAGTTCCTCATTCAAGTGGGCTTCCAGATCGAGCGCACTCAGCTGCAGTATCAGCAGCGATTGTTTCAGTTGTTGGCTCAGAACCTGCTTTTGGCGCAGCTCCTGCTTCAGCGTCAGATCCAAAACAACCTCATTCTAGCGCTTCGAGACATCGTAGGGCTCACCGACGGCCTTGGGGGCGACACTCCGACGGCTAAACAGCAGCATCGCCAGGATCGTAAAGACATAGGGCATCATAAAGAAGAATTCATTGGGAACACTTCTTAAAAAGGCAAAGTCATTGGCATAGACCGTAAAGATCTGTGAGAAGCCAAAGAAGATCCCGGCGCCTAAGACGCCCCAGGGATTCCAGCGGCCAAAGATGAGTGAGGCCAGGGCGATAAAGCCGACCCCATGGATCGAAAAGGCCGTAAACTGAGTCGATTGGCTCAGGACCATGATCCCGCCGGCCAGACCGGCCAGCAGGCCCGATAGGATGACCCCGATATAGCGCATCTTTCGCACACTGACACCGACGCTATCGACTGCCGACGGATGCTCACCGCAGGCTCGAAGTCTCAGACCAAAGCGGGTCTTGAACAGGACAAACCAGGTGATGACCACCAGTGCCAGGCTTAAAAAGAAGGTCGGATAGATCCGCATAAACAACAGATCCCCCAGGATCGGAATGTCCTTTAGGATCGGGACATTGACCTTTGAGATACCGCGGTTAAAGGTCTGGGTCCGCTGCATCCCGAATATGATCTGGGTAAAATAAACGGCGATCCCGACCGAGAGCATGTTCAGGGCGGTACCCGAAATGATCTGATCGCCCCTGAGATCGATACTGATATAGGCGTGGATCAACGAATAGATCCCGCCGGCGATCGTTCCTAAAACGATCGCGATCCAGGGCGTTACGCCGCCCAGTTGACTCTCGAACAGCGGAACGAAGGCGGCAGCCACAAAGGCGCCGATCACCATCATCCCCTCGATCCCGATATTGGTGACGCCGCTTCTTTCAGCATAGATCCCACCCAAAGCCGCCACGATGATCGGGGTGGCATAGTTGAAGGATAAGATCAGCATGGAACTAATCAGCGCGAGTGACATGAGCCGCCTCCCTTCGTTTCGCCGAGCGGTGATCCAGGAACATCCGGATCCCGTGCTGCATGGCCACAAACAGTATGATCAGACCGCTGACGATGACAGCGATCTCGAGCGGTATCCCTTGCGCCTGCATCATCGCCTGGGAGCTCTGGAGGGCCCCGTAGAGCAGTCCCGCCAGCAGGATCCCAAGCGCCGTATTACCGCCCAGAAGTGCGACGGCGATCCCATTAAAGCCGTAGTTTTCAAAGGAATAAAGCACTCGGCCATAATCGAAGGTCCCAAGCGAAAGCATCGCTCCGGCCAGTCCGGCAAACACCCCCGATATGACCATCGAGTAGATGATCCGGCTCGAGACCTTCATGCCGGCAAACTCCGAGGCATGGCGGTTGAAGCCGACCGAGCGCAGTTCATAGCCGAACACCGTCTTTTCGATGACAAACCAGTAGATGACAAGAGCGGCGATCACGATCAAAAATCCCCAGTGGAGCCGCGAATTATTGGTGATCGATCGGAGGAAATCACTCCTCAGCAGGGCCGAAGCCGGCAGATTGATGGTCTTTTGGTTATCACTGCCCGGTAACAGCTTGAGCGCCCAGGCACTCAGATACATCGCGGTGTAGTTTAGCATGATGGTGATGACCACCTCATGGATGCCGAATTTGGCCTTCAGGATCCCCGGCACCGAGGCCCAGATCCCGCCAAAGATACCGGCCACGATGATCGCCAGCGGCAGATGGATCAGCCCCGGCAGATCGAGCAGGATGCCGATGACGATGGCGCCCAGGCTTCCCATGATGACCTGGCCCTCCGCCCCGATATTGAACAGTCCCGTCCGGAAGGCAAAACCGACCGCCAGACCCGATAGCACCATCGGCATCGAGATCTGGATGAATTCTCCGATCAGACGGGGATTGAAATCCATCGTTCGAAGATTGATGCCGGTCATGGTGCGAATGATCGCGATAAAGAAATTAAGCGGATTGATACCGGTCAGAAGCATCACGACCGAGGCAATGATAAAGCTCAGTCCGATGGCGATTAGTGAGATCGTCAAGTGAGAATAGTGTCGTTCCTTCACGCCGTCGCCTCCTTCGATCCGCTCATATAGAGTCCGAGTTCTCTTTCATCTGTCTCCTTAGGATCAAGATCCGCCACGATCTTGCCGCTGTAGATGACATTGATTCGATCGGCCAGATTGAGGATCTCATCGAGCTCAAAGCTGACCAGCAGCACCGCCGCTCCCGCATCACGCAGCTCGATCAGTCGCTTATGGATATATTCGATCGCCCCGACGTCGAGTCCTCGGGTCGGCTGCGAAGCGATCATCAGCGAGGGCTCAAGATCGAACTCGCGGGCGATGATGGCCTTTTGCTGATTGCCGCCGCTCATGGTGCGGGCCAGTGAAGCCTTGCCCTCACCGCTTCGGACATCGAAGGTCTCGATCAATTGCTCGGCGTTTCGTTCGATCGCCTCGGGCTGGAGCACCCCGTTTTTGGCAAAGGGCGCTTGATTGTATTTCTCCAAGATCAAATTCTCGGCCAGCGTGAAATCCAGCACCAGTCCTCTTCGCTGTCGATCCTCCGGGATATGGCCAAACTTGGCCTTATGGCGATCATGCGCCTGATAGCGTGAGATATCCTTGCCATCGATCATGACGCTGCCCTTGTCCTGCTTGCGAAGTCGGGTGATGACCTCGACCAGCTCGCGCTGGCCATTGCCGTCGACCCCGGCGATCCCCAGGATCTCTCCGGCTCGGACGTGTAGACTCAGTCCCTGCAAAACATCGACGCCTCGGGCATCCTTTAGCCAAAGGTCCTCGACGACCAGCACGTCCTGCTTGGGCTTGGCCGGTTCCTTTTGGACCTCGAAGCTGACCTCACGACCGACCATCAGCTCAGCCAGGCTGTCCACATTGGTCTGATCGATATCGACCGTGCCGACCATCTTGCCCCGGCGAAGGACCGTCACCCGATCAGCGATCATCATGATCTCCTTTAGCTTGTGGGTGATCAGGATGACGCTCTTACCTTCCTTGATGAAGTTGCGTAGGATGCCCATCAGCTCATCGATCTCCTGAGGGGTCAAGACGGCCGTCGGCTCATCCAAGATGATGATCTCGGCTTGACGGTACAAGACCTTAAGGATCTCGACGCGCTGCTGCATCCCGACCGAGATATCCTCGATCTTGGCATCCGGGTCGACATTGAGTTTGTACTGCTCCGATAGCTCCCGGACCCGCTGTCTGGCGGCCTCCATATCGACAACGATCCCCTTCATGGGCTCCGATCCCAGGATGATATTTTCTGTCACGGTAAAGTCATCGATCAGCTGGAAGTGCTGATGGACCATCCCGATCCCCAGATCATAGGCCACATTGGGAGAATAGATGTCGACCTTTTCGCCGCGCACAAAAATGTCGCCCTCTTCCTGGTGATAAAAGCCGAATAGCACGCTCATCAGCGTACTCTTACCGGCGCCGTTTTCACCCAGCAGCGCCAGGATCTCTCCCTTGCGCAGCTCGAGGTCGACATTGTCATTGGCGATGATCCCGGGAAATCGTTTGGTGATTCCTTTCATTTCGACAATAGCTTCCATGTAAACTCCTTCGTTCTATTACCGCTTATTATACCATGACCGGCGGCGATGTCTTAATCCCGATCCGTCATCCTCCCCGAAAAAAAAGATGTTGGCCCTAAAAGACCAACATCCTTTTTGTAGGTGTGATTGAATTATTTGACGCGTGAGGGGACCGGATCGACGGTGATCTCGCCGCCGGCGATCTTGTCCTTATACTCGTTGATGGTATTGACCCACTCGTCGGTCAGATTTGGGTTTTCCGCCGGGATACCGACACCTTCGTCTTTGATCTTGTACTCAACGGTGCCACCTTCAAATGTTCCATCGGCAACGGCCTGAGCAGCCCGATAGGCAGCCAGGTCGACCCGTTTAATCATGGACGTCAGAATCGCTGATTCGACATCACCACCGGAATAAATTCCGTCTTCGTATTGGTCTTTGTCAACACCGATAATCCAGACGTCTTCTTCATTTTCACGACGGTCTTTGGCTTCTTTAATGGCGCCGTTACCCGTTCCACCGGCGGCATGATAGATGACATAAACGCCATCATCGTACATCTTGGAAGCTAAGGTTTGACCTTCTTCCGGTTTGTCAAAAGCGGTCGCGTATTGGATGACAATTTCCATTTCGGGAGCAATCGCTTTGACGCCCTGTTCGAAGCCGGCTTCAAACTTTTGAATCAGTTCGAAGTCTGCTCCACCGATAAAGCCGACCTTATTCTTGCCGGCTTCCTGGGCTTTCAGAGCTGCCGCCACACCGACCAGGTAAGAACCTTCATGTTCAGCAAACACTGCATTCATCACATTTGGTGCATCGACGGCTGCGTCGATGAACAGGATCTTTTGTTCCGGGAAATCGGTCGAGAATTGCTTGATGGCATCTTCGAACAAGAAGCCCGGCGCAACGACCAGGTCCATGCCTTCTTCGGCCAGAGTGGTCAGGTTCGGGATATAGTCAGCATCCGATGTCGATTGTAAGAATTTCACGTTTTCTTCTTCAAGTTTCGCGCCGACCTTGTAAGCCACCAGGCCTTCCCAGGTGCCTTGGTTGAAAGACTTATCATCGATTCCGCCGGTGTCCGTCACCAGGCCCAGTTTGACCTTAGGTGCTTCCGGATCGGCTCCGCCGATATGGTCCTCCGCTGTGCCCGCCGGTGTACATGATACGGCAAACAGTATCACGACCAGCAATAACGCTAAATAACGTTTCATACTTTACCCTCCTTTGGTAAGCCCATTATACTGATTTTGACTATAGTTTGCAATCTCTAAAGAATGCGATCGCGATGGCACCCGGTCCGGAATGCGTTCCCACAACGCTTCCGACCATCGATTGATAGACGGCCGATACCTTGAATTTTTGTCGCAGCCTGACTTCAAATTCAGTCAGCCGCTCGGGAGCCATGGCATGAAACAGACCGATATTGCCCAGCTCATGCTCCGGCACGTCCTGCTCGATCAGACTGATGACCTCACTCATCGCCCGGCGAAAGCCTCGGGCCTTGCCGGCCACATCGAGCACGCCGTCACTCACGGTGATGATGGGCTTGATGCCTAGCAGGCCGCCGATGGTCCCCTGCAGGCGGCTTAGGCGACCGCCCCGGATCAGGTATTCCATCGTATCGATGATATAGTAGCTTCTGATCTCGCTCTTTAGGATCTCGAGCAGTCGCCGGGCTTCATCGGCTGATTTTAGCCGATCGATCCGCCGGGCAAACGCCAGCACGATCATGCCGAGCGAAAAGGTGACATTGCCCGAATCAAGGACAAGCAGCCGCTCATCATCGATCTCGGCCTCGGCCAGCTTGGCTCCGCTATACGTCCCCGACAGCTTATCCGACACCGCGATATAGACGACCAGGTCGTGGTCGGAAAGCGCCGCTTGGAAGAACTCAATGAAGCGTCCGGTGGCCGGCTGAGAGGTGGTCGGATTGACCTTGGTCTGCGACTGCTTCTCGAAGAAATCCTCGATCGTCAATTCCACCTTATCGAGATAGGTTTGACTGCCGAAGTGGACATGCAACGGGATGACTCCGATATCATAGCGTTCGATGTCGGCCGGTGCCAGATCGGCGGTCGAGTCGGTCAGGACTTTGATTCTCATAAGAAACTCCTTTGGCGCCAGATTTCGTAGATCACAATGGCGGCGCTGTTAGAGAGATTGAGGGAGCGATTGCCGGCCCGATGTCTCATCGGGATCTTGATCCTCTGCTCCTTGAACTGCTCATGCAGAGCCGGTGGTACGCCGCCGGTCTCGCTGCCAAAGATGATCACACACTCGTCTTCATATTCGACCTGCGTATAGTACTTGTCTCCATGGGAGGTCAACAGATACGTCGGTAGGGGGTATTTGTCACAAAAGGCCGCCAGATCATCATGCACCTCCAGCTCGACCTTATCCCAGTAGTCGAGGCCGGCCCGCTTCACCTGTCGATCATCGATCGAAAAGCCCAACGGGCGGATCAGGTGGAGCTTGGCACCGGTGATGGCGCAGGTCCGGGCGATATTGCCGGTGTTTTGCGGGATATCGGGTTCAAACAAGACCACATGGATCATTTGTGGCGACACCCGTCCCCGGTAAAGCTGACCAGGATGGCACCGCTAAAGAGCGGGACCACCGTGTATTCGGCATTATAGATCGCATCGAGGCCTCGGGCCTCGAGGATCAATCGGACCTGTGACTCCAGCCGGGTGAAGGCATGCTGGACCAGGTCCTCATACTCACTCAGCTGCGTCTCTTTAAAGCTTTTTAAAAGCACTGCCATATCGCTCGAGAGCGACGAGCTGACGATATAGGTCTCAAAGATCATCTCGATCTGCTCGACCTGGCTCGGATCATAAGGGTTTTTCGTGATCACTTGCGGACTCCGATCTTGGGACAGATATCTTCGAGCAGACAGCGCTCGCAATCAGGGTTTCGGGCTTTACACAGATAGCGGCCGTGAAAGATCAGGCGGTGATGAAGCTCCGTCCAACAGTCCGGTGGAAACAGCTCCTCCAAGACGCCCGCCACCTTATCCGGATCCTTGAGCTCGGTCAGTCCCAGCCGACGAGCGACCCGCCCGACATGGGTATCGACCGCGATCGCCGGGATGCCAAAGGCATTCGATAGCACGACACTGGCGGTCTTTCGGCCAACGCCTCGCAGGCTCTCAAGCGCCGCCCGGTCGGATGGCACCTCGGAATCGAACCGATCGACCAACTCCTGCGCCGCCTCCTGGAGCGCCCGGGCCTTCTGTTTATACATACCACAAGTCCGGATGATCTCCTCGAGCTCACTTCGACTGAGCGCCAGCATATCCTCCGGTGTCCTAACGCGCCGAAACAGCTCCTCCGTGATCAGATTGACGCGCACATCGGTGCACTGCGCCGACAGAACGGTCGCGATCAAGAGCTCATACGGTGTGGTGTAGTTCAATTCGGCCTTGGCCCCGGGGTGCATCACCCCGAGGCGCCGAAAAATCTCTAGGGGGTCTGGCATCAATCGATCAGGCCCATGTCCCGACCGACGGCCGCAAACTGCTCGACCGCAAAGTCAAGGTCTTCTTTGGAGTGCTCGGCCGTCACCATGCAGCGCAGTCGACCGGTGCCCTTGGGTACTGTCGGGAAGACGATGGCCGACACAAAGACGCCCTTATCGAGCAGTGCCTTGGAGAATTCCATGGTCTTGGCCTCTTCACCGATGATGACCGGGGTGATCGGGGTCTCGGAATGACCGGTATTGAAGCCCAGGGTACCGAGCTTTTCTTTAAAGTAGCGGGCATTATCCCACAGCTTGTCGGTGTACTGCGAATCCGTCGACAGCAGCTCGACGGCTTTGATCAAAGCGCCGGCGGAGGCCGGTGTCAAAGAGGTGCTAAACAGGATCGGTCGTCCCCGGTGGCTGAGCCACTCCTGAGTCACCTTCTTCGAGGCGACATAGCCGCCGATCACACCGAGGGCTTTCGACAGCGTACCGATGATAAAGTCGATCCGGCCGTGCAGACCGAAATGGTCGACCGTACCGCGGCCGTTCTCACCCAGGACGCCACTGCCGTGGGCATCATCGACATAGGTCAGGGCACTGTATTTTTCAGCCAGCTCCACGATCTGTGGCAGCGGTGCCAAATCACCATCCATACTGAAGACACCGTCGGTGATGATCAGACGGGTCTTGTATTTACCGTCGGTCTCCTGAAGGATCCGCTCCAGGTCGGCCATGTCGGCATGCTTATAGACGGCCTTGTCGGCCCGGGATAAGCGAACACCGTCGATGATCGAGGCGTGGTTCAGTTCATCCGAAATGATCAGGTCGCCTTTTTCAGTGATGGCCTGGATGGTCCCGGCATTGCAGTTGAAGCCCGATTGATAGACCGTGACGGCCTCTTCACGCTTGAACTCCGCCAGCTTTTGCTCGAGCTCCTCGTGCAGGTCGAGGTTGCCGATGATGGTGCGGACCGCTCCGGCTCCGACGCCGTATTTTTCGGTCGCTTCGATGGCGGCTTGCTTGATCTCGGGATGATTGGCAAACCCGAGGTAGTTGTTGGACGACAGGTTGACGATATTATCGCGACCGTTTAGGGTGACCCTTGCGCCGCTGGGGCTCGACATCACCGGCAGTTTGCGATAAACGCCCTGATCCTTCAGCTCTTCGATCTTCTCCTGCAGGAAGCCCAACTCATGTACTTTGTCCATTCTAACTCTCCTTATCCAAAGTGTATTGCGGTGCAAACGGCTTCGGCCGATCCAGGCGAAATCCCGTTTGCCATACCGCTGGTGAAATGTCCGGTTGCTCTCTCGGTCGAGAAAGTCAGCCGGAAAAATAAAGCCTGCGTGATAGGGCGCTACCCGGTTATACGGACAGGCCCGCTGACAGATATCACACCCATAGACATAGCCGTGCAGATCCGTCGGCTCGTCGCGCTTCGATTGCGTCCTGGCCGACAGACACTTGGTCTGATCGAGTCGGTGATCGCTTAGGGCGCCGACCGGACAGGCCGCCTCGCACCGCCGGCAGCTGCCGCAGCCATCGGCTACCAGCTCCGCCGCCGGGGCGACATCCTCCAGGCTCAGCCAGCCGATATTGACACTGCTGCCAAGCGTCGGATGGATCAGACAAGTGTTGCGACCGATAAAGCCCAGACCGGCCAGTCGGGCCATGTCCCGATCATGATACGCATGGGTGTCACAATATATTCTACCCGATAGGTTAAATTCTGAACGAACTTTTTCGAGGATTTCTCCGATCACCCGGTGATAATCCTCCAGCATAGCACTGGCGGTTTTCACTTCCCCGGGCCCGAGTTCATTCTCATAGAGCTGATAGCGTTTTAGGATCACCAGGGCCGAGCCCCCCAAAAACGGGGCGATCCCGGCCGCATCGGCGCCGTGGCTTTTGGCCGAGCGGATCAGCTGTCTCACTCCCCGACCTCCATGATAAAGAAGCTGACATCATCGACCAGCTCACTTCGAAACGGTTCGATCCGGTTCATGATGGCCTCATGCAGCTCCGACAGCGGCTGATTGGCAAAGGAGAGCATCAGCTCGATCAGATCCTCCTCCATCATATCAAACGGCTGGCGCTCATCGACTAAGCCATCGGTATAGAAGATGATCCGATCCCCCGGGCCCAGATCGATCGAGGCATCGACATACTCGGGCTGGAAGAAGCTGCCCATCTTGATGATCGGAAAGCCGCTCGATTGATTGAGTCGACTGATCTCACCCGAACGGTGCACCACCAGCGGCTCACCGTTTAGGCCGCCGGAGCAATACGTCAGCCGCTTCGAGCGCATATCATAGGCGGCGATCAGCAGCACGATATGCATCTCATCCGGAAAGCCCATCTTGTTGAATTCCTCATACAGATGGAGCAGATTGCGAGACGGCTTATCGCCCAGGTAGCGCTTGACGAGAGGCGAGGTCGATCGGATATAGTGATAACAGTAGATATTCATCAGGGCGGCATTGATGCCGTGGCCCGAGACATCGAGGATATACATCCCGACCCGGTGCTCATCGATATCATAGATGTCAAAGAAATCACCGCTCATCTTATCGCAGGCGACATTCTCTGAGATGAACGACACCCCGCGATAGGAGATATCCCGAGCCGGCATCATCGATTTCTGCAGCTCCTTGGCCGAATCGATCTCCTCCTCGAGGGTCTGATTGAACACCATCAATTCCTGCGTCCGCTCCTCGACCAGCTCCTCGAGATTGGTGGTATAGGCCTCGCGCTCACGGTCGATCTCCATCATATGACCCAGGTAGGAGCGAAACAAATGCTTATAAAAGGCGTGGCTCATAAAGGCGATCGACAACACCCTCAGGCCATTGGCCAACAGATGGATGTATTCGCTTTGATGATCGCCAAACGGCGGATAGACGAAAGTCGCCAGGTGGATGATGCCGACAAACAGGATCGATTCGGCATTGCGGTCACTATCGGCCACATACTTGATCAGGTAGCCCAAAAAATTCGAGAAGATCAACAGAAACAGCACCCCCAGGATCCACTGATTATTGAAGGTGACACCGTTACGCATGACAAAATACAAAATGATCAGCAGCGCCGCCACCGTCAGAAGCAGGATCGGCACCTGCGACAGAGGAAGCTTCGAATAGATATCCCGCCGGACCAAAAACAGCTTGACGACCAGGATGATCAGCATCCCGATGGTGATGATGAGATTGAGCTGGGTCAACACGATCTCACTAAAGGGTGAGCTGATGACCCGTTCGACCCGCTCCAAGAGCTGCAGACTATACATCGTCGTTAGAAGCATGGCCAGCACGGTAAACAGGAGGTAGCGCACCTCCCGGAAGATACTATAGCTGTAGAGATTGATCAGCAGGATCACCGCACTGAGCACGATCAGGATCAAGACCAGTGAGGTATTATACAGCGAGATATTCTGGCCCAGCAGCCGCTGGGCGGCCAGGGCAATGGTCTCGGACGAGGCCAGGGCCAGATACAGCCAGGCCAACCCGAGAAAGATCAGAATACGCCAAAGTTTGGTCCGAATACTTTTCTCCATCAAACGTCTAAGCTGCTCCCTCCGATGAATTCTTTCAGGATCGAGGTCGATGGCACCATCGTCTCATCCTCGATCTCTAAAAAGTAATAGAGAAATTTCTTGAGCCGCTTGGCATGATAGAAGACCGGGCTCTCCAGCGTGATCTCCTCAAGCAGCGGCAGGGCGTGTTTTTTCAGGACCGCCAGCTCATAATCGAGCGCCGAGTTGAAGATGGCATCGGCGTTCTCCTGGAAGGGGAAGATATGCCGGTCCTCACCCTTTCTCACCGAGGCGAAGCGAGCGATGGTATCGGCAGCCGAGTAGCCCCGGGTGCGGTGATCGCGCACGATCCGGCGCAGCAGGCGGTTATCGGTCGTCGGGATCCGGTTATGCTCATCGAGGTTGAGGACCGTCAGCGCCGACACATAGATCTTGTATTTATCCTTTTGAAAGACGCCCGAGCTGAGGCGCTCATTCAGCGCATGGATGCCCTCCAGGATGAGCGGCTGCTCCGGCCCCAGCTGAAACGGCTCGGCCGAAAACGACTTCGTCCCCGAGATAAAGTCAAACACCGGCAGGTGGACCGGCTTTTCCTGGAGCAGATCCCTCAGGTGGCGATTGAGCAGTGTCAGATCGAGTGCCTCGATCGTCTCAAAATCATACTCCCCGTGTTCATCGAGCGGCGTATCGACCCGGTCGACAAAATAGTTATCAAGCGAAATCGAAGCCGGTGTGACGCCGCTGGTCATCAGCTGGATCTTCAGCCGCTGGGCAAAGGTCGTCTTGCCGGAGGAGGAGGGACCGCTGATCAGGATGATCCGCTTTTTTTGACGCAGGATATCATCGGCGATCTGAGCGATCTTTTTCTCATGCAGCGCTTCTTGGACCTGGATGAGCTCACGGTCTTGGCCTTGGCGGATCTTGGTATTGAGATCACGCACCGTCTCGACCTCCATCAATCGGCCCCAGTGCTCGGCCTCCATATGGATGGCGTGGGTCTTAGCCTGCTCGACAAACGGCGGCACACTCGACGGATGAGCCGGTGTCGGATGGCGCAGGATAAAGCCCGGGGCGTAGTAGACGATCTCAAAGTCTTTGATAAAGGAGGTGTCGGGCACCATATAGCCATAGAAATAGTGGTGATAGTCGCGGCACTGATACATCGTCACCTTTTTCATCCGCTTATAGTCGATGATCTCGTTTTTATACAACAGCCCCTCGGCGGCATAGATCGCCTTGGCCTCAGGGATGGTCATTTCTTTTTTGGTGAACGGGATCGCCTGTCGGACCAGTTCATGCATCCTTCGCTCGATCAGCACCAGGTCGTTTTCGTGGATCGCCTCGGGCGGATCGGCCTCGACATAGATACCGTGCGAGAGCGAGTGGATGACCCGAAACTTGATCTCGGGCATCAGCTCCTTTAGCGCAATGTAGAACAAAAACACCAGGCCCCGTTGATAGATCCGCTCGCCATCGGCGTCCTTGATCGTGATGAACTGGACATCGTCTTGGCCGGCTTTGAGGCGGCTTAGCTCTCTGATTTCATTGCCATCGAGAAAGGCAAGCGCAACATTTTCCATTACAGCTTCTCCTCTGCTACCTTATCCAGGATCGCCCGGTTGAGGCGATCGTATTTGGAATCATAGATCCGAACATCGGCATCCTCCAGCGCTTGACGCATCTTTTGGACCAGCTCCTGCGGATCGGGAAAGATCTCCTTGATCCGCTCGATCGAGGCCGGCTGAAAGCCGTGGCCGACGACCGATTCATGGCGCAGCTCGACGATCGCCTTCATCTTGGGGCTGGTCAATCGATCGATCGCCTGAAGGACCTTCTTATCCCATTTGTGGTGCTGGCGGATATAGCGCTCGACCCCGAAGATGATATTGCCGGTCCCGATCTTATACTTTCGGCGCAGCCGATTTAGGATCCGATCCTCTTCGAACAGGACATTGAACAGGTCGATATCGCCCTCCAGCTCGTGGCGGGCAAAGATGTATTTGAAATAGGCTTCATTGAAGCGATAGACCCGGCCTAAAAAGTCAGCGCCCTGTCCCTGGATCAACTGGATCCTGAGGCTCCACAACAGCTCACTGAAGACCGCATCGGGATCCCCCTTATCGATATCCCGGAAATTGAGCTCGAGCAGCTCTGAGAAGGCCGGATCGAGCCCGTCCTTGATCTGCTCATACAGCTCCTTCGCCCGGGGAAAATCGAAGTCCAGGCTGAGGACGCCGAGCTTGATCAGTTTTTTCAGATCCTCTGAGGCCTCATCCTCAAGCAGATGGTATAGGATATTATACTGAAAACTGTTGACCAGTGTCGGGATGGTTTGGGCTGGGGACATAATTGAACTCCTCTAATAGTCGCTGACGAAAGTCCGGTGAGAGATAGTGGATCGTCTGATGCTCAAACTCGAGTCGGTGGGCACAAAGCCACTGGTGGCTGCCGCCTCGGCCGTATTTGGGATCACCCACGATGGGGTGGCCGATATGCTGCATCAGGGCGCGGATCTGGTGGGCATGGCCGGTGATCAGTTCGATCTCGATCAGCGTCTTATCACCCGAGCTCACGATCGGGTCGATCCTGGTCGTCGTCATGTGACCCTGACCGACCACCACCTGATTTCGGGTCCGATCCTTCTTCATCGGCACCTGCCAGGTCCTCGCTTCTTCTATTGTACCAAAAACGATCGCCAAATAGTACTTATGCACCTGTCCCAGGCGCATCAGCCGATTGTAATTTTGCAGGCCCGAATAGGTCCGGCCAAACAGGACCAGGCCCGAGGTATTGCGATCGAGCCGGCTGATCGGTGACATGCGAAAGGTGTCGGTCTGCTCGTCGGCAAAGACGGATTGGACCAACAGGCTGAGTGATTTCTCACCGGACCTATCCGGGATGGTCTTGAGACCGACCGGTTTATAGACCACCAGCCAGTCCTCGCCCCGAGCGATGACTTGGAGCTCGCCCGAAACGAGCTGCTTGGCCGGTGCGGCCGTATCGAGTGTCTCCGGCCAGTTGAGCTCGAGCACATCGCCGGCATACACCCGGTCACTGATTTTTAGTTTTTTTCCCTCCCGGCGCACGGGTCGGGTGCGAAGCAAACGAAAGATCTCGTTTCGACTGATGCCGGGAAAACGTTTTCGCAGGTAGCGATCGAGTCGTTGGTCATGTGCACTCTGGTCAATTGTCAGTTTCATAGCCGCCCCATTCATTGATTTTTGATGGCCTGTGTGGTAAATTGTCATTGAGGTGAATACGATGATTGAAAAACTGAAAGATATATTTTATGATCTGAACGATCTTCTGGTTACCCTTATTATAATACTAGTTATTGTATTAGCGATAGCCTATGTGTTTACGAATGCCTTCGATCTTGATCTAAACCGCGCCAGCGTGTTTGACTTTTTCGGAGATTCACCGGAGGATCCGACGCCGCCACCGGCCGGCACGACCGAGCCGGAGCCGGAAACGACTGATCCGCCGACGCCGACCGAGGGCGGCATCATCAATGTCGATCCCGAGACGGATGAAACCACCGCACCGGCCCAGACACCGACTGAACCGGCCGGCCAAAGTGCCATCGTCACGATGCCCACCGGCGGCAATCTGACCGACTTTGCCTTGGAGATGCAAGAAAAGGGCATCATCAAGGACTATGAAAGCTTTATCAATATGGTATCCAGCCAAGGGCTCGATACGCAAGTCCAAGCCGGAGACTATGAGTTCCCGCTGGATATCACCGATGCGGAGGCCGTCCGTATCATGTTCGGTATGTAATCGAAGGAGGAAGTCATGCCACTCGTATCAACCAAGGAAATGTTCCAAAAGGCCTATGAAGGCAAGTATGCCATCGGCGCCTTTAATGTCAACAATATGGAGATCATCCAGGGCATCGTCCAGGCCGCTCAGGAGACCAAGAGCCCGCTGATCCTGCAGGTATCGGCCGGGGCGCGTAAGTACGCCAATTCCATCTACCTGAAAAAACTGGTCGAAGCAGCCCTGCTCGATGCGCCCGAGCTCGACATCGCTCTCCACCTCGATCACGGGGATACCTTTGAGCTGTGCAAAGCGGTCATCGATGACGGCTTCACCTCCGTCATGATCGATGGTAGCCATCTGCCGTTTGAGGAAAATATCGCCCTGACAAAGCAGGTGGTCGACTATGCTCATGCCAAGGGCGTAACGGTCGAGGGTGAGCTGGGACGACTGGCCGGCGTCGAGGACGCCGTCAATGTGTCGGCCGAAGATGCCACCTATACCGATCCCGATCAAGCCAAAGAATTCGTCGATCGGACCGGGGTCGATTCCCTGGCCATCGCCATCGGCACCAGCCACGGTGCCTATAAATTCACCGGTGAGCCCAAGCTCGATATCGATCGCTTAAAGCGCATCCAGCAGCTCCTGCCGGGCTTTCCGATCGTGCTCCACGGTGCCAGCTCCGTCATTCCCGAATTCGTCGAGATGAATAATCAATACGGCGGTGAGATCCCGGGAGCCAGAGGGGTACCGGAGGAACTGATCCGCGAAGCCACCAAATGGGGCGTCTGTAAAGTCAATATCGACTCCGATATCCGTCTGGCCATGACCGGTGTCATCCGCAAGGCCTTCCACGACGATCCGGGCAACTTCGACCCCAGAAAATATCTCGGACCGGCTCGAACGGCGGTCTATGAGATGGTCAAGCACAAGATCGAAAACGTCGTCGGCTCGGCCGGCAAACTCTAAGCGCCAAGTGGGACTACGTTCCCACTTTTTTTACCGAGGTATCATGAACAAACAATATCTGGAAAACTACGCACGCATCATTGTCGACATGGGGATCCATGTCCACCCCGGTCAAACCCTCCATATCTCAGCCGATGTCAATGACGCCGCTTTTGTCGAACGGGTGGTCGAGTTGGCCTATGATCGAGGGGCCAAACACGTCAGTGTCGATTGGACCAATCAAAAGGTCGCCCGGCTCTACTATGACCATGTGCCTGATGAAGTACTGCTAGAGATCGAGCCCTGGCTAGTCCAAAAGCTCGAGACCCAGGTCGAGGACAATGTCGGCCTGCTATCACTTCGCCGGACCCCCTATCTCACCTTTGAGGGCGTCGATACCCAGCGCATCACCGCAAGGTCGCGTGAGCTCAATCGTCAAGCGCCTAAGCGGCGTGAGCTCATGTCTAAGAGCCTTCGCTCCTGGAGTCTGGTCTCGATGCCGAGCGAAGAATGGGCGGCGGTCGTCTTTCCTGAGCTGGCACCGGCCGAGGCGCTCGAGAAGCTCTGGCAGGTCGTCTTTCAGGCCGTTCGGGCCGATCAGGCCGATCCGATCGCGGCCTGGCGTGACCACGCCGATCGGCTTCGTCAGCGAAAGGACAGCCTGAATGATCTAAACCTCAAACGCCTCCACTTCCAATCCCCCAGCTGTGACCTCGAGGTTGAGCTGATCGAAAACCACTACTGGCAGGGCGGGGAAAAGATCAATCAGTGGGGCCAGCCCTTTATCGCCAATATCCCGACCGAGGAGGTCCACACCATGCCCAAGCGTGAGGGCGTCAACGGTTGGGTCAAAAACACCAAGCCGCTCTTGATCAGCGGTCAGACGGTCGATGGCTTCAAGCTCTACTTTGAGCAGGGCAAGATGGTCCGGGCTGAGGTCGAACAGGGTAGAGACATCCTGATGCAGCAGCTCGCGATCGATTCGGGCAGCTCCTACCTGGGTGAGGTCGCCCTGGTGGCCCACTCCTCGCCCATCTCTCAGACCGGTATCACCTTTCACGATACGCTCTTTGATGAGAATGCCTCGTGCCACCTGGCCTTCGGCAATGCCTATCCGGCCTCACTCATCGGCGGCCGAGAGCTGAGCCTGGAGCAGCTAAAGGACCGCGGGGCCAACGCCTCGGCCATCCATATCGATTTTATGATCGGTTCGGCCGAGCTTCAAATCACCGGCTATACTCAAGAGGGCCGGGCGGTGCCGATCTTTGACCAGGGTGAATGGGTCATAGGCTAAATAGGCTCGCCAGACATAGAAATGGTCCAAACGGGATCACCGCGTCACGGTCGATCCCGTTTTTGATGATCCAAAGCAGGCTGAAGCCGGCGGCCAGGAAAAAGCCACGGGCAAACACGGGTCCGATCTCGCCCCAGCCGACATAGGCCGACAATGCACAAAACAGCTTGACATCACCCAGACCCAGGCGGCCGTTTGAGATCAGGTAGATGATGCCCATCAGGCCAAGACCGCCGGCAGCAGCCGTTGCCTGCGTGGGATCCTTTAGGACCGCCAGCGCCAAAAGACTCAGCACCCAGCCATTGGGCAGGCGATGCTCTCTTAGATCATAGGCGCTCAGGATCAAGGTAAACGTAAAAAAAAGACTGTTCATACCCGGAGTCTAACCCGTTGTCTAGACAGTCTGTGGTCCCAGACGGAGTTTGCCATCAAGGTGTACTAAAAAAAGGCGCTCAGCGCCTTTTTTAGGATCAGTCATTCAATTAGTGGAGCTCTTCGACTTCCTGTTCGACTTCTTCAGCGAAGCCTTCGGCTTGATTCGCCACTTCCTGAGCCGTGTCCTCGACTTCATTCCAGGTGTCCTCGGCCACATCCTTGGCGTCTTGCCATTTGTCCTCGACAACGTCCTTGGCTTCGCCCCAGGCTTCTTCCGCTTTGGCTGTGACATCCTCGATCGCACCTTCGACCTCATCAACGACATCGTCTTCACCATCGACATTGTCCTCGACCTGGTCTTTGCGTCGTTCGACATAGTCCTTGGCGTCCTCGACCTTGTCCTCGACATAGTCCTTGGTCGATTCATACGTTTCCGATACCTTGTCCTTGATCTTACCTAGGACCGAACCGCCCTCTTCCTTGAGGGTCTCGGTGATCGGTGTGATGGCGGCCAGTTGTTCCTCGAGCCCGATGATGGCTTTTTTGGCTTCTTGAATAATGCCGACATCCTCGGCAAAGGAATCATCGGTCAGCGTTCCGGCTTCAAAGTCTTCAAATACCTTCTTGCCCAGGGCAATGTATTTCTCCTGGATCTCTTTTTTCTTAGCCGAGATATTCAGTCGCAGCTTGGTCGAATCAGACGCATCCTTGACGACCTCTTGGGTTTTATTGGCGATCTGGCCGGCTGTTTTCTTCAGATTATCGATAAATGACATGTAGCATCCTCCCGTTTACTTGATTTGTTAATGTCTATTTACCCCTAGAAGCTTGAAATATCACAAGAATACCAGCTTTACCCGATATTTTTCCTGCAATCTTTTCAGGGACAGCTGGGCCGCCTGCTCCTCGAGCGAGGCCTCAAAGCCGTCTTTCAAGCGGAAGGTCATGACCCGGCCGTCATAGTCGATCGACTGGATCTTTTGGGATTCCGATCGGTCGAGCTGCTCGGCCAGACTCAAGAATAACGACAGCTGCTTCATCCGTTTATGGGTATCACTCCCGACGATCTGGACAAACGGCCGAAGATCGAACAGATTTGGTTTTTGGCGATGATAGCCGACCAAGAAGGCCACCTTGATCAGCTGCTCATCCGAAAGGCCCGACAGATTCGATTGCAGGATGAGATAAAAGCCGTGCAGATGGTGAGAATAATAATCGACATGCATCCCGATATCATGCACCCTAGCCGCCACCTCCAGGAGCAGCCGATCCTCCGGATCGAAATCATCGCCCAGATGATCGAACAGCTCCAGACTCAGTCGGGTGACATAGGCGCAGTGGACGCGGTTTAGCCGGTAGCGCCGTTCAAAGTTTACCAGGGCGTCGTGGAGGACATCGTTCGATACCGGGGGCAGACCTCGCTTGGTGTGATAGCGGGTATAGAAGAAACCCTCGCGCAGTCCGCTGGTCGATATCCTGAGCCGGCTCGGTTCAATCAAACGAAACAGTTCGATGAACGGGGCCAGGCCTCGCTTTAGGATATCGGCTCGTGAGGCGCTGATGCCCGGTGTCCTGGCCAATCGCTTCTCGGGCAGTCGCCGGATCAGCGCCAGCACCTCCGCCACATCCTCGGCCGCCATGGCATAGTTATGGATCGAAAACAGCGGCCAGCGCCGAGCCGCCCGGTTGATCTTGGCCAGCGTTCGGATCGAGCCGCCCAGGCCGATGATATCATAGCCTCTGGCCTGATCGAGCCAGGGGAGCTTCTGAAGCTCCTGACGGATACGAAGCCTGGCCGCCCGGTCGGTGTCATAGTTTTCACTGAGATTGACCGAGCCCAGGGGCAGGCTTATGGCCTCTTTCATCTGCCGATCCTGGACCAGGATGATCTCGGTACTGCCGCCGCCCAGATCGACCAGCAGCCCATCATCGATCGCCATCGTATTGACGACGCCTAAATAGTCGAGCTCGGCCTCCTCCTCCCCGCTTAGGACTTGGAAAGAAAAGCCGGTTCGATGCTCGATCCGCTCCAGCACCTCTGTTTGATTGACGGCTGAGCGAACGGCGGCCGTGGCCAAGGCATAGCTCTCCTCGACCTCATAGACGCGGTTTAGCTGAGAGAATAATTCCAAGGTGGCAAACAGCCGTTCGAGCGGGGCGGACTTGATCGTCAGCTCTCGGCCCATGCCTTCGGATAAACGAACCTTTTCCTTGGCCTGATCCATCTGGATATAGTCATCCGCCTCACCGATGCCGTAGATATTCATCCGGACCGAGTTGGATCCGAGGTCAATGATCGATTTTCTATGAGGATATTCCATCAAGCAGCTCCTTGATCTGGCGGTTAAAGTCGACAACGTCTTGATACTGCAGGTGCTTTAGGATCTCATGAGCGTGGAGGGTGGCGCCGTCTAAGAGCTCATACTCGCCGGCCTTGTTCATGATCCGGGTCTTGGTGTCGTCACGCCACAACAGCTCGAAGGTCAACCGGATCCGCTCTTCATTATCGGGATCGACCACCGGAAACATCAGCTCGATCCTCCGATCGAGATTGCGGCTCATCAGATCGGCCGAGCTTAGGAAGGTCCGATCGGGTTCACTATTGGCAAACATATAGATCCGTTCATGCTCGAGGAACTCGCCCACGATGGAGTGGACCTCGATCGTCTCGCTCTGGTTCTTGACGCCCGGGATGAGGCCACAGATGCCGCGCACGATCAGTCGGATCCGAACGCCGGCTCGGGAGGCCCTATACAGCTGATCGATCATCTTCTTATCGATCAGCGAATTGACCTTGATATCGATGGCGCCGTCTTTTCCTTGAGCGACCGCCTCGATCTCCCGATCGATCATCAGACCGATCCGATCACGCAGGCGATCCGGGGCATAGATCAATCGGTTCATCGTCGGATTATCGGCATAGCCCGAGATAAAGTTGAAGAAGGTCGAGGCATCGGAGCCGAAGTCCTCCCGGGCCGTCAGGACCGACATATCGGTATAGATCCGGGCGGTCTTGGAGTTATAGTTACCGGTGCCCAGATGGACGTAGCGGCGGATCTGGTTTCGTTCGCGCCGCACGATCAAAAAGATCTTGGAGTGCGTCTTAAGAAACGGCACGCCATACATGACATTGGCGCCGACCTTTTCAAGCTCTCTGGCCCAGTGGATATTGCTCTCCTCATCGAAGCGGGCCAACAGCTCGACCAGGACCGTCACCTGCTTGCCGCTTTGGGCGGCCTGCTTTAGGCTCTTGATGATGCGTGAATCCGTATTGACGCGGTAGAGCGTCATCTTGATCGCCAGGACCTCGGGGTCCTGGGCGGCCTGTTCGATCAATTCCTCGAAATGATCGAAGCTGTCATAGGGCACATGAAAGAACAGATCCTTGTTTTTGATCTGTTGCCACAGGCTCCTTCGCTCTAGGACTTTCAGCTTCTTGGGCTCATGCTTAGCAAACTGAAACTGCTTATGGCCCTCCGGCCCTTTGATCCCGATGGTGAAGGTCAGATCGAGCGGATCAGTCATCTGCTCGACCTGCTCAGGCTTCACCTGCAGTTTTTTGATCAGCTTTTTCATGACCTTTTCATCATAGCCCTCGACGAGCTCGAGCCGGACCACCTGGCCCCAGCGCCTCTGCTGGAGGCTGGTCTCGATCAAACGCAGCAGATCCTCGGCTCCCTCTTCGTTTAGCTCCATATCGGCGTTTCGAGTGATCCGAAAGCGACTGACCGATTCGATCGGCATATTCGGAAAGATCACCTCGAGGTGCTGCTCGATCAGCTCCTCAAGATAGATATAGCGAGCCACCTTGGCACTCACCTCGACCGGGATGAGTCGAGGCAGGATGGCCGGGATCTGTAGGAGTGAGATCAGCTTGTCCTGGCCGCGTCGAATGCTGATGGCCAGATAGATGGTTTGATTGTTGATCAGCGGAAAGGGTCGGTGATTATCGATCGCCAGCGGTGTCAGCACCGGATAGATATCACTCATAAAGCGCAGGTAGAGCTTGTCCTTTTCGGATTTTTTCAGATCACTGTATCGCTCGATCCTCAGGCCCTCCTCGGCCGCCTGACGCAGGATATTATCAAACAAAGCGTACTGGCGTTTGACCAGCTTTTTTGTCTGGGAATAGATCTCACTCAGCTGCTGATGGGCCGTTCGGCCGGTCAGATCTTTCGACTCCGAACCGGCATCGACCAGGTCGGTCAAGGAGCCGACTCGAACCATGATGAACTCATCGAGATTGGAGCTGAAGATCGAGATGAACTTCAAACGATCGGCCAGGCTTAGGCGTTCATCGGCCGCCTCCTGCAGGACTCTTTGGTTGAATTTGAGCCAACTCAGCTCCCGGTTGTCATAGCGCTTCATGCTTCCTCCAGCTCGATTCTAAGACCGAAGATCCTCAGGATGCTCGGCAGCAGTCCATGGATCATCGTCTGTTCCATCGTCACGGTCTGTTTGGTTTTATATCGAATAAGCAATCGATCCTCCTTGAGGCTCATCTGCTGAACCTTGATTTTTTGTTGCTTGGAGGCATCGAGGGCATCCGCAACGGCCAGGATCGCCCCCAGCTGCAGATCCTCAAGCTCCGTCGTATAGATCTCGGAGTCGGCATCATGGAGCTGACCGATGATATAGCTGACCATGGCGACTCGTTCCAGTTCATGGTTGGAGACGCCGAACAGTCTCATCCCCTGGATCATCTGAGACGAGGCGTCGTAGTAGTCGTTTAGATCCAGACTTTTGCCGATCTCGTGCAGGTGGGCGGCGTGGCGAAGGATGCGTTCATCCGAGGTGCTCAGCCGGTAGTCGTCTGCCAAAACATGAAACAGCTGCAGGCCCACCTTGTGGACGTATTTGGCATGGGCCGAGTGGATGCCAAAGCGCTTAGCAATCTGAAATGAGGCACTAAACGGGTCCTCATCAAATAATTGATAGCGCTTCTTGTCGGAGTGGTGCTGACTGATCAGATCACTGATCAATCCGTCTCTGAGACTGATATCAGGGATCAGGATGCGATCGCTGTTGATGAGCTTGAGAAAGACGGCAAATAAAACGATACTGGCCAGGACCTCATGCCAGTCCTTGCCGATCAGGGTCGACTGACGGATCAGGTATTCGCGGTCCTGACTGATCCGGTCATAGTAGTCCAGAAACTCCTTGCGGCTCATCAGTCGCTTATTATCGAAAAAGGTCTGAGAAATGGTCCGAATATCACCGCCGACGATCAGATAGTTCTTGATATGACGCTTCTTTAGGATCTTTGAGACATAGTCGATCTTGGTTTCGATATATTCTTCCAATACCTGGATATAATTTGGGGTATCTTCAATATAGCGTTTGAGGGTCGATTTGAGCTCAAGTGAGCCGATCCCGATCTCATCATTTCTAAGCATTCGATTATCGCGGTAGAAGGAGACATCACAGCCGCCGCTGGTGAGCTCCACCAGCACCGTGCCCTCATCACGCACCTGCTTATAGTCTGACATTTGATCGCGCATCGATTTGTAGGTCAAGAACTTCTCGATCGCATCATCGATCACCTCGACTCTCAGACCGGTCTGGCGATGGATGGCATCGACGACAAATTTGGCATTATCGGCTTCACGAAGCGAGGTGGTGGCAACCACCCGGTAGTGCTCCACCTGGTATTGAACGAGCAGCTTCTGGTAGTGCTGGATGATGGCCAGTAGCCGCTTGGTCGAGGCGTCGGAGATCAGCTTGGTGGCAAACACCTCATCTCCCATCGGCAGATCCGTCGACAGATCCTCCAGTGTTTTCAGTTTTCCGTTGGTTAGTTGGACGATCTTGATCTTGACGGTATTCGAACCGATATCGATACCGCCAAATAAATTAGGGGTTTTTGTCATATCCGGCCTCCTGATAGTCTTATTTTACCAAGTTTTAACCAAAAAGACACTTCGGACTTCATACACCATTGTTATCTTACTGTAAAGGGGGAATAGAATGCGACTCGAATTGAAAGATATAAAGAAAAGCTTCGGCGACAAAGAGATCCTTCACGGCATCACCTTCGAGGTCGAATCGGGCCGGGCGATGGGCTTTCTCGGCCGAAACGGAGCCGGTAAGACCACCACCATCCGCTGCCTGATGGATGTCTTCAAGCCTGATAGCGGCCACTTCGTCCTCGACGGCCGGCCGTTTCGGGCCAGAGACCATCGGATCGGCTATCTGCCTGAGGAGCGTGGCCTGTACGCCAAGGAGGAATTGGTCCATCAACTGGTCTATTTTGCCCAGCTACGCGGCATGGAAAAAGCGGCTGCGAAGCAGAGCGCCAAATACTGGCTCTCCCGGGTCGATCTGAGTGAGTTCGAGAACAAACGACTCGAGATCCTATCCAAGGGCAATCAGCAAAAGGTCCAGATCATTCAGGCCTTGATCCATGACCCGGACATCATCATCCTGGATGAGCCGTTTAGCGGACTCGACCCGGTCAACTCACAGGTCCTAAAGGATATCGTCCGCGAAAAGGTCGCTCAAAATAAGCTCGTCATCTTCTGCTCGCATCAGATGGGCTATGTCGAGGAGTTTTGTGATGATATCGCCTTGATCGATCAGGGCACAATCATCCTCGAGGGCGATCTGAGTCAGATCAAGCGCCGCCACGGCCGGGGAAAATACCGTTTGATATCAAGTATTCCCGAGACCGAGCTGGCAACGCTGGGAGCCCACGTCCTATCACACGAACGTAACGGCACGGTCATCGAACTGTGCGAGGGCCTGACTAAGGATGCCTTCTTGAGGCGTCTGCTCGATCATGGCAGTGATATCCAGATCTTTGCCGAGTATCAGCCCAGCCTGACCCAGGTCTTCATCCATGAAGTGGGCGAGAAAAATGGAGGCGATCATGAGTAATTTCTTCCGTATCCTGCGCTTTGAATTCAGCTCGATCACGGCCAAAAAGTCCTGGATCATTCCAACGGCCATCTTTGTGCTGGTGGCCCTGATCGTGGCTTTTATCCCTCAGATCTTCAGCTTGTTTGGCTCTGATCTCTTAACCCGCGAAGCCTCGGACGGACCGATCGAGCCACCAAAAATCGGCGTCCTGATCGAGGCCGAAGAGATCACTCCAGACGAGATCGGCTATTTTCTGCCTCAAGCCGTCTTCTACGACGATGAAGCCGATCTGGCGGCCGACCTGATGGCTTCCTCCCTCGATGAGGCCTATATTATCCATTCGGCCGATGCCTACTCACCGCTGTTTCGCGATACCAATATCTATATGGGACCGCCCGGGACCGGAGGGTCTGCCCCCTTCGAGCAGGTGATGCGGCTCATGCGTGAGCGGCGATTGATCGGTGACGCCTTAGACTTTGATGCCTTTCGGGCCGCCATGGATCGACCGTTTGAAAGTACGCCCCGGGTGCTAGGCACCGATGGCTTTACTAATTACGGCTTCACGTATGGCTTTATCTTCGTCGTCTATTTCCTGGTCATCTTCTACGGCACGACCGTATCGACCTCGGTGGCCCGGGAGAAGAGCGACCGAACGATGGAGCTTTTGATCACCAGTGCCAATCCGAGCAAGCTCTTCTACGGCAAAGTGTTTGGAGCCGGCTTAGCCGGACTGCTCCAGTTTTCACTGATCGTCGTTTCCTTGTTTGCCGGTTTTCGGCTGAATCAGGCCGCCTGGGGGTTTAATATCATGCGTTATCTCGATATTCCGCCCAAGGTGCTGATCATCTTCCTGGGCTTCACGCTGCTGGGCTACCTGCTCTACCTGTTCTTTTATGCCATGCTCGGCTCGACAGTGTCTAAGGTGGAGGATGTATCGACTGCCTCGATGCCGATCATGCTCTTGATGGTCGCCAGCTTCCTTGTCGTCAACTTCTCGATGTCAAACCCGGATTCGCTGATCATGAAGGTGGCAAGCTTTATCCCGTTTAGCTCGCCCTTTGCCATGTTTGCCCGAAGCTCCCTCGGCTCGACCGTCACGAACTGGGAGATCATCCTGGGCTTCATGATCCTGCTCGTCACGACGATCTTTACCGCCTTGATCTCGGCCCGACTCTACCGGCTCGGGACACTCAATTACGGCAATCGTCTCAAGCTCGGAGAAGCCATTCGACTGCTTCGCCAGGACGCCGACTGATAAAAAGCCATCCTCCCGCCAAAAAAGCGGGAGGATTTTTTTCGTTAAAGATTATCGGAGCCGGAGAAGGCGCTGAGAATAGATTGACGTTTTAGGCTCTTTTGACGTGGAGCCAGGAGCGACCGGTGGGATCATAAGATGCGCTCGGCCACTACAAATGTGGCGTGCTCGTTCTTCGTTGGGCTGCCGGTTTCTCTGAAACCGTTCTTATGCCAAAAATGTTCAGCCTGAGGATTGCCCATGACCCAGGACAAGCGAACACCGAGGATGCCTTCGGCTTTTAAAAAAGCCCATAGTTCATCGACGATCATGCTCCCAACACCACTTTTTTGAACCGATGCTTCCACCATGAAAAACCCGATCAATACCCGTTGTTCATCGGGGTAGCTCCAAATCAGATCCAATACGGCAACTAACCGATCTCCGTCATAGTATCCCAGATAGAATTTATCCTCCGGGGTTTTTCCGGGCGGTAATGCTTTTAGATCATCGGCGATGCTCTGTCTGGTGACGAGCGGTGGGCAATGCTCATAATACAAAGGATTGCCGCTGCATAGTGAATAAATCGCCGCTATGTCACGCTCAGTTAACTGTCTAACGAAAAATCGGTTTGATAACAGTGACGTATCCATATCCCCCTCTTTTGTTAAAAGGGACTTTTGAGGACTCGCCAAGCGCCAAGATAGGCAAAGATCAGTCCGATCAAAAAGCGCGAGTTGAAGAAGGACGTCGGATTATTAGTCAACATATACCAAGCGGCCCGCAGACCCTGGAGGTAATTGCCGCCGAAGGATTTGGCAAACACCGCTCCATTGGCTAGTAGAAAGCCGACCACGACCGAGATGAAAATGACGGCGATCAGGCTGATCTTTTTATTATTGCCCTGTTGGCCGCCCAACATATCGTAGCCCTTGGCAGCAAAGATGGCGATGATAAAGCCGAGGTAGGAGATGAAAAAGCCAAAATAAGCGACTAGGGCAAATACAAGCGCCCCGATTAGACCACCGGCCAGACTACCGATGATGCCCAGGATCAGACTGCCTCGGTGGACCGGACGGGTGATCGTCTGATCGACCACCTTCATCGAGCGGCCGCTGGAATAGCGGGCCACTAGCTCATTGGCCTGAGCCAAGAAGGCGTCAAAGCGTTCTTTGTCTAAACGATCGATCCCGGTGCCGCCATAGTAGCCGTTTTCTCGTTCGTCCGGTCGCCGAACCGAGACCGAGTTGTTCTCCCCGATCTGCTTGAGCTTGGCGATCACCTCCGGCAGCTTTTTATCAGCGATCTCCGGACCGATCGTATAGATTTCTTCATATTGCCCCAGATGAATGATGAGTTCTCTGGTATCAGTCATTGTTCCCCCTAAAATTCATAGCCTTCCAGGTCCAGCTGTGCGATATCGGCATACGGCCCCTGACGAAACTCATCGGCCAGGATGTCCATCTCGACATCGTCATAGAATGTGCCATTATAAATGACGGCTTCTCGCCGGCGACCGACCTCCTTGAAGCCGAGCTTTCGATAGGCTCGCTCGCCTTGCTTGTTGAAGCTGAAATATTTCAGATTGATATTGTGCAGATTCAGTACGCGAAAGCCAAAGTCGAGCAGGAGCGCCATGGCTTCGGTGCCGTGGCCCTGGCCTCGAAACGCGGCCTCACCGATGAAGATCCCCAGTTCTCCTCGCCGATGCTGGTGATTGATATCCTTCAGACCACAGTTGCCGATCAATCGATCGGTCGCTTTATCGATGATCGCCAGGTTGATATTCTCTTGACTTCGGGCGTAGCTCTCCAGCACGTCCTTTTGTTTTAAGTGACTATAGATCGCCGAATGATTTCCCAGTCCGATGGTGACCTCAGGATCATTCATCCACTTGGTATAAATCAACACATCGTCAGGGTCCATCGGCGATAGATAGACTCTGTCTCCGGTTATCTTTGGAAAATACATAAGGCCTCCTTATCCGTTGCTAACCATTGTATCACGGCCGAGGTATGGGGTAAAATAGATAGACCAAGAAAAGGAGATATTTATGAATCTACAAGCTCGCAGTGAAGTACCGATCGAAGAAACCTGGGACCTCTCGAACCTCTACCCTGATCTAGCGGCCTTCGAAGCCGATAAAGAGCGGATCCGGGACCAAGCCGACCAACTGTTTGCCCATGACCTTGACGCGATAAAAGATCCGTCCGAGATCGCTCGTTTGATCCGTTTAAGTGAAGAGATCTTCATCCGAGCCAGCCGGCTACAGACCTTTGCCCATGCCTCGATCGCGACCGATATGACCGATACCAATACCCAACAACTGGTGGGACAGCTTCGCCTGTTCATGAACCCTTTGATGGTTCGACTGAGTGATTTTGACAATTTCCTTGACGCGCTACCAAAAGAAACGCTCGAGCAGGTGGCACAGGCCGATCCGACCCTGACGAGCTATATCGAAGAAAAGCTGCGCTTCCTACCCTACCGGCTCTCGGATGAGCTCGAGACAGCCCTGGTGACACTGAATAACAGCCTGAGCCTGCCCTATCATATCTACGAGCAAGCCAAGCTGGCCGATATGACCTTTCCCGAGTTTGAATACGAGGGCGAGACGTATCCTTTAAGCTTTGTCCTCTACGAGAATCACTATCAGTACCACACCGATACCGGCCTTCGCCGAAAGGCCTTTGAGAAGTTCTCCGACCGGCTGCGGCAATCACAGCATACCATTGCCGCGGCTTTGATCGCTCAGGTGGAGAAGGAAAAGCGTCTGGCCGATATGCGCGGCTATGACAGCGTCTTCGACTTTCTACTCAATCGCCAGCAGATCTCAAGAGCCATCTATGATCAGCATATCGATACGATCTTTCAGCACCTGGCCCCGGTCATGCGCAAGTGGGCCGGTCTGCTAAAAGAGGTCTATCAGCTCGACCGAGTCACCTTTGCCGATCTCCAGGTGCCGCTCGATGCGAACTATGCTCAAAAGCTCACGATCGATCAGGCCAAGGACTACGCCCGCAGTGCTCTGCGGGTCATGGGCGAAGAATACAATCAGATTATCGATAAGGCCCTCGATGAGCGCTGGGTGGACTGGGCCCAAAACATCGGCAAAAGCACCGGTGGCTTCTGCACCAGCCCCTATGGTCACAACTCCTATATCCTAATGAGTTGGACCGGGGCCTTGAGTGATGTCTTCACCCTGGTGCATGAGCTCGGCCATGCCGGTCATTTCCAGCTGGCGAATAAGTATCTCAACCTCTACAGCACCAGACCCAGCACCTATTTCGTTGAAGCACCTTCGACCATCAATGAGATGCTCCTGACAAACGATCTGATCAACCAAAACGATGACCCCCGATTCCAACGCTTTGTCTATAGCTCACTATTGGGCAACACCTACTACCATAACTATGTCACTCACTTCCTGGAGGCTCACTTCCAGCGGGAGGTCTACCGACTGGTCGAACAGCAAGAAGCCTTGACGACCCAAAAGCTGCATGAGCTGAAAAAAGCCACCCTGTCCGCCTTCTGGGGAGAGGCGGTCGAGATCGATGACAACGCCGCCCTCACCTGGATGCGTCAGCCCCACTACTATATGGGCCTCTACCCCTATACCTACAGTGCCGGCCTTAGCATCGGCACCGTCATGAGCCGCCAGATCGTGGCCGAAGGCCAACCGGCGGTCGATCGCTGGATCGAGGTCCTAAAGAGCGGCGGGACCAAGAGCCCGGTCGAGCTGGCTCAACTCGCCGGTGTCGATATCACTCAGCCTGATGTCTTGATCGATACCATCCAATACATCGAATCACTCGTCGATGCCAGCATCGAGCTGACAAAACAGTTAGAAAGCGAACAGTAATGAAAACACGTGATGAAAGCCTTGAGCTCCTCAAGCAATACACTTCCGACCCCTTCTTGCTCCAACACGCCCTGACGCTCGAATGTGTCATGCGCTATTTTGCCGAAAAAGAAGGCGAGGACGTCGACTATTGGGGACTGGTCGGTCTGATGCACGATCTTGACTTCGAACAGTACCCTGACCAGCACTGTCAAAAGACGCAGGAGATCCTGCGAGACAACGGCTACGATGAGGACTTCATTCGAGCCGTCGCCTCCCATGGCTACTCAATCGTGACCGATATCAAGCCCGAGAAGAAGATGGAAAAGATCCTGTTTGCCACCGATGAATTGACCGGACTGATCGGGGCCTGTGCCCTGGTTCGGCCATCGAAAAGCGTCCAGGATATGAATCTCAAAAGCCTAAAGAAAAAGTTTAAAACAGCTTCCTTTGCCGCCGCTTGCTCGCGTGATGTCATTGCCCGGGGCGCCGACATGCTCGGCTGGGAGCTCGATGATCTGCTTCAGCAGACCCTCGATGCCATGAAGGCCTGTGAAGACAAAATCGACTGATTGAAGAAACCCGAAAAAGTCGCTAACCACTCATGATGGTTAGCGACTTTCCACTACAGACTTTGTAGCATCTCGATGATGATTTGGCTAAATAGAGCCGGACTATCGAGAAATATTTGTTCATTAACAGTAAATTTCGGATGGTGGATCTCAAAGTAATCTGAGGTGTCTTTCTGTCTCATTCCGAGCCAGACAAAAGAACCTGGTACCTCATTCAAGAAAAAACTGAAATCTTCGGATCCCATCGAGGGAATTTTGATGTCGACAGATTCATAATCCTCAAACGAATCAATTATCTGATCGATCTCCTCAATCACCTGCTCATCATTGTTTGTCGGAGGATAATTCTCGATTACTTCAAGGATAGTGTGGGATCCGAGCATCTCATCTAGGGAACGACAAATTTGCCTAATCAGCTCTACCACAACTTCCTTCAGGTCCCAGTTGAAATATCGTACTGTGCCATGCATGATTGCTTCATCAGGTATGACATTAAAGACACTCCCTGATTGAAGCATACCCATAGTAATTACGAGATTTTCGTGACTGGGTACCATATAATTCTTAATTGACTCTATTTCATCGACCAATTTTGCCGCTACTACGATCGGATTCACAGAATCATGCGGGCGACCAGCATGGCCCCCTTTACCTTGTATATGGAATTTTAAGGTCAACCCGCCAGCCATCAATTCTTTTTTGGCTAGTCCAACTTGTCCTTTTTCTAGCGACGGCCAAACATGAAGACCAAGTATTCGATCAACAGAAGGTTCTTTCAGGGCTTTATCATTTATCATATGTTCAGCACCACCCGTCGATTCCTCCGCAGGTTGAAAGAGAAATTTGACATGTCCTCGAATCAGATGACGATGCTTATCAAGAATTCTAATGATCCCTAATGCAATGGCTACATGAGCATCATGACCGCATGCATGCATAGCTCCCGTATGCCGCGACCGAAAAGGTAGCTGCGTTTTTTCTTCCATGGGCAGGGCGTCCATATCAGCTCGCCAGCCGATACAACCACCTTTTTCTTCACCACTTAAGGTCGCTACGATCCCATGATTGCCAACATCCTCCCTAATATTTAGATCAAACTCATCCAACTGGTCTAAAATATACTGGCGGGTCAGCGGTAGTTCATCATGAATTTCCGGAATCGAATGCAGATTTCGATAATCCATCCGAATCGTATCAAATAACTCTTTGTTGAGAGCCCGTAAGGTCATCATTGCCAATTGATCAGTGTTGCAATCGCTAGAATGATCCAACCGGCAATATATACTTTTACAACCAGTCCAATGATAAATCGGAACCACTTATCAAACGGCACGCGGGCAATTGCCAGCATTGCTAAGAGACCGCCACTGGTAGGGATGATCATATTGGTGACGCCGTCTCCAATTTGGAATGCCAATACTGCGATCTGGCGTCCTACATTGATGATATCCGATAACGGTACGATGATCGGCATCGTAACCATAGCTTGACCACTTCCAGAGGGTATGAAGAAGTTGATCACCCCTTGAACGATTGTCATAGCAATTGCTGAAAGGATCGGTGATAGTTGCCTTAGCGGCAGAGACAAGCTATAGACGATTGTATCTGATATTTCACCTTGAGCCATAATAACTTGAATCGCACGAGCCAAACCGACAATCAACGCTCCTCCGGTCACAGCGCTGGCTCCTTTGATAAATGTTTGAACCATCTTTTCACTGCTCATGCCCGAAATCACGGCAAAGATAATGGCGTAGATGACAAATAGTGCCGCAATTTCATCAAGATACCATTGATGGACAACAACTCCATATACAACTACCGCAATAAAACTGAAGAAAGCCAGTAACATGATTTTTCCTCGGGTATCGAGGTGGTAACTCTGCAGTTGGTTGCGGTCAATTGTCAGACCTTCAGTAGAAATCCCTTTTACTAAGGATCTGGTTGGATCTTTTTCAACTTTTTTCATGTAGCTTGTCATATGCCAATACATCAGGGCTAATGAGACGAGGACGTAGATCGTTCTTAAACCCATACCACTAAATGTTGGCAGGCCTGCAATCTCATGAGCCACCCCAACAGTATAGGCGTTGATCGGACTGGTAGCAAATCCTACCGCAAGTGCACCAATAACCGCACCGGCACCGACCATCAAATCAAATCCAAGCCCGAGAGCAACCATAATACCTAAGGGCACAAAACCAATCAGATTCTCGAACCCAACTGCTGCTCCAAAAAAGCCAAATAACAGTGTGAGTAAAGCAAGACCCCAATAGGGAGAAATGTTCTTCTCCTCGATTTTACGAACAGCCATCCCAATACCATTTTCCATGGCACCGCTCTCTTGCAGGATTTTAAACATACCACCTGCTAAGAAAACGATCATCATCACCGTGCCCGCCTGTACCATACCAATGGGAATGGATCGGAACAAATCGAACGGAGATGTTTTCATGGATGGGGATTTCTCGATATAGTGAAAACTGTCAGGATCAACACCTTCACGACCGTTTTCCATCATGATTCTTTCGAACTGACCTGACGGAATGATATATGTCAGGACTGCCACCAGTACCATGATAAGAAAAATGATAATAAAAGCATTTGGGATGCGCTCGTACCATAATTTCTTCTGTAATGGGCTCATTTTTCCTCCTTCATAATGCAGCGAGTTAGAGACGGCTATAGGTGCGGGTGAGTTCTTCCACAAATTGCTCGGTGATTGAATTCAAACGATCGCTTCTTCGCTTGATCCACGAAAAAGTTATCAGATCCTCTGTTTCGATCGGAATCGATATTACTTTATAGACCTCATCTTGTGATAAAAATTCTCGGATACCGATGGTATAGAAATTACTGTTGCCGATGAGATGGAGTAAGGCGGCACGTCCCTCGACATAGACTATATTTGGCGACTCGTTTAAATCCTTGTGTGTTGCTTCTGAAGCAATATCATAAACAAAGTCTTCATACTCCCCCCAGTATCTGACAAAGCCATAGCCGTCCAGACTCTCTAGAGTAATCTCCGCTCCCTGTCTAATCAACTCATGCGTTTTCGAGATAACAATATGAGGCTGGAGATGGGCTAATTCATGATACTCCAATTCATAAGCCTCAACTAAAGCGTGAACTCTTACTTCTTGTTCCTTTCCGTAGTGAATCACTCCGACATCCGCCTTATTAAGATGAATCGCTTGAATCACCCCACGAGAAGACGTCTCAATCAAACGATGTTCAAAAGTGTTCTTACGCTCATAGTCCACTACAATCGCTTGAAAACTCTCCATCGTGTGGGAGAATTTCGTCATCGCTATTCTCATCTGAAGGCCGATAGGACTGGTTTTTCTGGGATGAAATGCCTGAAGTTGGTCGAATTCATATAATAGTTTAGACACATGCGTTAAAAGCACGTCACCTTCCGGTGTTAATTGAACACCGCTGGATAGACGTTTAAATATTCTAATCTGCAATTCCTCTTCAATATTTCGTACAATATTGCTAAGATGAGGTTGGGAAAGAAATAACTCTTTAGAAGCTTTATTGATCGATCCGGTTTGGGCAATTACTTTTAAATAACGTAGATATTCCAGAGTCATTTTAGAATTCCAATCGACATTAGTATTACCGTTACCAAAAGTATACAATAGCTCAGAGGGTTTCAATTATAAGTAATAGCTATAACCCATCGAGTCACTATTTTGGGAGTAGTTTGCTATAGTATTATCGAGAGGTGAAGTTCATGGAACAAACATTGGAAACATTAGTTGAGAACGCGATGACGATTGCTGAGCCATGGAAGAAAAACGGGCAGGTTGCTTCCTATATCCCGGAGCTGTCTAACGCCGATCCAAAGCAACTGGGCATCAGTCTGATGACAAAAGACGGCCGCCTCTATTCGGCCGGTGACAGCGATTATGCCTTTACGATCCAAAGCATCGTCAAGTGTTATTTTCTTCTGTTTGCACTGGATAAATGGGGTGAAGACATTGTCTTTTCGTTGGTCCATATGGAGCCAAGCGGCGCCTCATTTCAATCACCGGCCATCACTCCGCTGCCTCAGATCCGACCGGCCAATCCGTTTATCAATGCCGGAGCGCTGGTGCTGTGCAGCCTGATCGCTTCGACCTATTCGCTTGAAGAGTTTGTCGAAAGTCTGGCTCAGCTGATCTCACGAGAGGATCTCCCGATCGACCGGGCCGTCTATCAGTCGGAGTATGCGCATTCACAGGCCAACCGACAATCACTCAATAAGCTGGCCGAGCTCGAGCTGCTTCGGGCCGATCGAGAGACGACACTTGACTTCTACATAAAAAGCTGTGCCATCCTAATGGATACCAAAGACTTGGCCCGGATGGCCTGGGCATTTAAGCACCACGAGGCAATCTCACCTCGGCATCGCTTGATCCTCGAGAGCCTGATGTTCACCTGCGGCATGTATAACGGCTCCGGCGAATATGCTGTTCGGGTGGGCATTCCGTCCAAATCCGGCGTCGGCGGCGGATTGATCGCGTTGCACGACGACTATTGTTTTGGCTTGTATGCCCCGGCACTCGATCCTAAGGGCAACAGCCTGGCGGCTCGAAAAGCAATGGCCTTTTTCTCCGAAGAACTAAGGCTGCACGTCTTCGATCGAACGGACTAACAAAACGATCCCGGCCATGATGGGCCGGGATTTGCTTTTTAAACGGCTTAGCCTCTCACCTGTCCATTACCGGAGATGAGATATTTGTTGCTCGTCAGGGCAACGAGCCCCATCGGTCCTCGGACGTGAAGCTTTTGGGTCGAGATCCCGATCTCGGCGCCGAGGCCGAACTCCCCGCCATCGGTAAACCGAGTCGAGCAGTTGACATAGACCGCGGCCGCATCGACTGCCTGTTGGAAGCGCCTGGCCTGATCATAGTCGGTGGTCACGATGGCCTCAGAGTGGCCGGTCCCATAGGTGGCGATATGATCAAGGGCTTGGTCGATATCATCTACGACCCTGACCGCCAGGATCAGATCGATGAACTCGGTGGCATAGTCTGTCTGAGTGAGGGCCTTGGCTGAGCTCAGGACGCGTCGGGCGACTTCATCGGCACGAAGCTCTACCCCTCGCTCGCTCATCGACGTCATCACCCGCGGCAGAAAATCCTCAGCGATCGATCGATGGACCAGGAGCGTCTCGATGGCATTACAGACCGAGGGTCGTTGGCATTTGGCATTGATCAGGATATCGAGGGCCTGGGATAGATCCGCCGTGGCATCGACAAACAGGTGGTTGTTGCCGGTGCCGGTCTCGATCACCGGTACCTTGGCGTGCTCGACGACCGATGCGATCAGTCCGGCGCCGCCTCGGGGGATCAGTACATCCAGGGCTCGAAGCTCCATCAGCTCGATCGATGCCTGACGCGACGTATCCTCGATCAGTTGGATGCAATCAGCCGGCAGCTCGACTTCTTCCAGCGCTTGACGCATCAGTCGGGTCAGGGCCTTATTCGATTCGATCGCCTCCTTACCGCCCTTTAGGATGACCGCATTGCCGGCTTTTAGGCACAGCGCGGCGGCATCGACCGTCACATTGGGGCGGGCTTCATAGATGATGCCGCAGACCCCTAACGGGACTCGGACATTGATCAGCTGCATGCCCTCACTCATCGTCTCGCCCGATAGGACCTGACCCACCGGATCAGGCAGTTGGATGATCTCCTCGACCGCTCGGGCGATGCCCTCGATCCTGGCCTCATCTAATAGCAGCCGATCGATCAAGGCCTCGCTTAAGCCGGCCTGTTTGGCGGCCTGAATGTCGTGTCGATTGGCCCGGCAGATGAGCTGACTGTTTTGTCTGATGGTTTCGGCGATCCGCCGGAGGGCATCATTCTTGTCCTGCTTGGACAGCTGCGCCATATCGGTCTTGACAGACTTGGCTCGCCGCCCGATTTCGCAAACGCTTATCATCTTTTTCTCCCTTCGGGACGAAATAGGTACCGACAGGCTTGCCATCAAACCAGCGGTAGAGATTCGTGGTGTCGGCGCTGTTCATGATCCACATCGGAATATCGTTTTCATGACAAAGCTTGGCCGCTTGGAGCTTGGTGATCATGCCACCGGTACCGCGTGAGGTGCCGACACCCTCGGCCAAGTCATCGACCCTCTCGGTCCGAAGATCGACCCGCGGGATGAGCTGAGCCGTCTGATCCGTCCGGGGATTGGCGGTATAGAGCCCGTCGATATCACTTAGGATGATCAGACCATCGGCATCGGCCAGGACCGAAACGATGGCCGAGAGGGTGTCATTATCACCAAAGACGATCTCTTCGATGGCGATGGTGTCGTTTTCATTGATGATCGGGATGATCTGCATCTCAAGGAGCTTTTCTAGGGTGTTTTGGACATGACAGACCCGATTCGGGTCCTCGATGATATCCTTTGTCAACAGGAGCTGGGCCACGTCATGACCGAACCGGCCAAAGGCCACATCGTACAGGTGCATCAGCTCACATTGACCGATGGCGGCGCAGGCCTGCTTGCCCGGGATATCGGACGGCTTTTGCCTAAGGCCCACCTTGCCCATGCCGACGGCGATCGCTCCCGAGGACACCAGGATCAGTTGGATACCGCCATTTTGCAGATCGGCCAGGACCTTGATCAGCTCTTCAAATCGGCGGATATGGATATGACCCGATTCATGGGTCAGAGTCGAGGTCCCGATCTTTATGACGATCCGTTTTCGGTTCGACATGCCGACTCCTTTCTCGTAAAAGTCGATTATTGCTCCTATTATAGACCCCCGGCTTCGCCTTTTCAATCAGTTCTTTATCGTCTTTAAAAGCGGCTGTGAAGATGATACACTTAGATGCGAACTATTATGATTAGAAGAGGTCTACTATGGGCATTCTCCCCTTCCTTACGATCGGTGGCGGCATCGTCATCGGCTGGCTGTTTGCCAGTCCCCGGCTCTCGCGATCGATGGATCAGCTCGTCAATCTGTCGATCGGTGTCATCATGCTGATGATCGGTCTAAACCTTGGTCTAAACGATACGATCATCCGAAACTTCGCCTCGATCGGATTGCAGTGTCTGATCATCTGCCTGAGTGCCTTGGCCCTCAGTATCGGATTGGCCGTGATCACCGAGCGAACCATCGTCCCGCTCGATCACAAGGCCTTCCCAAATATCGGCGAGGACTTTAGTGATGAGATCGAACAATCCCAACAGCCCGATATCATGTCGTGGATCATCCCGATATGTATTGCGACGGGTCTGGTGGTCGGTCTGTTGTTTCGCCGCTCTCTCTCGGCAGACGTGATCGATACCATTTTCAACTGGGCTCTGATCGTGCTGTTGGTCGGTGTCGGATATTCTCAGGGCGCCAGCCGTGAGATCTTCACCTACCTGCGCCGGCTGGGCTGGAAATTCATCCTGCTGCCGCTGGCGATCTCGATCGGTTCTCTCTTAGGTGGCGCCCTGGCGGGTGTCTTATTAGGTCTGCCGATGAAGGTGTCGGTGCTATCAGCCGGCGGGATGGGCTTCTACTCCATCACCGGGGCCTATATGACGCAGACCTATGGTCTTGAGATCGGCACCTATGGCTTTTTGGTCAATGTCTTACGTGAGGTGATCGCGATCCTGGCCGTGCCCTTTCTGGCCCGGATCAATCCGGCCGCCCCGATCGCGGCCGGCGGTGCCCCGAGTATGGATGTGGTGCTGGCTCCGATCACCCGGTTTGTCGGGATGAGGCTAAGCCTGGTCTCGATCGCTTCGGGGATGGTCATCACCTTCCTCATTCCCTTTCTTCTACCAATCTTGAGTTGGCTCTTGGGCTAGGGATCGGTCGGCTTCTCACCAGAGAGGCCGCTTTTTTTAGCTTTGGCAGCTTTGCCTTGGCCAAACGCTCCACGGTAAACGACGAGATGATGACCGAGAGCAGTGAAAAGACGATCAGACGCAGCGGGATATAGCTGAGCGATAGCCCCAGGATGATGATATCCCCCAGCAGGTAGATGAGGCCGATCCGGAGACCGCTTAGGCGAGCGATCCCCAGGGCCAAGGCGTCATCGCCGCTGGTCGAGGCGTTTTGGCGAAGCACCAAACCGGCGCCAAGGCCGACTCCCAAGCCCCCCAGGATCGCCGCCGCCACCGGGTGCTGACTGAGCCAGTGAAGCTCTATCGGCAGCAGCTGCCACAGCTGAAAGCCCAGGGCCAAACAGACCGCCCCGATGATCGAACGCCTAAAAAAGCGTCGACCCAAGGCCTTGATGGCCAGGATATAACAGCCGGCATTTAGCACCAGTGACACGCCGGCTGGGGACAGATCAAAGTGGTGCTGCAGTAATAGGATCAGTCCCAGTACGCCTCCTTCAGTGATTTGTGATTGGGTGTGGATATAGCTCAGGGTGAAGGATAGAATGAGTGCCCCCCAGCCGATGGGGAGCAATTGCCTGAGATATCCTTTGACGGTTGACATAGAATCCTCTCTTTCTGTCTCTTCTAGTCTAAACCTTGGTATAATACCAAGGTAAAGGGGGAAAATGATGAAAGAGTATTACTATATCTCTCAGATCTCAAAACTCTATGGCATCGGACCGGATTCGCTGCGCTATTATGAAAGGCTCGGCATCATAAAGCCGAGGCGGGATGAGAATGGCTATCGCATCTATGGTCTGCACAGTCTCTATAAGCTGAGCATCATTCGCGACCTGCGCCGCTTGCGTTTTTCAATGGAGCAGATCGGGGAGTATCTTGGCGATCTGAGTCTCGATAATACCATCGGCTTGTTTGAATCGGAGCAGCAAATCATCCAGCAGGAGATCAGTGAGCTCGAGCGGATCGATCGATCACTCCAAGCCAGACTCGATCATTTCCGCTCCCTGGCTGATCAGCCATTTGAAATCATCCGGCGCCAAGTACTGCCGATCCGCTACTGTCTGCGCCGGCAGGCCAAGCTCCAGCGCGACGAAGAGATCGACCTGGCGATCAAAAAACTCCACCGCCGCCACGAAAGCCGGATCCATGAACTGGGCAATCTCGCCACGGGCAGCATCTGGTCGATGAAGGACTTTGAGCCGGCGCAGCCGCCAAAATATCACTCGGTCTTCATCCTGCTCGATTCCTCAGAAGAAGACGAAGCCGACTTCAGTCTGGCGGCCGGTGACTATCTCAGCCTATTCTACCGAGGCGACTACACTCAAGCCGCCGCCTTCGTCCAAGCCCTCTACCGCTATGCCAAGGAGCATCGGTTCCACCCGGTGGCCGAGCCGCTGGAGATCTATCATATCGATAACCGTTTCACCACCAAAAGCGACGAATATGTGACCGAGCTTCAGCTCCTAGTCACGTCCGAGATTGGAGACGATGTATGAAAACAACCATCCTGATAAACCCCCAGTGGCAAGGCGAGGGCCGAAATCCCACCTATTACGGAGCTCAAGAGATCAAGCAGCTCTACCTGAAGGATCGGCCGTTTATCGAGGTGCCGGTCGATCCGGACTCACCGCTCGATCGCCGGCATGATATTTTCGGTTTTGATATCATCAAACAACAGATGAAAGCGGCTCGTCGGCTGCTAGACGAAGCCGAGGCCAAGCGGGTGGTGACCATCGGTGGCAGCTGCTCAGCCGATATCCCGAGCGCCGCCTACCTCAATCACCGCTACGGAGGCGATATGGCTCTGATCTATATCGATGCCCATGGTGATCTCAACTCACCTGAAGAGTCCCCCTCCGGACTGCTTTATGGCATGCCGGCTCGAGTGCTTTTAGGCGATGATGGCGGATTGTTCGGTGATATCGTGACCACCCCGCTTCTTCATGAGCAGCTCATCCATTTAGCGGTCCGGGGCTGGGATAAAACGGAGTGGAACTATCTGACAACCCACGCCATGAGACATATCCCGTTCGATCAGTTGGAGGCTGATCCGAGACAGGTGGTCGACCAGCTCAAGGCCATGGGCTTCTCCCGGGTGTATATCCACCTCGATGTCGATGTCCTTGACAGCGAGTACTTTCAGAATATGACCCTGCCCGGCTCTCCCGGAATGAAGCCTCAGACCTTACTAAAGATCTTGGGTCATATCAAAGAGACGCTGCCGATCGTCGGAATCGGGATCTATCAATATGCCCCCGGTGGTAAGACCAATGATGTCTTCGGCTCGATCATGGACTTTGCCCTTGGGATCTAAAAAAAGAGCGACACTGATCGCTCTTTTTATCTAGATATAGATATCTTTTGTCTTAAACCGCTGTAGGCCGACCCAAATAAAGACGACGGCCAGCAGGCCGAGGAAAATGAGCTTGCCGACCGGTGCCCCGCCGGCCTCGGCCATCGAGCGGTCCAAGAAGGTATTGAAGGGAAAATAGCCGCTCAGGTGATGGCGCTTTTCGGTCATATTGGCCAGGACCGGTGCGAAGTAGCTGATCAAAAGGATACCCAGGCCGATCGTCTCGGCTTTCTTGGCCGGAGCGACATTGACCAGGAGACAGCCCAGCCCCAAAAACAGCAGGTGGATGGCCAGAAAGGCTAGGCTGTAATTCATCAACAGCGCCATTGCATCGGGCAGATGATTGGCCAGGGCGGCGTAGTTACATAGAAACATAATCAGCTGAAGGATGAGGAGGATCACCACCCCCGCCATCACCTTTTGAAGGTAGATGGTGCGTCGGCTGCGAGGCTTCGTCAATAGAAAGTCTGCCGTCTTAGCCTGTTCCTCCTTGGCAAACAGCCGAATGCCAAGAAACAGACCATGAGCAGCCACCATCACCATCAGATATGAGGCGATGATCGAGTAGTAGTCCGCCAGATGGGTGATATCGATATCGGCCATATTGAACAGGGCCAACACGACCCGGGGCAGACGATCGACCAGATCGACCACCTGTGGCCCGCTGCCGATGATCGAATCAAACTTGACGATCCCGGCATAGGCTAAAAAAACAAAACCTAGTCCCCAAACGATCAGGCTGATCCAGGCGGCTCTCAGCTCACGCTTGATCATATTCATCTATACCTCCAGATCCTGAGTCACATAGCGACGGTAGCTGATACCGGCCAGTAGTATGATCAGGCCCAGACCGATCGTGAGATTCGTCGGATCGACCCCCTGACGCTGGACCTGCGCCGTGTCAAATAGACCGTAGAGACTGAGCCTTAAGAATTGATCATCCTCCAGTAGACGAGCAACGATCAACAGAAAATAGAAGCCAAAGCCGATGGCTGTTGCACTTGAGGTGACGGTCTGCAAGCGTCTTTTTAGGACCGCGATCAGCGTGCCCAGAAAGAAAAAGATCAACTGCACCAAAAGGCTTGAGACCAGGATCGAACCAATCGCACCATCGGTCGGGATACTAAAGACGCCACTCACCCCATAGACCACTGCGGTGATGAGGCTGTTTACGATCAATAAGCCCAGGAGTCCGACCGCGACCTTCGCTAGCCACAGTCCACGTCGTGACACCGGCTTGGAGAATAGAAAATCGCTCGATCGATTCAGCTTTTCCCGACCGACAAGAATCATCCCGCTCATGATCGACAGGATCCCCAGCAGAAGCTGGACAAAGACATAGATATAGGCCAGATAGCCTGAGTAGGTGGCAAAGGAGTCGATATCGAGTCCAAAGCCTCGAAGCACCTCGGGCGGGAAGCCCTCCATCATGGCAACCATATCATCTAAACCGTCTTGAAAGGCGGGATAGAAGCTTAGAAACAGTGCCAGGGTGAGAAGGATCGCGATCAGCCAGCCCCGAAGCAGTCTCCCGTGAAGGCGCCACTCATGACGAAACGTGTTCATTATTTGGCCTCTCATAATAGTCCATGAACAATTCCTCGAGTGAAGGATCCTCCATCGACAGGTTCTGGACATCGAACCGGGCCAGCTCTCGCAACAACCGGTTGATCTCTCCTCGGTAAATAAAGTGGAGCTGATCGCCAAAGCGCTGCTTGACCTCGATCAGATCCGACCCTTCGAATCGATCGAGCGCCTCCGGGTCAGCTGTCAACTGAACATTTTTATAGTGATTGCTTTGGAGCGATGCGATCTGGTCCATGTCCTCGATCCGGCCGTCTTTAATCAGAGCGATCCGATCGCTCAAGCGCTTGACTTCACTAAGGATGTGGGAGCTGAATAAAACCGTCGCTCCCCGTTTGTTCTCCTCCTCGATCAGATCGAAGAAGCGCTGCTGCATCAGCGGATCGAGTCCGCTGGTCGGTTCATCCAATATGATCAGGCTCGGCCGATGCAATAGGCCCTGGACGATCCCGACCTTCTTCTTATTGCCCAGGGACAGATCGTCGATTTTTCGGCTGATATCGAGATCCATCCGCTCACACAGATCCTTCAGCCTGGCCGGATCCGGCCGGCCATAAAAGCTCATCGAATATTCGAGCAGATCCTTGACCTTCATATTGTCATAGTAGGCGACCTCACTCGGCAGATAGCCCACCCGCTTGGCGATCTCGACCTGGTCCTTGATGCTGTCGAGACCAAACAGTGTGATCTTTCCCGAGGTAGGAAAGATCAGACTCAGGGCGCAGCGGATGGTCGTGCTCTTGCCGGCGCCGTTGGGACCGATAAAGCCAAACACTTCGCCTTGTTTGATCGTGAAATGGACATCCTCGACGCCGCGGTGGCGACCATAGTATTTTTTCAGGTGATTGACTTCAACGATATTCATACGCCCTCCTTATAGAGCATGACCCGCAGGGTATCGAACAGCTCATCCGCTGCGACCAGCATGTCCTCGACAGCCATTTGAGGATGCGTCTGGGCGTATTTTTTAGCATAGCCTTCGGTCATCCAGCTGCAGATGTCGATCGCTTTTGCCAGATCGATCCCCTCCCGAAAACGCGACGTATCGATGGTATCACTTGATAGCACGTTCATGAGCTCGACCGTCTGGCGGACCAGTTCGGTATATTTTAGATCTTCGGGCTGTTCGCGAAACACCCGGTACAAAAAATCAAACATCAAAGGATAGCTCGTGGCCAGCTTGGCTTTTCGCTGTGAGATGATCTGAAACAGCTCGATCAGATCATCGGTTCGGGGTAGACCATCGAGGACCTTGGCCTTGATCTGTTGACTGGTATGATCCATCAGATAGTGATACAGCTGTTGCTTGCTCCCAAAGTAGTGGAATAATGCCCCCTTGGATATCCCGGCTTGTTCGGTGATGGTATTGGTCGAAGCACTCCGATAGCTTTTATCACTGAACTCCCGGAGAGCAGCATTGATGATCCGCTGCTGTTTGGCTTGGCTTAGATTCTCAAAGGCTTCCATCTTCCCTCCTTGACCAGACTGGTCAATCCGATTATACGTCTATTGACCAGACCGGTCAATAGATGAATTCAAAGCTCTTGAGCTGTTTCAAGATGGTCCGGTCGGGAAATGGGTATAGGCATGATGGAGGTTGGCATGAGAAAAGTAAGATTAACTGACGACAGTATAAAATCATTAAAAGCGATCGAGGCTTCGATGCAGGAGCTGCCGGTGCTCTCGGCCGAAGAGGTCAATAACAGCGACACCCTGCTGCTCCATATCGATATCGTGGAGGGCTTTATCAACGAAGGCGCGCTCAGCTCCAAACGAGTGTCGGCGCTGATCCCCTATGTCACCGAGATCAATCACAAGCTCGATCAGGTGCGTCGGCTGTTCATCCGTGACGAGCATCCCGAGGATGCCTGTGAATTTAAGGCCTACCCGCCCCACTGCGTCCACGGCACGGGCGAGAGTGAGCTGGTGCCTGAGATCAAGGCCTTTGTCCAGACAGAAGACGAGGTGTTCTTTAAGAACTCGACCAATGTCTTTCATGCCGATGGCTTTTTGGATTGGCTGATCGAGTCCGAGGTCAAGACCATCATCCTGGTGGGCGATGTGACCGATATCTGTGTCCTGCAGGCCGGTCTCACCATCCAGACCTGGTATAACGAAAAGAATATCCCGATCCGTTTGATCTGTGTCGTCGATGGCGTCGAGACCTTCCATCTGCCTCAGACCCACCACGATGGCGATCTCATGAACCTGTTTGCCCTCTACAATATGCAGATGAATGGGATCGAGCTGGTCCAATCGATCGTCTGAAATTGTCTGACAACACAAAATCCCGAGTGATCCTCGGGATTTTTTTGTTGGCTGATAGGTGGTCTAGCGATGGATCTGTGGGGCGCCGCGATAGATCGTTTTGACCAATCGATTGACCGGCAATAGATTCATGACGATCAGGGCGATCAGACCATCGACAAAGACAAAGCTGTTATAGACCATCGAATAGACCAGAGGGTGTTGGCCCTCGGGCGCATAGGCGGCAAAGAAAATGCCACCGCTAAGCACGTGCATGATAAAGCGAAGGACATTGGCCGTGACGATCCCGACATTCATGTGCTTAGGAAAGGCACCGGCCAGCCCGATCATCATAAACGGCACCGGATAATCCAACAATGTCTGGATCGGGTGCATGATATAGGCTCCCAGGAGGAGATTGACCAGACCGAATAAAAAGCCGGTGAATAAACCGACCTGCGGTCCGTAAGCAAAGGCGATCAGATAGATCGGTACCATCGCCGCGACAGTGATGCTGCCACCTTGGGGCATGCGAAAGAGCACCATCATATCGAGCACCACCGCGATCGCGACCGCCAGGGCGATCTGAGCCATCAAACGGGCACTGAACTCGATCCTGCCGAACCGGATCACCAGCACCAGCGCTACCAATAAAACGATCAGGACCAACAAAGACACCGGATTATCGATCAGGCTTTGGATCGCTTCCGGGATTGCCTGAGGAATTTCACTGAGTTTTTCCAACAGGGTGTTAAACATAAAACCTCCAATAAAAAAATCCATCGAGAGATGGATCGACTTCCCTACGCCGGCATAATCCGGATCAGGTGATAAGGGTATCTCTCAGCCAAAGGGCACCCCCAGCAGCTTTAGTTTAACCCAGTTTGTCGCCTAATGCAACCTTCCGATCAGGCTCGATCAAAACAACGCCGTCTTGATGATAGACGCCCAGCACCAGGATCTCCGATTTGATACCGGCGATCCGCTTGGGCGGGAAATTGATGACGGCCAATACCTGACGTCCGATCAGATCCTCCGGCTGATACAAGGCAGTGAGCTGAGCACTGCTTTGCTTGAGCCCGAGGTCTTGGCCCAGATCGACCGTTAGGACATAGGCCGGTTGACGAGCCTTCGGATTGATCTCAGCCTGAGTGATCTCCCCGACTCGAATATCGAGCGCTAAAAAATCATCAAAGGTTGCCACTAGATCACCCCCACGACGATATTATAGATACTGATGCCGGTGATCAGCCAGAGCATGACCACAAACAGCACCTCAACGCGTTGGGCCGTCATATGCTTATTGAGCTGACCGGCCACCTGAGCGCCAAAGATGGCGGCAAACACCATATACGGGACGATCTCCAGATTGTAGCCGGCAAAGCCGGTGCTTAGGGTGATGGTGATCAGCTTCGCAAACTGCGAGAACAGGATGCTGACGAGCGAGGCGATCGAGGCCATCTTGATATCAAAGGTAAAGATGAACAAGAAGGCGACGATATTGAACGGTCCGCCCCCGATACCAAGCAGTGACGACAAAACCCCCAGACTGATCCCGACCAGGAGCGATAAAAAGACGATCTTTTTGGACTTATAGCCCAGGGTCGGCTTATAGTGCATATACAAAAAGACACCGACCAACAGCACCAGCATGACGCTGTTTTGGATCAGCTTCACCTGATCCATCGGCAGGTATAGCGACAGCTCATCCAGCACGATCTGACCCAGGATGCCACCGACAGCCGAACCCAGCGCGATCGGGATGACGATCAGAAGCGGCATCCTTGTGCCCTTTCTCAGATGCTTTGTCACCGAGACCAGAGACATCGAAAACACCGTGATGGACGAAATGACACCGATCGTATCGACCGGATAATTACTGATCATGTCCATGACCGGTTTGATGATCACCCCGCCGCCAAGCCCCGTCAGGGTACCGGCCAGGGTAGCGATAAAAGCAACGATAATGTATAGGAATCTCATAATACTTGCGCCAATGGTCCGACCTAGGATTGGCGCCCTCTTTTCTAGTGCGTTTTCGTCTGACGTGTCAGTCCTCGAAGGCAGATGTTCTCACGTCCGGTTATACGGTATAATACAAAGGGTCATCAGTCTCGGCTAAGCATCGCCTGGATCACCCGGACACAGGCCGAAAGACCGATCTCATCGACTTGACTGAAGCGATCCGGCAGCGGCGAATCGATATCGAGTACCCCCACGACCTCTCCATCGATCCGGATGGGAAAGACGATCTCGGAAGCCGATGCCGAGTCACAGGCGATATGGCCGGGAAAGGCCTCGACGTCCGAAACATTCACCATCTCAGCCTGAAGATAGGCCGCCATACATACCCCTTCGCCATGAGGCAGTCTGGGGCAAGCCGGCTTGCCCTGAAAAGGTCCAAGCACCAGATCATCGCCTTGGGCCAGGTAAAAGCCGACCCAGTTGATCTGGGGCAGATAGTAGTTTAGGATGGCGGCGGCATTACTTAGGATGGCCAGCATATTCCTTTCAACGCCCAGGTTCTCACGCAGCGCCCGGCGACAGATCTGATAGTTTTCCGCAGCATCAGCCGATGGCGGATACAATACAACTGACATATGACCTCCGATAGAAAGATAAATCATGAACCATTTCTCTGAAAAACTGCTCACCTGGTATGACATCCATCAGCGGCAACTGCCGTGGCGAGCCGATCCTCATCCCTATTATATCCTAGTTAGCGAATTCATGTTGCAACAAACCCGGATGGAGACGGTACTGCCCTACTACCACCGCTTTATCGAGGCCTTGCCGACGATCGAACAGCTGGCCTCGGCCTCCGAGGAGCAGCTGCTCAAGCTGTGGGAGGGCTTGGGCTATTATCGCCGCGTAAAAAATCTGCATCAGACGGCTCAGCTGATCGTGGCCGAGCATGGCGGGATCGTCCCGTCTGATCCCGAGGTCCTAAAGCGCTTTCCCGGGATCGGCGACTATGTCGCCGGGGCGATCGCTTCAACGGCCTATCAGGTGAAAGTCAGTGCCATCGACGGCAATGTCCTGCGGATCCTGAGTCGCCTATACTGTAATGAGGATGATCTGAGCCGAGCCGGGCCGAAGCGTGATCTGCAATCAAAGCTGTTAGCATTGCTGCCGACAGAGCGGGTCGGAGATTTCAATCAGGCGCTGATGGAGCTGGGGGCACTCGTCTGTCTGCCAAATGCCCGTCCGCTATGTGAGACCTGTCCGGTCTCAGCCGATTGCTGCGCCTATCAGACGGCCGATCCGCTGGACTTTCCCCGGAAAAAAGACCGTAGAAAAGTCCCGGTCCATTTAAAGACGGTCCTGGTGGTGCGATCAGAAGAGGCGGTGCTGGTGGAGCCGTTCGGACCGGGGCTGCTCGAAGGACTGGCCTCTTTTCCGATGAAAGAGGGCCATCTGAGCCCGGCCGATATCAAAGCGCTTTATCCCGAGGCCATCATCAGCTCGCTCGGCCCAGCCCGCCACGTCTTTTCTCACTTGAAATGGGATATGATCGGCTATCAGGTGCTGCTGGCTGAGCCGGAGGCCGATTGGACGCCCCTATCAAGGCTTGATCGGCTGAGCTTTCCGACTGCCCTGGCCGTCTATCGCAGCAGTCTCGAGGGCAGTGTCTCACCATGAAAAAAAGCGATCTGTCCGGTGAAGGAGAGATCGCCTTTTTGATTATAGTTCTTCATAGGGGATATTGAAGGTATTGGCGCCATCGAAGCTGCCGGATTCATAGCCCTTCATGAACCAGCGGACCCGCTGTTCACTCGTGCCATGGGTGAAGCTGTCGGGAACGACATAGCCCTGGCTTTGCTTTTGGATCCGATCATCGCCGATGGCTTCGGCGGCATTGATCGCAGCCTCGATATCTCCGGGTTGGAGGACATCGCCTCGGTCTTGAAGGTGTTTGGTCACAACGCCGGCCAGATAGTCGGCTTGAAGCTCCAACCGGACCGACAGACGATTGTATTCGGTCTGCGATACGGTGCGGCGATACTCCTCCATCTTATCGGTCACGCCCAACAGATTTTGGACGTGGTGGCCGACTTCGTGGAAGATGACATAGCTCATGGCATAGTGTCCCTCGACCCCAAACTGCGTCTGGAGATCATTGTAGAAGGACAGGTCGATATAGACCTTGCCGTCGGCCGGGCAGTAGAACGGGCCCATGGCCGATGAAGCTTGACCGCAGGCACTCTGGACATAGTCACTAAAGAGCACCATCGTGGTCGGTTGATACTGACCGAGATTGGCTTCGCGGAAGAGCTGGGTCCAGACGTCTTCGGTGAAGCGCAGATTGACGGAGGCAAATTCGCCCATGTCATCGGTCGAGGTATTGACCGGCGGGGCCACGCCTTCCTGATAAGGATTGGTCGGACTCGGCGCTCCGCCACCGAGCAAGCCGCCTAAGAGACCGCTTCTGAGCAGGAAGAAGACCACCAGCAGAATCAGACCGATGCCGCCCAGTCCGCCTCGAGAGCCTCCGCCGCCGATCGGTATATTGATCGGCCCCGAAAAACCGCCCCCGCCGGAACGGGATTGTCCGCGCCGGTCCTCTACATTTGTACTTCTGGGTTTATCTTTCCACTCCATAGTTACCTCTCACTATCCTAGATTTCGAAAAAAGTCGGCGATCGACTGGAACAGTTCGCGGAAGAACTGAGCGATTTGATCGAGCAGACCGCTGGCTTGGGCCTGATCGACCAGATCTCTGACGCGATCGCTTACCTGGTCAGACAGCTGTTTGAGCTGTTGTTTGACTTCTGATGCATCGAGTACACCCGATTGCTGATACTTCTCAAAGAAGACCAGCAGGTTGTTGATCTGGACATTGTTGATGATGCTTTGCATATTGTATTTGGCCAGAGCGTCATTGATGATCTGTTCAATGTCTTCGCGGGTGGCCAATTGACCGGTCCGCTCCTTCAAATCGGCCAGGGCCTGCTTGATCTCGATCATCACCTGATCGAAGCGGGCGCTGTCAAACTCTTCGTTGTCAGCGTTTTCCTGATTGATCTGATTGACCGTCTCAAGCTCGTCTTGACCCACCTGCATCCGCTCGCTGTCAAGCTCTTCGCCATTGACCTCGAAGGCTTTATAGATCCCGGTCAGGGCTGACTCGCCCGTCACCTGAAAGATCGAGCCGATCGAGATGTCGACGTCCTTGACGCCGGCGGTGATGGCGGCGTTTTGGTATTGTTCCGGGGTGATCTGGGTGATATTCTCCGGTGTCAGCACCGTGATATGGAGGCCGTAGCCTTCATTTTTCTTCGTGACAAGGGCAGATGAGAAGAGCGAGGAATCGACCGGATCGCCTCCGATGTATCGCCGCATATCCTCTGCCATGATCCGGACAGGATTTACATTGTCCAGATGGCTGATTTTTAGCAGTTGGGCCGTCTCTTGGACCTGGCTCTCACTTAAGCCGGCACCGTAAACATAAGTCGGCTTGCCCCACTTTTCATCGATCACGTCTGTTGCAAAGGAGATCGAACCGATCAGTAGCAGTCCGATCAGCAGCAGACTAAACAGTTTCTTCACTTGGACTCCTAACAACCTTTGTCTTTGAGCTCCTCGCCCAGTTCGGTCCGGACGATCTCAGCCGATACCTGCTTCCGATTGTCCTTCATGACATCGGTCTTGCGCTCGGGAGTATCCTTATCCACTTGGTCATGCTCGATATAGTCTTCAGCATCCTTGATCTTTTTGTTTTCGTGATCTACCGGATCAACGGTATTCTTTCGCTTGTCTTCCATTGTTACCTCCCTTAGGTTTTTCGTCTCATTTATGCCCAACACCGGGCCGTGATAAACCATGTCTTGGTGTGGGATATCATCTTCGAGATAGACCTCCGATGTCCGAATGAAGCCCATTCGGCGATAGAAGCCATCAAGATACTCCTGGGCACTGATGAGGATCGGTTTATCATAGCGCTGAGCCAAGGCAATGCTTCGGCTCACTAACTCTTTACCCAATCCGGTGCCTCGAAGCTCACTTGGGACGACGATCCGTCCGATCTTTACGCTCTCAGCCTCCGGATACAGCCTGGCATAGGCGATGATCCGATCCGTTCGATAGAATAGATGGATCGCCGTCAGGTCGGTCTCGTCGATATCGGGATAGGCACAGGCCTGCTCGACGACAAAGACTTGTGAGCGCAGCCGGTAGATCTCATACAGCTCCCTCGTCGACAGCTCCTCAAAATGCTTCACGTACCACATGGTTCACCTCCCAGTTTTTGTACCCAAAAAGGGGTCATTTGACCCCCCTTGTTGACTTTTTCTATTTTGGATCTTTCTTGAGGGTGATCGTGACCGGTTGCATCGCCTGACAGTTTCTGGTGCAACCGCCGCAGCGGGTGCTCTTAAGATCTCGCCAGGCTTTTCGTCCAGCGATGATGAGCAGGCTGAGGCTTATAAGAATGACGATCAGATTAATCAGCATGAGTCGGCCTCCTGTTTATCATATAGACGATGATAACAACGTAGACGATGAGGATGATCAGCGCGATCCACCAGCTGGCTAGCAGCTGTCGATAGACGATCAGGCTGCCCAGCTGCGAGACGATCATGGCCATCAGATAGCCGACCGACAGCTGAAAAATAAGCGTTCGCCAGACCCACCGGGGCTCTCGCAGTTCTTTTTTCAGCGCCGCGATGGCAGCGACACAGGGCGGTGTGAACAGGTTTAGCAGCAGGTAGGCATAGGCTGTCACCGGATTGAAATAGTCCGCCAGGATGCCGGTCCCCAAGGCCTCCGAAGAGCCGGCCGCCAGCAAGACCGCCAGCGTCCCGACCACATTTTCCTTGGCGATAAAGCCGGTCAACAGGGCCGTCACCAGTTGCCAGCCGGCCAGGCCCAAAGGAATGAGTAAAAAGCTCAGCCGACCACTCAGCATCGCTAGAAACGAAGTCGACGGATCGTCGGTCAGACCGGAGAAATCAAACGCCTGCAGGATCCAGATCAGCACGCTCATGACAAAGATGATGGTACTGGCCTTATAGACGAAGGCCTTGGCCTGATCCCACATCCGCCCCAGCGCCTGGCTAAACGATGGCAACCGATACTCCGGCAGCTCCACGATAAAGTGGCTCTCATCGGTATTTCGAAAGATTTTTTTCAGCAGCAGCCCGCCCAAAACAATGATCACGATGGCTAGGACATAGGTGCTGGGGCCGACCCAGCTCGATCGGGGAAAGAAGGCCACACTGATCAAAGCGATCACCGGCAGCTTGGCCGAGCAGGGCACAAACGGCGTCAGCATGGCCGTGATGCGTCGCTGATCGACATTCTCGATCGTTCGAGTCGCCATCACGCCCGGGACCGCGCAGCCGCTGCCGACGATCATCGGGATGATGGATTTACCGGAGAGACCGATCCGTTTGAAATACTTATCCATCAGGACCGCTACCCGTGACATATAGCCCGAGTCCTCGAGCAGTGATAATAAAAAGAACAAGAGCATGATGATCGGGATAAAGCCCAGCACCGCTCCGACGCCGCCGATCACAGCCTGATTCAAAAAGCTCCCCAGGACCGGGCTCAGGCCATAGCGGTTCATCAGGATCTCGACAAAGAGCGGCGCCATTTCGCCAAACAGCCGCTCATTGATCCAGTCCGATAATCGGCCGCCCAAGCCCTCGATGGCAAAGGCATAGACCGCCCACATGATGAGAAAGAAGCTGATCAGTCCGATGATGGGATGGATGAAGAAGCGGTCTAAGCGATCACTCAGCGTCTGCTTGAGCGGGTCATGCGACCGGATCATCGATCGATCGATCAATTCATCGATCATCCTTCGCCGCTCCTCGTCATGGAGCGGCTCGGTGATGGCTCGGCTCGTTCCGGCCTGCGCCTTGGCCGAGCGGATCAGATCATCGAGCCCGATGGCCTTCGAGGCCTGGATCGGAACGATCGGCACGCCCAGTTCACGGCTTAAAAAAGCCAGGTCGACCTCATCGCCGCGCTGCTTTAGGATATCGGCCTTATTGAGGGCGATCACTATCGGTCGGCCGATCTCAAGCAGTTGGGTCGCAAAAAAAAGACTGCGGGACAGATTGGCCCCGTCAGCGATATTGATGATGACATCATAGCTTTGGCCGAGGATGGCTTGGCGGGCCAAGGCCTCTTCCGGTGAATAGGGTGAAATGGAATACGTACCGGGCAGATCGAACACGTCGACGTCCTTGGCAGTGTAGCGCTTACGCATTCGAGCAAAGATCGGTTCGACGGTGACGCCGGCCCAGTTGCCCACCTGTTCATTCGAGCCGGTCAGTTTATTAAACAGCGTTGTCTTGCCGGAGTTGGGATTACCGGTCAACGCGATTCGAAGCGGTTGATTCATTGAGCCTACTTTCGATGAAAAACACCTACCGGGGCGATCGCCGGAGCTAGCCGAGTCGGCCGTGACGCTGCGGGGCGATCAATTCGATCTTTCCGGCCAAACTCTTATCCAGCGCATAGCGCGAGTCTTTGATGCCGACAATATAATTGCCGCCCAGGACCGAGATCAGGGCAAGCTGATCGCCCTCGGCACAGCCCAGGCTGAACAGGAATCGTTTGATTTTATCATCACCGTGGATCTTTTTGATGACCCCGGTGGTACCGCTGTGACAGGTCGATAAAAGCATGGCACCTCCCAGTTGAGAATCATTTTCATTTGCTCTTAAAGTCTACCACTCTACTAGGGATTCGTCAATAAGACCGGGCACAAAAAAAGGACCATTTCTGGTCCTTTGACAGCCGCTTATTTGGCGACGTTTTTCGCTTTTTCTTCCTCTAAGAGCTTGACCAGCTCCGGAATGACGGCGTTTAGATCACCGACGATGCCGAGGTCGGCCGTTTGGAACATCGGGGCTTCGGGGTTTCGATTGATGGCAACGATAAACTCCGACTCCTCCATCCCGGCCAGGTGCTGGATGGCGCCCGAGATACCGAGGGCGAAGTAAACATCGGGTCGGACGGTCTTACCGGTTTGACCGACCTGGCGTTCCTTCGGCAGCCAACCGGCATCGATCGTGGCCCGGCTACCGGAGATGGTACCGCCAACGACCTTGGCCAGTGATTCGAGCAGCGGCAGGTTTTGGGTGCCGCCGATACCGCGACCGGCTGAGACCAGGATATGCGCATCCTCGATCTTGACCATCTTCTTGGTCTCGACCGATTCCTCCAGGATCTCGACCGCGAAGGCTTCGTCTCTCAGCTCGAGCTCGACCTCGATGATCTCGGCCTGACGGCTCTTATCGGCTTCGATCTTTCGCATGACACCGGGGCGAACGGTCGACATCTGAGGCCGATGGCCTTGGCAGATGATGGTGGCCATGATATTGCCCCCAAAGGCCGGCCGGGTCATCAGCAGAAGCTTCGTTTCGTCTTCGATATCGAGTCCGGTACAGTCGGCAGTCAGTCCGGTATGGACCCGAGCCGATACGCGCGGTGCTAGATCACGTCCGATCGAGGTGGCCCCGAACAAGACGATCTCCGGTTTGGTCTGTTCGACCGCTTGGGTGACGGCGTGGACATAGGGTTCGGTCAGGTATTTCTCCAACCGATCATCCTCAGCGATCAACACCTTGTCGGCGCCGTAGGAGGCCAACCGATCGGCCAGCGGACGGACGTCTTTTCCGACGACGACCGCACTGACGAAGGTATCCAGCTTGTCAGCCAGACGGGTCGCCTCACCGAGCAGTTCAAGTGAGACGTTTTGGATATGGTTGTCACGTTGTTCCACAAACACCATGACCCCTTTATATTGGTCTAACATGGTCTCCTCCTAAATGATGAAGCGTTCTTTGAGGGCATCAAAGATGATCTGAGCACCCTCTTTGGCAGTGACATCGAATACCTTACCGGCGGTTTTGGCGCCCTTGGTAAAGCTCTTCTTGACCCGGGTGGGTGAACCGCTGAGGCCAAGGTTGGCCGGATCGACCTCGATCTGATCGGCCGTTTTATAGGTGATGGTGTCTTCATTGTTATAGGCATCAAACACGCGGGAGATCCGCATATATCGCGGCTCATTCATCCCGCCGAGCGTCGTGATCAAGCAGGGGAATTTGACCTTGAGCAGCTGATATCGGTCCTCGAACTGACGGCGCAGCACGATGTGATCCGCCGTGACTTCCTCGATCTTTTCGACATAGCTGACACTCGGGATATGCAGGTGTTCTGCGATCTGCGGCCCGACCTGAGCGGTATCGCCATCGATGGCCTGACGGCCGGCAATGATCAGGTCGTAGTCGAGTCCCTTGATGGCTCCGGCCAAGGCGCTCGATGTCGCCCAGGTATCGGCCCCGGCAAAGGCTCTATCGGTCAACAGGATCGTCTCATCCGCCCCCATGGCATAGGCTTCACGCAGGGCTTCGGTCGCCTGCTGGGGTCCCATGCTTAAGACGGTGACCTTGGCCCCGTACTCGTCCTTTAGCTTGATGGCTTCCTCCAGTCCGGCCAGATCGTCGGGATTGATGATACTGGGAACCCCTTCACGGATCAGGGTGCCGGTCTTGGGATCGAGCCGCACTTCAGTCGTATCGGGCACTTGTTTTATGCAAACGATAATATTCATCGGTTCCTCCTATCGCAGCAAGGCCGCCGAGATGACCATACGTTGGACCTCACTGGTTCCTTCGTAGATCTCGGTGATCTTGGCATCGCGCATCATGCGCTCGACCGGATAGTCACGGGTATAGCCGTAGCCGCCGTAGAGCTGAACGCATTTGGTGGTGACTTTCATCGCCGTCTCCGAGGCAAACAGCTTGGCGTGCGCTGCGGCTACGCCATAGGGCTGACCATTGTCCTCGAGCCAGGCAGCTTTATAGACCAACAGCCGAGCCGCCTCGACCATATTGGAGAGATCGGCCAGCACGAATTGCGTGTTTTGGAAGGCCGACAGCGGTCGATTGAACTGCTTTCTTTCCTTGACGTATTGGGTCGTGACATCCAAGGCGCCTTGAGCGATCCCCAGCGCCTGGGCAGCGATCCCGATCCGGCCGCCATCGAGCGTATGCATGGCGATCTTAAAGCCTTGGCCCTCGCGGCCGAGCAGGTTTTCCTTCGGGATGCGGCAGTCTTCAAAGATCAGCTCACACGTGGCCGAGCCTCGGATGCCCATCTTCTTTTCAAACGGACCGAAGGAGAAGCCGGGGGTGCCTTTTTCGACCACGAACGCACTGATACCGCGGTTGCCCTGCGACTTATCAGTCATCGCGAATATGACATAGATGTCGGCTACATTGCCGTTGGTGATAAAGATTTTCGAGCCGTTTAGGATATACTCATCACCGTCTAGCACAGCCGTCGTCTGCTGCTGGGATGAGTCCGTACCGGCATTGGGTTCGGTCAGACCGAACGCACCGATTTTTTCGCCCGAGGCGATCGGAACCAAAAACTTCTGCTTCTGCTCTTCCGTGCCCCAGTGATTGATCGGAGCCACACACAGGCTGGTGTGAGCCGATAGGATGACTCCGGTCGTTCCGCAAGCTTTGGACAGTTCTTCAACTGCCAGTATGTAGGCCAGATTATCGCCGCCTGCGCCGCCGTATTCCTTCGCGATCGGGATGCCCATCATCTCCATTTCCGCCATCTTTTTGACGGTTTCATGGGGGAATCTTTCCTCTTCGTCGATTTCAGCGGCCAGGGGTTGTACTTCTTTTTGCGCGAAGTCAGCGTAGAGTTTTTTCAGCATGACATGCGCAGGATCCAGTCCAAATTCCAATTGGTCCCTCCTTATAGATTTGATACAATCTTCTAGTTAAAATCTTAACACATAATAAATGAAATGCAATTGAAAACCGGTCAAGTTTCACCGGCGGCCCTTACCAAAATGTTTGTCGTCTATAACAAATAATTATAGAACCACTAACAAAGGATAGTTCGCTTCGAACTATCCTTGCTGGCTTGATTCACTGATTGTTTGCGATCTCCTGGCCACGTGATACGACGACATCGGGCTTGAAATCCTTGAACCAGGTGCCCTGGGTCGAGAGCTCTCCCACCTCACCCTCGTGATAACGGTTATACTCTTCTTCCTGAACATCATACTCATGCAGGCTGCCGTCTTGGCGGCGAAAGCGCAGGACATGATAGATGCTAGCGGTCGGATTGAGCTTGGGATCCTTATCGGGGTTTTTATGCCCCTTGACCTCGACTCGTTTGGCCAAGAGCTTGGCCCGGTTTGTCACGATCGGCTGCTTCATATTCCGGCGATACTCGGCATTGATCCGAAGATAGGTGATAACACCCAGGATAGCGATCCCGATAAAGAAAAAGGTCACGACCTTGGGGATCAGGCTCATCGAATGGTTGGCTTGCAGCAGGTAGATCATTGGTCCTCCCTCCAGTGCAGATAGTAGCCGTCGTAGAACTCGACCAGCTCCGCCCGCTCATCAGCCTGTTGTTTGATAAAATCATCGACCTCAGCCGGTGCCAGATCATACAGGATCTCGAGCTCCCGGTAGTAGAGCCGAGTGTGCTCTTGGAGCAATTCCATTAGCGGCGGCATCCTTCGCGGCTCATGATCTGTCAGATAGCGTTTGAGGGTCGCCTCCAGCGTAGCATAATCGACCGATCCGATCAGTACCTCGTACTCATCCTCGGTCCCGATCATCAGTGTCGGAAAGGCTCGGACTCCCATGGCTCCGGTGGTATGAAGATCCTTCTTCAGAAGAAGACTGCCCTCGTCCGATTCGGCTCGGCGCAACAACTCCTCAGCGTCAAAGCCCATCTCCTCGGCGATGCCCATCAGCACCTCCGGACGGGAGATGTTTTCATCAAACACAAAGACGGCTTCTCGAATCCGTCTTAAAAAGCGGTGCTTCTTATCAGGATACATCTCCTCAGCCATATTGAAGACCTTGGAGGCCGGATAGGAGCTGGCGATCGGATCACGCAGCCAGACCGAGCCATTGATCGGCATATGGGTCTGAAGTGACACCTCGCGCCAATGCGAATAGACATCGCCCGCCTGGGAGATATTGTTGGCGGCATCACCGAAGTCATCCCATTTCTCGAGCATCCCGCCCATGATGACGGTATAGTCGATCCGGTCCCCGTACTTCAGCAGAAGCTTCGAGATGATCGGCTCCATCACAAAGCAGTGCGAGCAGATGGGGTCGGTGAAATAATAGATCTGGACATGGCCATCGGTGAGGTTCGATTTATCCACCCCGATGATTTTGGATACGGTTCGTCGAAATAAGTTCATTCTGCTACCTATCTAGAAAATAACTCTTGATCAGGGCCAGTGATTCGCGGACATAGGACTTGATCACGATCACTCCGGGCGTCTTGGCCGCCAGGAGGATCGGTTCGAGCCCTTGGCGCTTGGCCAGCAGACTCGCCCGGTAGAGATGATAGCCGCTGGTGGCGATGGCCACCCGGCGACTGTCGCCGGCTTGTCGAATCAGTTGGGCACTATAGAGAAAATTTTCAAATGTATTTTTTGAGGCTGCTTCCAGCACGATCCTGGTCTTGTCTATACCCTTTTCTTCGAGCCACTCTCCCATCGCCTGCGCCTCGCTGATCGATTCATCATCGCCCCGGCCACCGGAGCAGATGGCGATCGTTTGCGGGTGCTTCTCCAGATAGTCGAGGGCTGTCTCCAGGCGATACTCAAGGGCCAGCTTTGGCTTGTCACCATCGAGCTGAGCCCCCAGGATGATGACATAGTCCGCCGGTCGATCGGACTCATCAATCCGGTGAGCCGAAAAGATCAGTCCCTGCGTCAGGCCAAGGACGATCAGACCGATGACCAGCAGGCCGATGAAAAGGCGCTTAAGGGCGCTCATAGCAGCAGCGGCAGGAAGGCTTTGGCCAGGCCCAGAAAAGCCAGAAAACCAAACACATCCGTCAGAGCCGTCAAGAAGATGCTCGATGAAACGGCCGGATCGATCTTAAGGTGCTCCAGGACCAGCGGGATCAAAAAGCCGAACAGACAGGCGATCAGCTGATTGATGATCATGGCCAACAGGATGATCAGTCCCAGATAATAGTTGCCGCTAAAGATCCCGAGCACCAGGCCGGCGATCGAGCCGATGGCCAGGCCCTGAAGCACCCCCATCAGCGACTGCTTAAAGATATAATGCCAATCGTCCTCAAGACTGATCTCGCCCAGTGCCAGCGCTCGGATGATGACCGAGAGCGTCTGTGAGCCGGCATTGCCACCCAGGCCGGCCACGACCGGCATGGCGGCCGCCAAAATGACCACCTGCTCGATGACATCAGAAAAGCTTGCCACGACAAAAGCGGCCAGGGAAGCCGTCAACAGATTTAGCAACAGCCAGGGCAGACGACGCTTGAGCGAGGCGGCGATCGGTGAATCATACGTCTCGTCGGCACTGACCCCCGAGATCTGCAAAAAGTCCTCGGTCTGCTCTTCGACAATGACATCGACGATGTCATCGATCGTGATGATGCCCAGGATCGCCCCGCGCCGATTGACGACCGGAATGGCGTTCAGGTCGTATTTCGACACGATCAGCGACACCTCTTCTTGGTCCTCGTCCGGATACACGGAGATGAAATTGGTATCCATGATATCCTCGAGCACCGTGCCCTCCGGTTCGGCCAGGATATCGCGCAGGTCGGCGGTGCCGAGCAGTTCGTTTTTGGCATTGACGATATAGAGTGTTTCAATGATCTCGGTCTTGGGACCGATCTGCTTGATCTTTTGCAGGGCCTGACCGGTATCATAGCTGGAGCGAAGCGAGATATATCGGGTCGTCATGATCCCGCCGGCCGAACGCTCATCATAGCCCAGCAGCATCTTCAGCTGCTGCGACTCACTGGCCTTCATCAGATCGAGGATGTCTTTTTTTCGTCCCTCGGGCAGCTCCCCCAAAATGTCGGCGATATCGTCCGAGTCCATGAGCGAGAAGACCTCGACCGCCTGTCTGGGCTCCCACATCTCGACGATCTCGATCTGGAGCTCTTCACTGGCTTGTTCGAGTAGAAGCGCCAGCTCCTCGACGCTGAGCAGGCTGATGAGGGCTTCCAGTTCATCATCGTATTCCTCCATCGCCAAGGCGATGTCGATCGGGTGGACGCGCTGAAAGAGCTCGGTCATCGCCCCCGGATCACTAATCTGCAGTAACTGTTCTAAGATTTCCTTGAGTTCCATCGTGTCTCCTACTATCAGCTCATAGACACGGCGCACCAAGGCCATGGTATGAGCTAGCGACTAGGTCCCTGAGGACCGCTGGCAGCTTCCATCGGACTGTCTCCTTTAGAGTATTTCTATTTCAAACTTTAACAGTCGCTTCCCCCAAGGTCAAGTGAATCCGGGGTCGGCGACTGTTTTTGATGGTCGTATTTATGTTATTGTGGGATCGCTTCGTCCGATGTTAGCAGAACCATGAACTCCTCACCGGAGATATTCTCCTTTTCCATCAGAAAGCGAGCGATCCGTTCGAGCGGGGCTTGATTGGCTGAGAGCAGCTCGGTGGCTTTGGCCTCGGCCGTCTTTAGGATCTGGGCCACCTCCCGGTCGATCCGGGTACCCGTTTCACCCGAGTACTCGGCTACCTGGCGGTTGTCCAGGTACTGGCTCGTCTGGGTCTCGAGCCCGATCGGACCGAAGGTCTCACTCATACCGTATTGGGTCACCATGCTCCGAGCCAGCTTGGTGGCTCGCTCGATATCATTGGCGGCGCCGGTCGAGACCTCACCGAAGACGATCCTTTCGGCGGCCCGACCGCCCAGCAGGATCATGATATGCTCCAGGATCTCAGAGCGGGTCATGAGATAGCGCTCCTCTTCGGGCATATTCATGGTATAGCCGAGGCTGCCCATCGTGCGGGGAACGATCGTGATCTTTTGGACCGGCTGCGCATTCTTTTGCAGCGCACTGACCAGGGCGTGACCGACCTCGTGATAGGCCACCATCCGGCGTTCCTTTTCATTCATCACCCGGTCCTTCTTCTCTTTACCGGCAATCACCACCTCGACCGCCTCCTGGAGGTCCTGCTGAGAGACGCAAGGTCGGCCGGCCTTGACGGCCAACAGGGCGGCTTCATTGACCATATTGGCCAGATCGGCTCCGGTGGCCCCCGGCGTCATCAGGGCGATCGACGCCAGATCGACCTCGGGATCGAGCTTCACCTCTTTGGCATGGACTCGAAGCACCGCCTCCCGGCCGATCAGATCCGGTTTTTCAACGATGATCCTCCGATCGAAGCGTCCCGGACGAAGCAGCGCCTGATCCAGGATCTCAGGCCGATTGGTGGCCGCCAACACGATCACATTGTCACGCTGACTGAAGCCATCCATCTCCGTCAACAGTTGATTGAGGGTCTGCTCGCGTTCATCATTCGATCCCAGCTGACGGTCGCGGCTGCGGCCGATGGCATCGATCTCATCGATAAAGATGATACACGGGGCATGTTTCTTGGCTTCCTGGAACATATCGCGCACCCTTGAGGCGCCGACACCGACAAACATCTCAATGAACTCCGAGCCGGCGATCGAGTAGAACGGCACCCCGGCCTCGCCGGCGACAGCTTTGGCCAATAGGGTCTTGCCGGTCCCGGGCGGTCCGACCAGCAGCGCTCCTTTTGGCTGCTTGGCCCCGATGGCCAAGTATTTCTTTGGATTCTTCAGGATATCGACCATCTCCATCAGGCTCTCCTTGGCCTCATCCTGACCGGCCACATCCTCAAACGACACCCCGGTGTTTTTCTCGAAATGGTACTCCTTGGCTTTGCTCTTGCCGACGCTGAACATTCCCCCCATCCCGCCGCCCTGGGCCATCTTCTTCACGGCTTTTCGGACGAAGAAGAAGTAGACCAGGTAGAGCAGGAGGGTCGGTACGATCCACGAAGCGATAAAGCCGGCCAAGGGTGAGCTGGGCTTGATATAGGGCTGGTGGAAGCTGATATCGGCCTGATCCAATCGCTCGATCAGATCAGGGTCAAAGACCCGGGCGGTAAAGTAGGTCGCACCGGTCGCTGGGACGGAGGTCTCGCCTGTCGGATCGATGATCCGGCCGACGATCGTCTGATCGGCCTGGGGTGATAGCTCAAGCGTCAGCTTATCCTCCTCCAATAGCACCTTGGCGATGCTGTCCGACTCGACCAGATCCAAAAACTGACTGTAGCTGATCTCCGGGACCACATCTCGGGCCTGACCGAGAACAAAATTATTCAATAAAAAGGTGATCAAAAACGTCACCAACAAAATGTTGAAGATGCTCGGGCCCTGCGGCGCAGCTTGAGACGGTGTCTCGGTCGATCCCGGATTTTGCTCCGGTGGATTTTGCTTCGGATTGTTTTCAATGGGTTGTTTCATATACTCCTCCCTCCAGTTCATAGCCGCAGCGGGTACAGAAGCGGCTGTCCGAACGATTGAAGGCCGAGCAGCGCTGACAGCTCCTCTCGCCTTGATTGTCGGCCAATTCTTTTCTCAAATGGATCAGCTCATCCAGCAGCTGATCGATCACTTGCTGGTTGGTCTCGGCCAGATCGAGCAGCTCCTTTCCCAGCTGAGTGTATCGCTCACTGATGGCCTGTTCGATCCGGTTGATGGCCCGCTCCATTGCTGCGATGTCTTTTTGTGGCATAAGACACCTCCTTGTCTACATCTATTCTACGAGGCCCGGACAAGAAAAAACACCTGAAAAACAGGTGTTATGTCCGTTAACTGACAAAAGGTCGAAACTGTCAGGAAATGACTCAGGGCCGGTCAAACTCTTCGAGGAACATATCGCGGATCCGGATCAATTGATCGGTGATCAGATCAGGCGAGCGCCGAAAGTTTTGTCGGACCATCATTTTGAGGATCTGGATCATCCCGCCGATGACGTATTGCTCGACGATCTCTTGTTCGGCGCTGATGCGCTCGTCGCTGCCAGAGCCGCTTCTTAGATCGTCTATCAGCATCTCCTCCATCATCCGCGTCAGCTCAAGCGAGCCTTCGCCCTCAAGCAGGTGGCAAAACATCGTCGGGTGATCATACATATGCCGGATGGTGCGCCGAAGGAGGCTGTCGGCCGCATCATCTGCCACCTGATCGATCAGGTCTTGTTTCAAGCTGGCTAGGGCGTAGCCCAGCAGGTCGTATTTATCGACAAAGTGCGCATAGAAGGTCGCCCGGCTGGTCATGGCGGCCTGAGTGATATCGCTTACGGTGATCTTTCGGAAGGGCTTTTTAGCTAGGAGATCGATCATGGCATGGCGCAGCGCCAGCTTTGTTTTTATCACCCGGAGGTCTTGTTTCATCACTCCCCCTCGATCTGATCTCTCACAAACTGCATGACTTTTTCAGTCTCTGCCAGCGAGTCGGCGCATTCGATCAGCATATCGGTATACTCCTCGACATGGCCGTTGGTCCCCTTATAGCGCAGCATATGCTCCAGCGTTGCCCAGTAGTCCATGGCGATGGTTCGAAGCTGGATCTCGACCGGGATCAGCTGCTGCTGGCCCGAGAGACTGATCGGGACCTCGATCACCAGATGGAGGCTGCGATAGCCATTGGGCTTGGGCTGACGGATAAAATCCCGTCTTCGCAGCAGCTTGACGTCCTTATCCTCCAGGAGCTTTTGTTCGATGGTATAGATATCGGCCACAAAATTACATACCACCCGGATGCCGGCGATGTCGAAGATGTTCTGCCGGGCACTCTCGAGGGACAGCGGCAGATCGTATTTCTTCAGCTTACGATAGATGCTTTGGGGCTGCTTGATCCGGCTCTCCATATGGTGGATCAGATCATACTTACTGGTATAGTGCAGCTCATCATCCATCAGATCGAGCTTGCCGATCACCGTCTTCATGGCACTTTTATAGGTTTGGATCGTAACGGCCAGTCGCATCAGGGTTTCCGATCGATCACTTCGGTCATTATCAAACAATAAGCCATCGGCTTCACTCACATCGGGAATCATAATGCGGGTCTTACGGTGTAGGATCATGTCCTCCCCTTTCTAGGCGACCGGTTCAAACTGACTGTTATAGAGCTCGGCATAGAAGCCGTCTTGGGCCAGGAGCTGCTCATGGTTGCCCTGTTCGATGATATCGCCGTCCTTCATGACCAGGATGATATCGGCGTTTTTGATCGTCGATAGGCGGTGGGCGATGACAAAGGACGTCCGTCCCTCGCTTAAGCGGTCCATCGCCCGCTGAACGATCTGCTCGGTCCTGGTATCGACCGAGCTGGTCGCTTCATCGAGGATCAGCAGCGGCGCATCCTCGATCATGGCCCGGGCGATCGTGATCAGCTGCTTTTGTCCGGCCGAAAGGGAGCTGCTCTCATCGAGGATCGTGTCATAGCCCTGAGGCAGTGTCTGAATGAAGTGATGGAGCCCGACGGCCTTCGCCGCCTGAATGATCTGCTCATCACTCACCTCGGTCTTGGAGTAGCGGATATTGTCGGCTACACTGCCCTCGAATAGCCAGGTATCCTGAAGCACCATCCCGAACTGATCGTGCACCTCCTCACGCGGCACCTGTGAGATCGGGATGCCGTCGATCTTTATCTCCCCGCCATCGATCTCATAGAAGCGCATCAGCAGGTTGACGAGAGTCGTCTTGCCGGCCCCGGTCGGACCGACGATGGCTACCTTCTGGCCGGCCTTGAACTCGGCCGAAAAATCATGGATGATCGGCTTGGCCTTGTCGTAGCCAAAGCGGACATTGACAAAGCTGACATCCCCGGCCACCTCGCCCAAGGACCGGTATTTATGGCTTTCATCCATCAGCTCCTCTTCATCAAAGAACTCGAACACCCGTCCCGAAGCGGCGGCGGCCCGCTGGAGCGGCTGCATCGACTGGGCCACCTGCGACAGCGGTTGAGTGAATTGACGGACATACATCATGAAGGCAACGATCACGCCAAAGCTAATGACGCCTCGCACGACCAGGACCGCCCCGACCACACTGACGGCGACATAGCCGAAGTTTCCCACGAAGTGCATCAGAGGCATCATCATGCCCGACAAAAACTGAGATTTCCAAGCGCTCTCATACAGCGACTCATTCATTCCCTCGAAGGTCGCTTTGACCTCACGGCCGGCATTATAGGCCTTGACCACCTGATGGCCCGAATAGATCTCTTCGATATGACCGTTGATGCTTCCCAGGCCCTCTTGTTGGGCGATAAAGTATTTCTGAGACCGCCCCATGATGCGCGTCATGATAAAGATCCCAAGCACGGACGAGACCACAGCCACTAGTGCCAGGATCCAGCTGTTATAGAACATCATCACGAGTGAGCCGACAAACATGGTGGCGGCCACGATCAGATTGTCGAGATTTTGATTGAGCGAGTGGCCGATGGCATCGACATCATTACTCATCCGGCTTAAGACATCGCCATAGCTCACCTGATCAAAGTACTTAAATGGCAGCTTATTGAGCTTATCCACTACGCCGCTTCGCATCCGCTGAGAGATCCGGGCCGAAACGGTCGCCATGATGAAGTTTTCGAGAAAGCTTAGGACCCCACCGGCACCGTATAGCAGAGCCAGAATCAGGGCGACTCGTCGAATGCTTGGAAAATCGATCCCGCCGGCCCCCGGCAGCCCCAGGGCGATCTCATCAGCCATGATCTTTAGCTGATTGGGTCCGGCGATCCGAAAGGCTGCCGCCAGGATCGCGATGATGAGGGCCGTCACGATGGCCGGCAGATATCGCCGATTGTATTCGATCAGTCGCTTCAAGGCGACCTTGAGATTGGTTACACTTAGCGGTTCGACCTTCTCACCCGGTCGGACCTGTCTGAATCCTCGTCTCATGCGGCTAACTCCTCCTCACTCAGCTGCGAGGCTGCGATCTCTTGATAGACTCGGCAATCCCGCAGCAGCTCGCGGTGCTTGCCTCGGCCGACGATCCGGCCTTCATCGAGCACAATGATCTGATCGGCTCCCATGATGGTGCCGATGCGCTGAGCGACGATCAGGGTCGTGACATCACCCGTTACCCTCTTCAGTTCTGAGCGTAGTTTGGCATCGGTCTGATAATCGAGGGCCGAGAAGGTATCATCGAATAGATAGATGTCCGGTTTTCGGGCGATCGCTCGAGCGATCGAGAGACGCTGCTTTTGGCCGCCCGAGACATTGGTGCCGCCGCGGGCAATAGGTGCATCGACTCCGCCGTCCATCTTGTCGACGAAATCCTTCGCCTGGGCGACCGATAGCGCCTGCTCGATATCGAACTCAAAATCCGCTCGCCCATTATCACCATAGGCAATATTCGAGGCCACAGTCCCGCTAAAGAGCACCGCCCGCTGAGGTACATAGCCTATTTGATTGAGCAGTCCCCGGTGGGTATAGTCCTTGACATTTCGGCCGCCGACCAAAACCTCGCCCTCACTGGCATCAAAAAAACGTGGGATGAGGTTTAGGAGCGTGCTTTTGCCACTGCCGGTCGAGCCGATGAAGGCGACCGTTTCTCCCGGCTTGGCCTGAAAACTGATCTGACAGAGGACGTATTCCGAGGCATCGGGGTATTTAAAGCCGACGTCTCTGAATTCGATCTCGCCCTCATGGCCGGGCACCGGATCACGATACGGGCCATCGAGGATCTCGGCCTCGGTATCAAGCACTTCATTGATCCGACTCGCCGACACACTGGCTCTAGGATACATGATAAAGATCATCGATAGCATCATAAATGACATGATCACCTGCATGGCATAATTGGAAAAGACGACCATATTGGAAAAGATCGGCAGCTTATCGGCGGCGGCCGCGCTATCGATCATCCGAGCGCCGATCCAGTAGATCACAACAGAGATCCCGCCCATCATCGTACTCATGACCGGCATCATCAGTGACATCGACCGGGTGGTAAACAGCTGTGTATCGGTCAGTTCTTCATTGGCTGCCTCGAACTTGGCCGTCTGATAAGCGACTGCATTATAGGCTCGCACCACCTTCAGACCGGTCAGATTCTCGCGCATGACCCGGGTGATATTGTCAGTCAGGATCTGCATCCGGCGAAACTTCGGCATAACAAACAGGATCAAAAGTCCGACCAGGACAAACACCACCAAGACACCGATGGCAGTCACGAGCGTCCACTCGCGCCCCTGATCGTAGATTTTGGAGATCGCCCAGACAGCCATGATCGGTGCTTTGATCAGGACCTGAACGCCCATCACAATGATCATGAGCACCTGAGTGATATCATTGGTCGAACGGGTGATCAGGCTGGCGGTCGAGAAGCGATTGATCTCTTGCATCGAAAACGATTCGACCTGATTGAACAATAGGCTGCGAAGCCGCTGGGCAAATCGGGCACCGATACGGGCCGCCAAAAAACCGATGACAATGGCACTCACGAGACTGCCAAAGGCCGCCAGCATCATGATGGCACCGGTCTGCCAGATATCACTGACCAAGGAGCCCGGTGTCTGGACCAGGGCGGTGATCCGGGTGATCAGCTCCGGGATCTTTAGATCAAGCCAGACTTGAACAATGATCAGTGAAACGATCAGACCGATCATCAGCCATTGTTTTCTCGATAAGTAGTGTAGTATTCTTCTCATGCATCTCCTCTGATATCACTCTTGATCGAGTGTGGTCTTCGTCAATCGATCCGCCAGCTTGCTCGTCAATCTGACATATTCTTTGGCATCGGCCTCACCCAGTAGGCTCAGCGCATGGGTGACATGAGCCTCGACTGCCTGCAGATGCTGGCAGGCGATGGCTTCCCCCTCCGGCGTCAACCTGACCAGGATCCGCCGCCGATCCAACGGATCGATCCGACGGGTAATCCAGCCCTTGTCCTCAATGCTGTTTAGTGCCTGGGCGATCCTGGCCGACGATACCTGCATCGATTCACTGATATCACTGGGCAAGACCTCCCCGCCATTATCGGCAATGTACCACAGGATAAAGGCCTGTCCCCGAATGGCTTGTCCCAGACTCTGCTGCGACTTGAAATGTTGGAGCCGCCTCGTCTGCTTGATCAGCTCGGCCGCCAGTTTCGTGTAGTCCATACGTCACCTCACTCATAAATACCCTTATATGCTAATAATATTAGCTAATAATGTCAAATGTAAAACGGGTTGGGCAGCATGATTTAATCCTTCGAAATCTAGCCTAATCACCTGCTTGAGTGCTATAATTGTGAGGTTAGAAAGGAGTTCGTTATGGGACGAATTGGAAATATAGAGGGTCGCAAGACCAAACAGGATGCTAAGCGAGCCGGAATGTTCACCAAGCTCAGCCGGGCACTGTCGGTCGCCGTCAAGCAGGGCGGACCTGATCCTCAATACAATGCTGCCCTGGTCAGCGCGATCGAAAAAGCCAAAGCCGCCAATATGCCGAATGACAATATCGAGCGAGCCATCAAAAAGGCCGCCGGGGCCGGCGATAGTGAACACTATACTGAAATGATCTATGAGGGCTACGGCCCTTCAGGTGTCGCCGTCATGGTCGAGTGCCTGAGTGATAATGCCAACCGCACGGCCGGTGATGTCAGGTCCTACTTTACCAAAAACCGAGGCAATCTCGGTGTAACCGGAAGCGTCAACTACCTGTTCGATCACCTGGGCGTACTAGTCATCGAGCGCACCGATGACATCGACGAGGAAGACATCATGATGCAAGCCATCGACGCCGGAGCCGATGATTTTCTGGCCGAAGACGATCACTTCGAGATCTATACCGAGGTCGGGACCTTCTCCCAGGTCCGAGATGCACTCAAAGCCAATGGCCATTCATTTGTCATTGCCGAGCTACGATACCTGCCAAAGACCACGGTCAGCCTAAACGATGAGGATGACATCAAAGCGATGCAGCGCTTGATCGATCAGCTCGAAGATCATGACGATGTCCAAGTGGTCCATCATAACTGGGCTGAATAAATCATTGACCCAAAGCCAAATCCTCGCTCGGCGAGGATTTTTTAGTTCAACCCCCACCGTTAGGCTGGATTGTTTTTTTTTGAATTATAATAGGCTCATCAGCAACGTCTGCCCGAAGAAAAAAGATGAGGAGGAGACATGTCACTGTGGCAACGAGTTTTCGCCTACCTGGCCCGTAACAAAATCCGATCGCTTCTACTTTTTTGCCTGATCTTTGTTTTGTCCAATGCGATGATCGCCTCCTTTGCGATTCACCGGGCCACGCTCAATGTCGAGCGATCGATCCGCTACCAATTAGGGCCGGTCGTCAAGATGGCATACGATTACACGAAGTCGCTGTCGGCTGATGACCTCCAAACAGTCAGTTTGCCTGACGACTACGAACCCTTGACGGTTGAAAAAATCCATACCTTGGGTAGGTCTGCCTACGTAAAAAGTTATGATTATTCAACCGGTCTAAGGTTGGGTTCAGATACTCTGAAATATTTGCCGGATCCAAGCGAAGAGACCACACCTTATTTTGAGAACGAACGCCAGCATTTTGGTTTCTCTGTTCAAGGCACGCAAGCTCCTGGAGTCATGCTGATTGAGCAAGGCCGAGCCAAACTGATCGCCGGAAGGTTGTTCACTCCAGAAGAGATCGAGCAGGGCGCGCCGGTGGTTCTCATGGTCAAAGAACTGGCGGAATATAATCAGGTGGAGGTCGACGATACCGTGGTCCTGATCAATCACGTGGCACCGATACCAATGGTGGAATACATCGGGGACAGCCACGAGCTTCCGGTTCGAATCATCGGTCTTTATGAAAACATTGAGCCACCCTCGGCATACCACCAGGTTTATGGAAGCCAGACTACAGACCAGTCGATGTATAATCGGCTGATTATACCCAACGCATTCGTTGAGCCGGAGGCCGAATATGCCGCCGGCGATCAAACGTTAGCCGTGACCCCACCGACCTTTGTGCTTCACGACCCAAAGGATATGCCCCGTTTTATGGCGGAATCCGAACCGCTGTTGCCGACGAATTATTATTTATTATCGAATCATTCGATCTTCTCCGATATCGAAGCACCGGTCCAATCGATCATCTCCATGGCAAATCAAGTGCTATGGTTTTCGATTGCCGCTACGATCGTGATCGTGACATTGGTTACGCTGCTGGCACTGCGTGATCGGAGACATGAAATCGGCATCTACCTCTCGCTTGATTTGTCCCGGCCCAAAATCATCAAGCAAATGGTACTCGAGATTGCGATTGTCGCAGTTGTGGCCATTGCCCTTTCGACCTTCTCCGGCCAGCTGATGGCCCAGGCCATTTCTGATGCCATGGTCCAAGACCAGCTGATCGCCGATATCGACTACTCCCAGGAACAGCAATTCTGGGACGACAGACAGGCCATGGGCAGCTATCGCGTCGACCTAACGACACAGGATGTCGCCGAGGTGTATGATATCTCGTTCTCAGCCTCGAATATCCTCTGGTATTTTTTGCTCGGCATCGGGACCGTGGTCGTCTCGACCATCCTACCCGGCTTGGTCCTGTTGAGGCTAAGCCCCAAGAAGGTACTGATGACTTCTTCGGCCTGATCAAAAAAAGACCATGACCTTGCCAAAAAAACAGACCTCCACAGCCCTATTAGGCCGGGAGGTCTTTTCGGTTGTGAGAAGCTCATTTGTTTTGACGGAGATAGGCCAAGGCCACCTGGATCAGATACGACGTCCCGACTTCAAGATAGGCCTCATCAAAGGTGAATTTGGGATGATGCAACGGATAGCTGACGCCATCGACGGCTTGTGGATTCGACAGATGCATAAAGCAGCCCGGTATGCGCTCGAGATAGAACGAGAAATCCTCCGAGGCCATCATCGGTCCATCGAGCAGCACGACCCGATCCTCTCCGACGATCTCGGCAGCACTTGTCATGGCAAGCTCGGTCGCCTCGGCGTCATTGATCAGCGGCGGGTAGTTGAACTCATAGCTGAAATCGACCTCACCGCGAAAGCCGTGAGCGATCGAATCAGCCAGCTCCTGCATCCGCAGGGCGACAAACTCTCTGGTATCGTGTGACACCGTTCGGACCGTCCCGCCCAGCAGGGCTTCGTTGGGAATGATATTGTGGGCGGTGCCTGAGATGAACTGCGTGACGGATATGACCACCGGATCGGTCGGTTTGGATTCCCGGCTGACAAGCGTTTGAAAGGCCTGGACCAGGTGGGAGCCGATGATGATCGGATCGACCGCTTTATCCGGCAGGCCGCCGTGGCCGCCTTTACCGAGGATCTTGATCTCAAACGTATCCGGGGCCGCCATCAGCGGTCCGGGGCGAACGCCAAAGGAGCCTTTGGGGATCTCCGGCTCAAAGTTTCCGTGATGGAGTCCAAAGATCGCATCGATTCCCTCGAGCGCCCCTTCATCGATCATCGGCTTGGCTCCCCCGGGGGCTTCCTCGCCCGGTTGAAAAAAGACCTTGACGCTGCCGGAAAAATCATTGTGTTGTTTTAGATAGACGGCTGCTCCCAGCGCCATCGCCGTATGGCCATCGTGGCCACAGGCATGCATATGACCATTCTCAGATGCAAAGTCGAGTCCGGTCTGCTCGGTGATGATCAAGCCATCCATATCGCCTCGCAGGGCGACACACGCTCCCTCGGAGCTGCCTTCGATGGTCGCCACGATCCCATTGCCGTTGACATAGAGCGCATAATCAATGCCATGCTCATCCAGCACCGCTTGGACATAGCCGCTGGTCTGAGGCAAGTCATTCCCTATCTCGGGGATTTGATGGAGCCTACGCCGCCAACCGATGATCTGCCTCGTCAGTTCTTTATCGATCACGATTCGCCTCATAATCGCCCTTGATCTCCCGGCCATCCTCACCATACTTTTTGCGCTTGGCGGTGATGGTTTCGGGGATGATTCGAAACACCTGCGTCCGGGGAAGACTAAGCAGGACCTCCCGGTGGAAGTGCTCCATCATCGTCGGCGTATAGCGCTCGGAGATCGCCTTCAGGGCCTCGATCGCCTCGGTCTCATCGGTAACGATCTCGATCCGACCCTCAAACATGCCCGACTCATACTCGGTCGAGAAGCTGTGAAGAGACGGTTTGACTTCACCGACGACCACCAGCGTGACCCGATCATCTACTGCGATATGCTGTCGCATCCGGCCCTGCTTTGCCCCATGGAAATAGATGGTCTGATCGATCCTAGCGGGTGAGATGGCGATGGCATAGCTGTCACAGACCGCCAATACACCGTAGGGGGCTCGGTCAAACACCTCCCAGGCAAACGCCTGCTTCATCCTGCGATCCTTGCGACGCATCTCTATTCTCCCGGAAAGGCTTTGTTCAGTCCCACGATCACCAGGTAGATGATCCCGATGACCAGGAAGACACCCAACCAGCCATAGAGGCTGATCGGCAGGGTTTCTAAAAAAGCATTGATATCAAGCTTCATACATCTCTCCTACAATAGCTTCGTGACAAAGTTTAGGATCATACCGCCGGCAATGACCGAAGCGATCTGCCCGGCCACATTGGCCCCGACGGCGTGCATCAGTAAAAAGTTCTGTTTGTCCTCGGCCTGTCCCATCTTATGGATGACCCGGGCTGACATCGGAAAGGCCGAGATACCGGCCGCCCCGATCATCGGATTGATCTTATTCTTCAGAAACAGATTCAAGACACGGGCAAATAACGCCCCACCGATCGTATCGAACACAAAGGCAAACAGTCCCAGTCCCATGATGAGCAGGGTCTGGGGATTCAAGAAGCCCTCATAGTGCATCTTCGTCGATACCGTCAGACCTAGAAACAGCGTGATCAGATTGGCGAGTTCATTTTGGGCCGATTTACTCAAGCTGTTGAGCACACCGCATTCACGGATCAGATTGCCAAACATCAAAAAGCCGACCAAGGCGACACTCTTTGGCGCAAACAAACCGGCAATGATGGTGATGATGATCGGAAAGATGATCCGGGTCGTCTTGGAGACCGCCTTATCCTTGACCGTCATCCGAATGAGGCGCTCTTTCTTAGGCACCACCAGTCGAATCGCCGGCGGCTGCACGATCGGCACCAGCGCCATATAGGAATAGGCCGCTACGATGATGGCTCCAAAATAGTTGCTTTGTAAAAAGTTCGCCACATAGATCGAGGTCGGTCCATCGGCTGCGCCGATGATCCCGATACTGGCGGCGTCTTTTAGCTCAAAGCCCACCAGGGCCGCCATGCTGAAGGTGAAAAAGATCCCAAACTGAGCCGCCGCCCCAAAGAAGAGCATCTTCGGATTACTCAGCAGCGGCGTAAAATCGATCATCGCCCCGATCCCGATAAACAAAAGCAGCGGGAACAACTCATTGGCGATCCCGGCATTGAACAATTCATCGATCGGTCCGACCTCCAACACCCCATCGACCAATTGGGTGATGGCCCCCGACATCGGCAGGTTTACCAGGATGGCACCAAAGCCCATCGGTAGGAGCAGTGTCGGCTCCATATCGCGCTTGATCGCCAGATAGATCAGCAGTGCTCCGATCAGCCACATGATGACCATTCGAATATCGAGATTCCATAAATTTTCTATGATTACTTGCATACTTTCCTCATCCGTTTAAGTCGTTTCGTATAGTCTATTATAACGCTTTCTGCCCGAGCTGCGAAAAGAAAATGACCCGAAGGTCATCTTAGACAGGATAGAGCGCCAGGATCACCGGGATCGCGATCAGTACTGTCAGGATACTGAGCGGCAGACCCAGCTTCCAATAATCCGAGAACCGATAGCCCCCCGGACCCATCACGACCGTACACGAAGCGTGACCGATCGGCGTCAGATAGGCCGAGGTCGCCCCGACAAAGACACTCAAAAGATAGGGATCGATGCTATGGCCCATGATATTGGCCAATCCGACCGCCACCGGAGCCAAGAGGAGCGCGGCGGCGGCATTATTGATGATATTGGTCAGGATCAGCGTCAAGCTAAGCAACAGCGCCAGGATCCCCCAGGTCGGCAGCGACCCGGTCACCCCCATCAACAGCTCCGCCAGCAGATTGGCGGCGCCGGTGGTCTCAAGCGCCTGTGACACCGGGATCAAGGCCCCGAGTAGAAAGATGATCGGCAGATCGATAGCATGCATCGCACTCTGGATGCTGGTGACTCTGGTCAAAACCATCAAGATGGCGGCAATCACAAAGGTGACATCGGCCGGCATGATCTCAAGCGCTACGACTAACAGCGCCAGCGCAAAGATGCCAAAGGCCAGGATCGTCCGCTGGTTTTGCTTCAGATCGATCTTTCGCTCCGCCAGCGGTAGCGCATCAAGATCATTGATCAGCTCCTGGATGCTGGCCATCGTACCCTGGATCAGCAGGACATCACCGGCCCTGATCCGGATCCGATTGGGCGAGGCACCCAAGCGCTCACCCTGACGGGCGATGGCCAAGAGATTGATGTGAAAGCGAGACCGAAGATCGAGCGTCTTGGCGGTATGATTGATAAAGCCCGACGAAGGCGGGATCGCGATCTCGGTGATCGTCATACCATCGCCTCGCATATCCTCGGTCGAGATCTGCTTCGAGCCGGAGAGCTCCGTCTTCGATTTTTTCAAAAACTCAGCCAAAGCCTCGGCCGAACAAGCCAAGATCAGCTTATCGCCGGGCGAAATGATCCGGTAGGGATTGAGCGCCGAATTCGACAGACCGGGACGGACATGGCTGATGATATTGATCCGTCGGAGGATCTCCGGATCGACCTCACGGATGGTCTTATTGGCCATCACCGACTCCGGATTGACCCGAACGACCGTGGTATATTCCTTGATCGAGAACAGATCGTCGCGAGAGATCTGCCCCTTTCGCACCGGGATCAAACGCCAGCCAAAGGCCAAGATCATCAGGATCCCGCCGATGGTGATGCTAAGCCCGATCGGCGCAAACTGAAACATGGCAAACGCCTCACCGGTGATCTCACGCCGAAACTCCGAAATAATGATATTGGGCGGTGAACCGATCAACGTGATCATCCCGCCAAACAAAGAAGCAAAGGCCAGCGGCATCAGGATATACGACGGCGAATAATTATTTTGCCGAGCCATCTGGATCCCGACCGGCATAAACAGCGCCAAGGCACCGATATTATTCATGATCGAGCTGAACAGAGCCACCCCCAGCATCAGGATCCCCAGCTGCGCATGCTGGGTCTTGCCAAAACGAGAGACATAGTGGGCAATGATCTCGACAAAGCCGGAATCGATCAGCGCCTGGCTCATCACCAGCACGGCCGCCACCGTGACGACCGCATTATGACCAAAGCCGGTAAAGGCCTGATCTCTTGGAACCAGCCCCAAAAACACGGCGATCATCAGCGTCGATAACGCGACGATCTCAAAGCGTATCTTATTCTGTGCAAAGAAAAACAGCATTACTGCCAATAAGGCAAAGATCAACCCTTGATCCAGCGTCATGAACTACCCTCCCTGACCTCACATGTTTTAGGTGTGCTTCTATTATACCTATCACCGCTCATTTTTGTAGCGTAATTCACGATATTGACATTTTAGTCTCACAAAAAAACGACATCGAGTTGAAGCTGTGACAGATCGATGGCTGGTTGGTCATGGAACAAGACCTGATACAGCCGACTGCGATAGATGGCCGGTGTCAGCCTTCGACAGTATTGGCTCAAGCGAGAGCCTGAAAGGGCTGAGAGCATCAAAAAATCATAGCCCCGGGCGCGGTGTCGCAGCAGCTCGATCATATCCTCGAGGCGGTCCTCCCCATAGACCGCCCCGGCCAAATAGTTGGCGGAGTGGCCGGCTCGGGGAAACCTCGGCCAATGAAGAAGCGAAGTGGGCAGATACGGCATCAGCCGGTAGATCCCCTGATAGCCTAAGATATCGTATTGCTTCCAGCCGGGGGCGATGGTATAGCCGGCGGTATGCCCCAGCTGACAAAAATCGGCTCCTAAGGCGCTCAGCCAGTCACTCTCATAGACTGCTCCATCGTGCTCTCTTAGATCGAGCGGTCCACAATCGAACGCTCGGCGACTGGTCTTTGGCCCCAGAAAAAAGGTCTCGATCTCGCCGACCAACCGATACTCAGGCATCGAGCGCCGCTTCTTCTCAAACATCCGAATGACACTCGTATTCGAGCTCACGATCGTCGTCAGATAGAGGTCGACCCGGTCCTTGGTCGATTGATACATCGCTTCATACATCTGAGGGATCTTAAAAAAAGCCCTCTGGTGATCGGGCGTGATCCGCAGGCCGCTCAGATAGGCCAACTGCTTTAGCTGGCCCTTGAGCCAGATGGGCCGGATCGTGACGACCCCCATGCCCACTACCTCATCGTGGCACGGATCGATCAGCCCATAGATCAGGCTCTCGGTGGCTTCGGTCTGAAAGCTTTCGATCACGCTTGGCCGGCGGCCAAAGCTCACCCGGATGGCGCCATCGAAGCTGCTCTCGGCTAACAGCTTTTGAAAGCCTTCATCATGGGCCGGTCTGGCCTGTTCGACTCGGTAGGATCTATTTTGGGAGCTCATCGAGATTTTCTCCGATCGGGACATTCATCTTCTGTGACACCTCACTGCCGATCGAGCCGTTCATCACCCAAAACAGCAGCCACAGCATCGGTGACGATCGCTTTGCCACCTGCCAAAATCGTCGCCACAGCCAGGGCAAAGTATTGAACTGTTTTCTGGCTTCATAGCATGCCCGAGCCAGGGCCTCCGGCGTCGTTTTTTTAGGCCGAAAGGCCAGCTCACCATAGTGGTAGCCATCAGCCAGCCACCACTTATCAAACAGCAGCCTTTCGGTCTGCTTCAATCGATCATAGAGCGCCGTACCGGGAAAGGGCAGTAGATGATTGAAGGCCGCCGTATAGATGCGATGCTTCTGACAAAAGGCCAGCGCCTCGGCCACGGTTTGTTCATCATCCTGATCATAGCCGAACACAAAGGTGGCATAGATATGGATCCCGGCCCGGTGGATGGCCCGGACCAAGTCGTCGCGGTCTTTTCTTAAATGATGAAGCTTACCCATCTGCGTCAGATTGTCATCGTTTAGACTCTCAAAGCCGATCAGCAGGATCTCACAGCCCGATTCCTTCATCGCCTGCAGCAGCTCGGGATCGCGTCCGATCATCAGCGTCCCCTGCCCGGCCCACTTGATCTGGCGATCGCGAAGACGCCGAAACAGCGCCAAAGCATGCTCTCGATCGGCAAACAGATTGTCGTCGACCAAAAAGAAATAACGCGACTGATGCTGTGAGATATCGCTTAGGATATCCTCGATCGGCCGCCGGTGATAGCGGCCGTGATAGGCGCTGGTGATGGCACAAAACTCACAGTCATGGATGCAGCCCCGGCCGGTCTCGACCAATCCGACCGGCAGATACTTCTTGCCACGATAGATCGACCGATCCGGCCGGACCGAAGAAAAAGCCGGCTGACCGGTATACTCCGGTCGCAGTCGATCGGCCAGCAGATCCTCCATCACCGTCTGCCAGATCATTTCAGCATTGCCGATGACAATACTGTCGGCCGCCGCCCTGGCTTCGGTCGGGGCCAGCATCACATGATAGCCCCCTAAGATGACCTTGATGCCCTGAGCTCTCAGTCTATCAGACAACTGATACGACCGCTTCGCCGTGTACGTCTCGACCACGATGGCCGCCGCATCGATGTCCGACAGATCGGGCAAAAGCTCTAAGCGATCATCATAAAAGGACGTCTCAATCGCCGGCGGGGTCAGGGCCTTAAGGGTACTGATCGTGAGCGGCTCCATCTTCCAGGTGCCGATATACTTTTGGCCGGGCTTTTTGCCGATGGCCGGCAGGATAAATAACAGCCTCATCGGATCGGCTCCGGGATATCCGAATTGTCGACCATGACCTCTCGGGTGAAGCGGTGGTATTTGTCGGCATAGCCCTTATAGCCCAGATTGAGGGGGAGTGAGAGCCAAGGTGAGTGACGAAACGGCTTTAGCCGCTGATAGATGTTTTTTAACCGATACGTCTCCTCCCAGGCCCAGGTGATCCCGGCCATCAGCTGCCGGGGTGACATTTTCTTGGGCTCAAACACGACATGCTCCACATCATACATCGCCCAGTTCCTCTCAAAGATCCGCCCCTGAGCCTCCAGGTCGGCGTAGAGCTTGGTCCTGGGAAAGGGCGTCAGGATGCTATAGCGCGGCAGATCGATCTTGGTATCGATCACCATCTCGACCGTTCGCTCAAAGACTGACGCATCCTCTTCATCCGAGCCAAAGGCAAAGCAACCCTGGACCAGGATGCCGTGGCTGTGGAGCTTATCCATCAGCTGCTTATAATCGGCCACCCGATTGATCCCCTTATTGATATACTGCTGGGCACTTTGGGTGATCGATTCAAAGCCGATCAACAGCCCCTTGCAGCCGCTCTTTTCAAACAGACGGATCATCTCATCATCGAGCCCGACGGAGGAGGTCACCAGTCCCAACCACTGCTTATCATGCGGGATCAACGCTGAAAACAGTGCCTTGGCATAGGCCCGATCGGCCAGCAGATTGACGTCGGGAAAGACCAACAGCTTCGAATCGAGTGCCAGGACCTCATCGATCACCTCCGAGATATCTCTGGGATAGACCCGGCGACCAAACGCCGTCGGATAGGCACAAAAGCTACACGGCAACGAACATCCCCGTACCGCCTCCAAGGTCTTGGTCGTGATATAGCCAAAGCGCTTCAACAGATCCCGCCGCGGCATCGGTCGACCGTGCAGACTGAAATGACTCCCCTGAGCGTAGTGGGATCGGGCCTGGCCTCGGACAAAATCCCGGATCATTTCAGGAAACGTTTCCTCGGCAAAGCCGGTAAAGATGATATCGGCATGCTCGGCCGCTTCCTCAGGCATCATCGAAACATGGACCCCACCCATTGCGACCGGGATCCCCCGGCTGCGAAAATAATCGGCATAGCGATAGCTTCTGGGGGCAGTGCCGGTGATGAGTGTCAGACAGATCAGATCTGCTTTGAGATCGAGCGGGATCGGACCGACCGTCTCATCATAAATCGTCAGCTCCGCCTCGATCTCTTCGGGCACCAGCGCCGCCAGCGTCGTCAGGGTCAGCGGTGCATAGTGCAGACTGTGGCCGAAATTTCCCCCATGGCGATGCATCGCTCCGGCCGGCGCTAAAAATGCCAATCTAATCATAAAAGTCTCCCTCAAACTGAAAGTCGTCGCGCCCGCTTAGCCTGGTCGGCTTGATATCGCCAAGCTTTTGACCGTTGCGAAGACAATTCTTAAGATACTGCTCCCGGGCGTCCCCGCGGATCAGCCAGACCCGGACCGGTCGCAGCTGACCGAGCCGTCTGGCCAGCCGGTAGTGGAAGTTTTCCGATAGCATCTCCTCTACCCTTCGCCGATCGATCGGTCGGTCGGTGTATAGGGTATACCCATCCCCCGAGGGTGCCAGAAGAAAAAAGCCGGGCCGATCCGCCAGCAGCCGATCGACAAAGCCCTCACTCATCTTCTCACCGGCCAGATCGACCGTTTTCGCTCGGCCGACAAAGCGAAGCAGTCCGATGCCTCTGAGTCGCCCGGTGACCCGGACGATATCGCCCGTGGCGTAGCGGTAGAAGCCGCCGCCGGTTGTCAGGATGATCTCATACTCCTCGCCCTCCTTGATATCAGCCAGCCGATAAATCGCCTGAGCTTGACGAAACTCCAAAAACGTCGAGTGATAGGCCGGCAGCATCCCGCCGTGAGCCAGGCTCTCCCGGGTGGGAAAGCTGACGATCGCTTCGGTCGACAGGAGCCCTTTGGGCTGAAAGTGGACCTCGGGAAACCGCTCCCTCAAGGCCTCCGCCGACATTTTTGCCGAGCCGTCGGCCCAGGCACTGATCAAGCGAAGCTGTGGCCAAACGGCCGTTAGATCCCCCCGATAGACTGCCCGTCGAATGGCTTGACGGCGCCTGGGTGAGACCAGCTTTAGGACCGCCTCCGGGTCCTTGGCCAGCTCAGCTAGTAGCCCCAGAAGAAGACTCGGATTCCAGACCGAGATCAGCCTTAGATCGGCCGCCTCCAGCAGCGCCCGCAGCGTCTCACGGTAGAAATCGAGTGTCGACATCAACGGAGTGAGTCTTGACTGGACCATCAGCTGTGACATCACTCGGCTCCCAAGAGAGCCGAGATAGGCACTATCATCCTCAAAGCCAAGCCTTACGGCCGATTCAGCGTCGTCGTTCGTCAGCGGCGGCGTGATCAGCCAGTAGCTCCTACCGCCCGCGACACCCGGATAGCTGGTGTAGATATCATAGAGCCAAGCCTCGATCGATCGCCGGAACTGATCCTGCAGCTCCTTCGTATAGGGGATCCACTTATGCCGGCCGCTCGAGCCGCCGGTCGGTTCAAGCAATCGTACCGGCTGAGCAGTCAATACCTTCGACTCACCCTGCCGGATCTGTTCGACCCACGGACTGATATCATCATAGCCTACGATCGGGACCAATCGCTGAAAATCAGCCACCGAGTGGATCCGGTGAAAATCATATCGCCGGCCATACCGGCTGCTCTCATTGGCCCGGATCAACGCCAGCAACCGCTTTTCCTCAGCCGGCGCTCGAAGATAGGCCAAGGCACTGGAGCGATATTTCGCCCGCATCAGTCGATAGAGGAGCTTCATTTTTCTTCTCCAAACAGCAGCCTGGCTCGACCCTCTCTCAGGTTGTCGCAGCTGAGCCTCGTCAGACAGGCCAGATCGTGCCCCTTGGAAAAGCCGGGATTGGCGGTGATGAAAAACTGATAATTGGGATCGTTTTGTCGGACCGACAATTCCTGGAGATCGGCCTTTAAGCGATCCTTTACGCCCCGGTATTCGATCACACCGCTCACCGGATCATAGTCCTCCGGGAAAAGGGCACTGCCCAAGGCATCGAGTCTGGCCTTTACCTCAGGCGGCGTCGGCTGATCATAGCGGGGATAGAACTCCCGGAAAAAGGTCGGCAAAAAGCGGTAGGTCTTAAAGCCCTTGGAGATCAAAAACCAATCGAGTACGCCCTCGGGATGATCGAAGAAATAGCGGGCAAAGGCCTGTGACAGGTGCTGAGTGCCCCAATGCGCCCGCTCGATAATGGTATCCCCTGAAAAAACGGCGGTGATATCCGCCAGCTTCAAGATCCGCTGGGTCGAAAAGCCGACGATCCGATCGGTCTCAAGCACGATCACGACGTCCTTGGCTAAGAGATCGGAGAAAAAGGCGTCCGGCTTCACGTCATCATAATGTGCAGTCATCAGCCGAAGCATCTGTTCGCGCTCCCGACGGGTCAAGTCCTGCGGTGAAATGATCCTAGTCTTCATCTGATACCCCCAGCGTCATGTCTTGCTTTTTATAGACTTCTCTTCGAAAGAGCGGATTATAGATCAGGTAGGTGAACAATCGATAGACTGAGCGAAGATTGGTTCTCGGCTCCAAGGCCCGACGAAGGATCGACAAGGGTGAATTGAAGCGCTGGCGGGCTAAAAAGCCGGCCTGAGTCAATTCCTCCGGACTCATGAGTTTGGGCAGAAAGGCCGCATGGTTGAAGCGATAGTCCGGGTGGATCCACCACTTCCCCTGATACAATAAGCGCTCTTGCTTGGCCAGCTGATCATACAGCGTCGTCGCAGGATAGGGCATCAGGATATTGAAGGCCGCAAAGGTGAACTTACTGCCAATAGCAAACTCACACAGCTCGGCGATCGATTGAGGCGTATCCTCGTCATGCCCGATGGTAAAGGCCGCCCAGGTCTGTAGGCCATAGCGCCTCAGGTCCTCGATCTGCTCCTGATAGGCTCGGGACAAATGTTGATTGGTCTGCTTGTTCATGCCTTTTAGGCTCTCGGGATTGATCGATTCAAACCCGATCACCAGCCCCAAACAGCCGCTTTTGACCATCAGCTCCATCAGCTCATGATCCTGCAGCATATCGATCGAACCCTGTGAGACCCATTTGATCTTTAGCGGGATGAGGGCTCGAAACAACTCCTTGGCGGCCGAAAAATCAGCTACCAGATTGTCGTCGACAAAAAAGATCAGCTTTCGAGGCTGTGACTTGATCTCCTTGATCACCTCGGCGACATCCCTCACCGCCTGGCGAGCCCCAAAATAGCTGCTCGAGGCGCAGAAGTGACAGTGATGAGGACAGCCTCTTGAAAACTGCATCAGACTGATCGGCAGATAGCCCTTGCCGTGAAATAGATCACGCCGAGTCATGACACCGGCCTGGGGCTTGGCCTGAAAGCGGCCGTGATAGACCGGCTGCAGCCGATTGGTTTTAGCGTCCCGCAGCACCTCCGGCCAGACCGACTCGGCATCCCCGATCACGATGGCATCAGCCTGCTCCTTGGCCTCCTCCGGGATCAAGCTGACGTGCATGCCGCCCAAAACGACCGGCACCCCGCGCCGACGATACTGCCCGGCGATCTGATAGCTCCGTTTGGCGGTGAAGGTCTCGACCGTCAGCGCCACCAGGTCGGTGGCCAGATCATAATCGATCGCCTCCATCCGATCATCGATCAACCGGACGCTGACCTCGGGCGGTGTCAGTCCCGCCAGCACCCCGAGCTGCAGCGGCTCCATTCGGCCTTCATCGATATATTTCTTATCACCCATTCTGCCCATATTCGGTTTGATCAGTGTCAGGTTCATCGGAAGCTCCGATCTTGTTTTCGAGTGATCTCACGGCGTGAGACATGACTGAGCAGACAATGGATCAAGCAGAGGCTCGGTCGAAGGGGCTGAGCCTGGCGCAGCCATCGTTTAAAGGTATTGCTCGGTGAATAGAAGTCCCGTCTGGCCCGGGCGATCGCTTGAGAGAGCGCCTCCGCCCCGCTCGAGGCGGGCTCAAAAGCCAATGCCCCGTAGCGGTATTTCGGATCGAGCCACCACTGGTCCCCGGACAGCCTCCCCTGAGCAAGGAGCCTGTCATAGAGCGGTGTGCCGGGCATGGGCTGGAGCGGATTGAAGTTTAGGACCGATAGCCCCAGCTCCATCCCAAAATCAAACACCTGCTTGACGCTCTGAGGTGTGTCACCGGCATAGCCAAAGACGAAGGTCCCATAGACCAAAATGCCGTGGTCTTGGACGCGCCGCACCCGTTGGCGCAGATCGGCCTGACGGTTTTGTCGCTTCCCCATCTGACGAAGCGATTCGTCTGCCAATGACTCAAGACCGATCAACAGCAGGATCGCCCCGCTTCGTTTCGCCATCCGAAGCATCTGAGCGTCGTTTGTGATCTCGAGTGACACCTGAGCCGCCCAGCGCTTACGGTATTTTCGCAGCAGTCGGATCAGCCCCAGAAAATAGGTCTGATCGGAGTAGAGATTGTCATCGACAAAAAACAGCCAGCGGTGCGGATTGGCCTTGATCTCTTGCTCTACCATAGCCAAAGGCTTACGCCTCACCGTTTGGGGATAGAGCACCTTGACGCTGCAAAAATCACACCGGTGAGGACAGCCGCGTGAGGTCTCCATGATCCCCAGCGGCAGATAGCCGCTTCGTAACGCCGGATGATTGGGGTCAAAGCTTGAGAGCGGCGGCTCGTGGGAGCGGTAGATCGCTCGGAGGACGCCTCGCCGATAATCATCCACCAGCTTCGGCCAGGTATCCTCGGCTTCACCGATGACGATGGCATCGGCTTGCTCTAGAGCCTCCTGCGGGGCGGAGCTGGGATGGATCCCGCCCATGACGACCGTTTTTCCTTCGGCCCGAAACCGCTTCGACAAAGCGTAGGCCCGAGCGGCCGAAAAGGTATCGACCGACAAAGCGATCAGCTCGGCATCGATGACTTCGGGCAGGGGTTTGATCCGCTCATCAAAAAAAGACAGGCTGACCCCCGGCGGCGTCAGCTCGTCTATCAAAGCAAACAGGATCGGCTGCATCGCATCATGATGCTCTCCGTCAAACATATTGACCAGGATAAGCGCGATCTTCACTTGTTTCATCGCCGGTTGGCCTTTAGGAGCAGGATCTGATGGATCTCGGCAGTGGCCGTGGCGATATAGTCGTCGTATTCTTCCTTGGACAGATAGAGAAACTCCCGGTCGTGGAAGGCATAGCTGCGATAGAAGCTACAGATATAGGCCATCTGTCGAGTAAAGGCGTGCTCTGGATAATAGTCGAGATAGGTATTGGGAAACTCATCCAGCTGACAGATGATCCTCAGCGGCTCCCAATCGGGATGGGCGATCACGAAATGATTGTCGTGAGCATACCAGTCTTCCTTGATCGTCCAGATGAAGCCGGGCGTCGATTGAAATTCAGCCTGAAATCTTTGTCGGGCGACTCGACCGATCAATCGGTCCCAGATCAGATCACACTGTAGGTGGATATAGTAGCCGAGATAGAAATCATTCCAGTCCTCCCTCAGGTAGGCTTGATAGAATCTCTCGGGATCGATGGTGCTTTTCTTATAGCTTGTTGACCAATGAGACACCTCTGAGGGCGGCTCGAAGGAGCTCCAGTCCTCATTAGGTTCTCCGCAATCAGGACCGAGATTGCCGACATAGAAGGCGCAAGCGTCTTCGATCGGCCAAGCCTGCTTTAGGGCTTCAGCGACTCTCAGATGGGCGATCCAGGTGGCCATCGATCTCCTCCTCACTAATGACCTTGACGCCGGCTCGCTTGAGGGCGGCGGCACACACGCCATCGCCGGACCGAAGTCGTCGGCTGAAGCTGCCGTCATAGACCTGGCCGCTGCCGCAGGCAGGCGAGCGGGCCTTCAAGATGGCCAGCTCGATTTGATGCGTTGCCACCAGCCGCAGCGCTTCCTCGGCGCCTAACAGATACTCCCGGGTGACATCTTGGCCCTCGATGGTCTTGACCAAACCACCGACGATCTCAGCCGGTGGCCGAGGCGTACCCAAACCTCCGGCCACCTCGGGACAGAACGGTACCCAGTCATGACCGAGGGCTATCACCGCCGGATGGGTCTTGGCCTTGGCGTCATAGCGACAGGGCATGCCCAAAAGACAAGCCGATACCAACACCTTCACTTTATCACCTCATCGGGCTGATCGCGCTTGAGGCTCAGTCCGATCAGACCGATCAGCGTCAGAACAAACAGCGACAGCAGGACACCGCTGACAAGACCCGTGCCGGCCGGACGAAGGATCATAAAAGCGATCGCCAAAACAATCGTCAGGATCAGATAGCTCAGCAGCAGCCGTCGACTGTTGCGGTGAGCCGGTCGATCGGGCAGCATCTGCAGAAACAGATGGGCAATAAAAAAGGTGAACTCAGCCAACAGGATAAACAGAAAGCTTAGCCAGTGGACCAGTTCCTTGTGGGGAATGAAAATAATAAAGGCCAGGAAGCTTGCCATCACAACAAAGAATGCCAGCATCACAGTCGCCGTCGACTTTTTATTTGGTTCCAATCATACCTCCCTCAAATATACTAGGTCTATTCTACAATACAATCGGTCATTTCCCTATATAAAAAACCGCCGGTCATAGGATCGGCGGGTCAAATCAGTTTTTGTCGAGCCAGCGAAGCGTCAGATAGCAGAGTCCATCACTCAGTAGAAACTCATCATAGCGGTATTTTGCCAGGTCCTCCGGGCTGTAGAGCTTCGCGATGCCGCCGGTGATGACCCACTGACAGTCCTGATCGATCTCTTGCTCGATTTTCTTAGCCAGCTCGGTGATGGCGGCCAGCGAGCCATTGACGATGCCCGATTGGATCGAGGTCATGGTATCGTATCCGATCACTTTTTCAGGCTTGGCCGGTGTCATCTTCGGTAGATGTGGGATCATCAGATGGAGGCTTTTTGCCTGAAAGGCAACGCCCGGCATAATGATGCCGCCTAAAAAGACCTCCGGTCGATCGACCACCGTCAGCTTGGTGGCTGAGCCCATATCGGCGATGATGGTCGGCTGATCATATTTTCCAAGCGCCCCGTAGGCGGTCGCGATCAGGTCGGCTCCGATCTCTCGCGGCTCACTCAGGCGGATGTCAAGCTCAGGCACCATCGAGTACTGAAGCTGAAAGTGCTTGGCCTCAGGAAAGACATCCCGCACCACCTCACGCAACAGATTCCTTAAATAGGGCACGACGCAGCTGGTCGTGACCGCCGTGATCTGAGGATGACCGAACAGATCCAGCACATCCTGAAAATAGTCCCGGTAGCGGGCGTAGCTCTCCTCTTTGATGGTATCACGCCGATCATCATCGAGCCGGTTGGCACCGTCGTCATAGAGGACGGTCACCAGATTGGAGTTTCCCAGATCGACCGTTAAAATCATCTACGCCGTCTCCTTGGCCAACACCAGCTCGAGCTGATGAAAATCGATCAGTCTCACCTGGCGGTGGAGCTCCTTATCGCCTCGGCGCAGTACAATCGCCGGTACCGTAAAAATCAACAGCTGAGCCGCTTCGGCTAAGTTGTCCTCAATGAATTTGAGTACCATCGGCACCTGATATTCATCGGCCAGGGCCTGGACTCTGGGACGGCTGGCGGCACAAACACCGCAGTCATTGCCGTAATAATAGGTCAGTTCTAACGTATCTGCCAATCGATTGCCTCCCCATAGTGTTCCATCAGGAACTGATTGGTTTTGGAAAAGTGACCACAGCCCAAAAAGCCGCGTGAAGCGCTTAAGGGACTGGGGTGGGTTGTCTTTAGTACCAGATGTCTGGTCGGATCGATCCGGGAGGCCTTCTTGATGGCATTGTTGCCCCAGAGCAAAAAGACCATCGGCTCCGGCCGCTCGGCCAGCTCCGCGATCACCCGATCAGTAAACTGCTCCCAGCCCAGTCGCTGATGGGAATTGGGCTCGGCCTGACGGACGGTCAGGGTGGCATTTAGCAACAGCACCCCCTGCTTGGCCCAAGAGGTCAGCTCTCCGTGATCAGGTATCCTCAGCCCCAGATCGCGCTGGAGCTCCTTATAGATGTTTTGCAGCGACGGCGGTATCCTGACGCCTTGCTTGACACTGAAGCTCAAGCCGTGAGCCTGACCGGGACCGTGATAGGGATCCTGTCCCAGGATGACGACCTTGACATCGTCGTAGTCGGTGTATTTTAGCGCATTGAAAATATCATACATCGACGGATAGATATGCTTCGTCTTGTATTCTTGGATGAGGGCTTGTCTCAGCCGCTGATAATAGTCCTTTTTAAATTCATCGGCCAGCCGCTCTGTCCAACTATTGCCCAGATCTACCATGTTTTACCTCTTTATGACCATTATAAACAAAAGACCTCGCCCGGGTAAAGGCTAATCGCCTGAAAACAACCTGCCCCGATGGGGTATATCTGTAGCATCAACCCAAGAAAGGATACCTTATGTCGATCTATGATTTTAATGTCGAAAATATGTCGGGCGACAATATCTCGCTAAACGACTACCGCGATCAGGTCGTCTTGATCGTCAATACCGCCACCCAGTGTGGCTTGACCCCACAATACGAGGGTCTGCAAAAGCTCTATGAAGACTATCATGAGCGGGGCTTTGAGATCCTGGACTTTCCGTCCAATCAATTCCTCGAGCAGGCACCGGAGGATAATGAGGGGATCCGAAGCTTTTGTCAGCTAAACTTCGGGACCGAATATGATCAGTTCTCAAAGATCGATGTCAATGGCGATCAAGCGCATCCGCTGTTCAGCTTCTTAAAGCGCGTCAAGCCGGAGGATAAGCCCAATGAAGAGACCGAAGGCTTCCTGACGAAGCTAAAGGAGCTCGGTCAGGAGCGTCCGGGCTCAGATATCAAGTGGAACTTCACGAAGTTTTTGATCGATCGCCGGGGCAATGTCGTTGAGCGCTATGCACCCAATATCAAGCCCGAAGAGCTGGCTAAGGACATCGAAAAGCTGCTCTAGAAAAAGCCCTCCGGGGCTTTTTTACCGCCATCAATAAAAACGCTGATGGAAGAGGCTCGACGCTCTGTCGTGTTGACTTTAAATACCACTTTGATTAAAACATACTATGAAATAGGAAAGACGATGGTTGAAGATGAGCAAGTGACATATAGAGCGCGCTGAATACGGAAAAATTCAACGGAACAATTGTCAACAGATCTAACCAAATAGTTTGGACGTGGATTTTTCACGTTCTAATAATTTCAATATGAGGCGATTTTATCTGGCATACCCAAAAATCCAGACACTGTCTGGAAAATTGACATGGTCTCATTATTGTGAACTATTAGGTATTGAAGATGATAATAAAAGAAGCCGAAGATTCTGGCTGGTCAGTAAGAGAGTTGAAAAGACAAAGCAAAAGTTTTGGAATTAGCTCTTACGGGAAATGAAATTGGTACTCCTTAAGACTTGCTCAAAGATCCTTGTGAACTTGACACATATAAGTGGACAAAAAATAAAAGATATAAATACCCAAAAGCCAGCAACTGCAATGAGTTGCTGGCTTTTGGCGTGTGATAACTCATAAAGTCAGGATGCTCGAGCGAAAGAGCGGTTAGATCGTATACGTGATATTCGTTCTTCTGAAAAAATCATGTATCGTCTGATTTTATGCCCCCCTTCGGAAAGAATCCTCATCGACTAGGCTTGGATCGTCGGACGGTGAAAGATTTGAAGACGGATAAGCCGATCCCCCGAGCCGCTGATAGCGATTCGGGGGATCGGCATTTCTTTTCTTCTCTCTTCTCTCTTTTTCTTTCTCTTTTTCTTGATCGTTTGTTATCTATTTTCCCGGTACCGCCAGGATCGGTCGGCCCGAGGCTGTCGGATACACCTCATCACGATAGAGCTGGACATCGCCGTTTAGCGGCCAGTACATCGTTTCACCGTCGCGATGATGGATGCCCCGATAGTTCGGATTGAACTGCGAGATATCCTCCAGGATCGACTGGCGGGTGATCTTTTGATTACTCGAATCAAAGGTGTGCATCATGGCCTTGAACATATCGAAGTTCGTCATACCGAGGATCGGCTTCGAGACGGCTCTTAGCGGTTGGATCCGTCGATCCGTACTGGTGACAAAGCCCTCCGACTCGCTTAAGGAAGCCGCCGGCAAGATGACATCGGCCCGCTTGGCTGTCTCGCTCATATGAGTCGTCTGGACGGCCAGGAACTGCAGCTTGTCGATCGCCTCGGGCGGCAGCTCCTCACCAAAGGAGATGAGTCCTTTGATCTCGCCGTTCATGATCAGCTCAAGCTCGTCTCGTTGATCGAGTGCCAGGCCCATATCATTGATGCCTTGGCCGTTGAGATGCTCCTTCAGCTGCAGGATGCCGCTGCGGGGCGAACCGATATGACCGCTGAGGATCGCGATATCGACTGACAGGATCTGCTCAGGCAGACTGGTCCGCTCCTTATCAAAGACGATGATGGCCTTTTTGGCAGCCACGATCCGCTCGGCCAACGCCTTGGCTTCATTCGATGGTGTGACATGGCTCAGATCGGCCTGCAGCTCATAGAAGCCCTCGGCCCTCTCATCCGGCTTCAGATCGATCACGGCCTTGGTCAGTTGACGCAGGAAGGCGGTCTGGTCATCGACCAGGTGGGACTCCTCAGCCCAATCATCAAGCTTAGTCGGCTTGGTATTGATCGTGACCAGCTTCGCTCCGGCATCGACAGCGCTTTTGATCTTTAGGCCGGCGATGGTATAGTCACTAAAGATATCGCCTCCGATTGCCAGGATCAATTCCGTCCGCTCCAGTTCGGAGAAACGGACCGTCGAGGCATCACAGCCCAGGGTCTTTAGCAGACCCGAGGGACGATAGCCCAGCGAGAAGAAGTGCTTGGTCTTGAGGACATCATGAGCCAGCTTCTTCGCCAGGAAGATCTCTTCATTGGTATAGCGATCACTGATCGTGATGCCCAGCGTATTCGAGCCATGGATCAACTGGCCTGACTGAGCCTTACGTCCGATATAGAGCAGAGCCTCTTCAAACGAGGCTTCGACATGCCCGCCGTTTTTTCGAATGAGAGGCTTTGTGATCCGCTCTTTAGGATGATAGCTTTCAAAGTCAAACCGCCCCTTCTGGCACAGCAGCCCGCCGCTGGTCGCATCCTGATGGACCGGTTGGGTCCGCAGGATCAGGTCGCCCTTGGTCTCGACCTTCAGCGTACAACCGACCCCACAGCCAAAGCAGGCCGATTCGGTCACGACCGGATCGAGCGGCACCTGTTTATGGATCGGTCGCTTCTCCTGCAGGGCACCGACCGGACAGACCGAGATACACTGACCGCAGCTGATACACGACGTATCGCTCAGATGGCGCTGCATGGCCGGCATCATGGCCGTACCAAAGCCCCGATCGACCAGACCCAGGGCGCCGTTATCCATCACCTCATCACAGATGCGGACGCACATGCCGCACAGGATGCATTTGTTCGGATCATAGATGATCGACGGATGCTCGTCTCGAAGCGGCAGCTTCACCTTCTCGCCAAACAGTCTTTCCGGTCGGACCGGGAACTCGTTCGTGCGGGTGAACAGGTCGCACTCATGGTAGTCCATACAGCCGCATTCCAAGCAGCGGTTGCCCTCGTACTCGGTCGTTTCAGGCGTAAAGCCGGCAACGACTTCTTCAAAGTTGGTGATCCGGACCTCGGGCGGCATATGCGGCATCGGTCCCTTGGGCAGATCCAGGACCTCACCCAGGTCTTCTTTTTTGACATGGGTCTGAGTGACGAAATAGGGCTGCTTGATCGGCTTGATATCCCCTTTGAGGTAGCTGTCCATCACCCCGGCCGCCCGCTTGCCATCGGCGATCGCCTGAATAGCGATCTTTTCTCCGATGGCCACCGCATCCCCGCCGGCAAAGACACCGGGCAGGTTGGTTTGGAAGGTCGTCGGGTCGACCACGATATCGCCCTTCGGCGAGGTATTGACACCGGTCAGGCCGGCCGACACGGTCTGTTGACCGATGCTGACGATGACACTATCGACATCGAGCAGCTCAAACTCGCCCGGGATCGGCTCGACGCTCGCTCGCTGACCGTTTTTTGCCGGGATCGGCCGCATGCGCTGAAACTTCACCTGCTTGACCCAGCCGCCATCACCGATGAACTCGACCGGACTCAACAGATATCTGAACTCGACGCCCTCTTCTTCAGCTTCTTCGATCTCGACATCGACCGCCGGCAATTCATCTCTTGTCCGGCGATAGATCAGATAGACCTTTTTAGCGCCCAAGCGGATCGAGGTCCGCGCGGTATCCATGGCCGTATTGCCGCCGCCGATGACGGCGATGGTATTGCCGGTCCGGATGGGCCGATTGATGGCGAAGTTCGTCAGAAAACGGATCCCGCCAAAGACCCCCTCCAGATCCTCGCCCGGAACATTGGTCTTCATCGTGCCCCAAGCTCCAATGGCGAGGTAGACTGCATCAAAATTATCCCTCAGATACTGCAGCGTGATATCGGTCCCGAGGCGGGTGTTGTTCTCCATCTCGACGCCCATCCGCCGGATCATCTCGATCTCGGCGTGGAGGACATCCTTTGGCAGACGATACATCGGGATGCCGTAGTGGAGCATGCCGCCAAACTCCGAGTTGGCCTCATAGATCTTGACCCGGTGGCCCTGCTGACGCAGAAAATAAGCGGCACTCAGCCCACTCGGCCCACCGCCCACGATGGCGACGCTTTTCCCGGTATCGGGCTTGATCGGCGGCATATAGGGCTCGGGACTGGCCAGATCCATATCGGCCACAAACCGTTTGATCCAAGCGATCTGGATCGCACCCTCGAGGAGTCCTCGGCGACAAGCCGTTTGACAAGGATGAGGACAGACCCGGCCGATACTGGCCGGCAGCGGCAGATCCTGTTTGATCAGCTTGAGGGCTTCGCGGAATTGGCCGTTGCCGCTGAGACCGACATAGCCCTGGATATCCACCTGATCAGGACAGCCCAGGGTACACGGCGCTTTACAATCCCCCGTGTGATTGCTCAGCAGCAGCTCCAGCGTCGTCTTACGCGACTCGATGGCCTTGGGCGAATTGGTATCGATGACCATATTGTCGGCCGCTTGGGTCGAGCAGGCCCGAACCAAACGGGGCATCCCCTCGACCTCGACCACGCACAGACCGCAGGAGGCGTAGTTTCTCAGTTTTTCATCGTGACATAAGGTGGGGATATCGATCCCGTTCAAGCCGGCGGCTTCCTTGATAGTCACACCGGCCGGAACGACCACCTCACGTCCGTTTATATTTAAGCGAATGTTTGCCATGGTCCCTCCTAGTTCACCGTGATCGCTTCGAATCGGCACCGGCTATAGCAGGCGCCGCATTTGATACAGAGCGACTGATCGATCGAGTGCTTTTCTTTAAGTATGCCGGTGATGGCATCGGCCGGGCAGGCCTTGGCACAGACCGTGCAGCCGATACATTGATCGTTGATGGTATATGTCAACAGCTCCGCACACTGCTTGGCCGGACATTTCTTGTCGTGGATATGGGCCTCATATTCGTCCCGGAAGTATCGGATCGTCGTCAGCACCGGATTGGGCGCGGTCTGACCGAGGCCGCAGAGTGAGCCCTCCTTGATCTTATAGCACAGCTCCTCCAACAGCTCGATATCGTCTGGTCGACCCTTGCCCTTGGTGATCCGATCGAGGATCTCCAGCATCCGCTTGGTGCCGATCCGACAATAGGTACACTTGCCGCAGGACTCATTGCAGGTGAAGTTTAGGAAGAAGCGGGCCATCTCCACCATACAGGTGGTATCATCCATCACGACCATCCCGCCCGAGCCTACGATGGCACCGGTCTGGGTGATATGCTCATAGTCGACCGGCGTATCCAATAGCTCCTTTGGGATACAGCCACCCGAGGGCCCACCCATCTGGACCGCTTTAAACTCGCGATCATCGACGATACCGCCGCCGATATCATAGATGACATGGCGCAGCGGGACGCCCATCGGCACCTCGACCAGTCCGCCCTTTTTGACCTTACCGGTCAGGGCGAACACCTTCGTGCCGGCCGATCGATCCGTGCCGTAGCGGGTGAAGGCCTCGGCGCCGTGGCGAACGATATACGGGATATTGGCCAGGGTCTCGACATTATTGATATTGGTGGGCTGACCGAAATAGCCCTTTTGAGCCGGGAAGGGCGGCTTTAGTCTGGGCATCCCCCGCTCCCCCTCGAGCGAGGCGATCAGCGCCGTCTCTTCGCCGCAGACAAAGGCCCCGGCGCCGGCTTTGATGCGAAGACTCACCTGATCTAGCAGGCCGTGCTCTTTGGCTTGATCGATCGCCAGCTGCATCCGGTGGATAGCCAGCGGGTATTCGGCCCGGATATAGAAGATGCCTTCATTGGCTCCGATGACTCGAGCGCCGATCAGCATGCCTTCGATCACAGCATGCGGGTCCCCCTCCATGATCGAGCGGTCCATGAATGCTCCCGGGTCTCCCTCGTCGGCATTACAGACCATGGTCTTGGGCCGGCCCGGCGAATTCATCGCGGCATTTAGCTTGAACCAGGTGGGGAAACCGGCTCCGCCTCGACCTCTGAGGCCGCTTTGCTTGATGATCTCGATCACCTCGGCCGGCTCCATTTCTTGGCAGGCTTCATAGGCCGAGTAGCCACCGATCGCCAGATAGTCCTCGATCTTTTCGGGATTGATCACACCGCAGTTGCGCAGTACGATCCGCTGTTGACCCTCGAGGATGGTGGTATCTTCAGCCTGGATCAGTAGATCGGATTCGGCCAGATCCTCAAGGATCTGCTCCACCTGATCGGGCTGGACATGGACGAAGCGATACATTTGATCGTCGTCATAGACATCGACGATCGGTTCGAGATGACACATCCCGACACAACCGGTAAGCTCCACCGGCTTATGTAGCGCTTGGAATCGATCGATCACCTTTTGAGCGCCGGCGGCGTATCCGCAGCTGCCGGCTCCGACAACGATTCTCATCTAGCCCTCCCTTCTGAGTGAGCGAAGGATCGCCTTGGTATTATCCGGCGTCAGCTTGGCATGAGTTTCACTGCCGATCATCATGACCGGTGCCAGGGAGCAGCAACCCAGACAAGCCACGATCGAGAGGGTGAACAGACCATCCTCGGTCGTCTCACCGTTTTCGATGCCCAGCTCATCCTTGATGGCATCCTCGATCAGGTTGGCGCCATTGACATGGCAGGCCGTTCCCTGACACAGGCTGATCAGATGTTTGCCGACCGGCTCCATCCGAAACTGAGCATAGAAGGTGGCCACGCCAAATAGCTTGGATTCGTCGATCCCGGTCTCCCGGGCGATCCGGCTTAAGGCCGGACGGGGCAGGTAGCCGTAGAGCTCCTGCGTCTTTTGTAGCAGCGGTATTGAATTGCCCGGTTGATCCTTGTATGTAAGTAGCACTTCATCGAGTAGGCTCAGATCGATCGGATCGAGCGAATGATTCTCACAAGCACAAGTCATACTGCACTCCTTTGATTATTGTCTTTCTCTATATGATAAACTATTTCTATCAAAGAAGGAAGCTAAAAAAGACGATGAGTCAATTTTCATCGTCTTTTTCGTTATTTTTGATGATTAAACTTTCGTTTGGAAGGTGAACGGATACTCACAGTGAGGACATGTCACCTTGATCGTGCCCTTGTGCTTGGGCAGCTTCATGCGCCGCTTACAGCTCGGACAGCGTTCGATCGAAAACTTTAGCTTGTCTCTCACCTGATCGGGGCTAAAGCCGACCAATACCTCGCCATCGATCACCAGGGTCGGTACGCCCTGAGCATGGAGCTTGGCAAACTCCCGGTAATGATTGGGATCCTCGAGGGGCCGTTCCTCAAAGTCGATCCCCGAGTGCCTCAGCCAATCCTTGGCGGTGGTGCAGTGAGGTCAGGTTTTCGAGGTGTAGACGATCACACTCATCGGATGGCTCCGACTGATTTGACGACCGGCTGCAGATACATGATGCCGTGACCCGGTTCATGGATCTGGATCTCCTGCTCGATCCCGCTCATGATGGCCTCGGCCTTCTCACACGAGCACAGGATCAGGATGATCTCTTTTTCCGGTACGACTTCCATATTGAAGATCCGGGTGGTCTCATGAACACCTGATCCACGGGCGTTAAGGATCGTACCGCCTCGAGCGCCGGCTGCCTTGGCAGCGGCCATCACATCGTCGGCCTTTCCTCGGTCGACAATGACGGTGATCAAATTTTTCATGTTATCATCTCCTTCTTCTTCACAATATACCGTCTTGGTCAAACGGTGGACTCCGCTGGTCTCGGCCAGCTCCATGACATAAGCGATGCCGTGATTGGGCTTCTCGAACTGAAGCTCCTGATCCAAGGCCGTGATCGCCCGATCGATCGTATCGGGATCACTCACCATATAGACGATGTCCTTATCCTCACTGGCAACGCCCAGAAAGTCAAAGAACCGGTTGTGGACGGTCCCCCAGCCCAAGGTGATGGTCGCTCCGGGAACACCGCTGGCCCGGGCGATATGGACGACTCGGGCCGCCTGTCCCCGGTTTACGATCACCGTTAGCAGATGATAGTAGGCCACTCTGACATCATTCATTCGCATCATCCTTTCTCGACCTGATCTTAAACAATAGACCCAACAGCTGCAGTGCGATCAGGGGCATCATAGCAACCATCGCGATAATTCCAAAACCATCGATCATGACATTGGCATGCGGGATAGCACTGGCCACCCCTTGGGCAAAGGCCAGGATAAAGGTGGCGGTCATCGGCCCGCTGGCCACTCCGCCGGCATCAAAGGCCACCCCGACAAACAGCGGCGGTGCCACAAAGGCCAAAGACAAAGCAATAATATAGCCCGGTAACAGAAAATGCCACAGCTGAAGGCCCGGGATCATGATCCGAAGCACACTTAGCAGGATCGCCAGACCGATCGCAAGCGATAGGGCGACCACCACACTGATGCGTGAGACATAGCCGCTGGTGACATCCTCCACCTGATGCGTCAGGACATAGACGGCCGGCTCCGCCAAGACCGTTACCAGACCGATAAAGAAGCTGATCACGAGCACCAGTGTCGTATCGAACGAGGCCAGCTTATAGCCGACGATCGAACCAACCTCCATAAAGCCGGCATGGACACCGAGCATAAACAGCGTCAGACCGATCAGCGTAAAGACGACCCCCGAGGTGATCCGCCGGATCATCCGGCGGGATAATTTCATGGCAATAAAGTTGGTGGCATAGAAGATGATGACGATCGGCGCCAGAGCGACCAGGCTCTCCCAACCGATCCGCCAAAAGCTGGCCAGGAAGGGTCCGAGAACCGTGCCCGAGGCGGTCGTCGCCACCTCCAGCTCGCCCGCCACCTCCGACGCACCCGAAATAACGCCCATGGCCAAAACCGCCATAATGGCACCGGCCGACGCGATCCCCAGCAGACCGAAGCTGTCCTCCTCGGCTGCCACGGAATCCTTCTTCAGGCCCGATACCCCGTAGGCGATGGCCAGGATAAACGGCACCGTCAAGGCCCCGGTCGTAGCTCCGGAGGCATCAAAGGCGATGGCAAGAAACTCCGGCGCACTTAGTGCCCCCAGTACCAGGATCGTCAGATAGCCGGCCACCAAGAAGCGATTGATCTTCACATTGAAGACGATCCGCAACAGACCCAGCATCACCAGCAGCGCCACCCCCAGTGACACCACCAGCACGATCATCGGTCGGGACAACAGGCCCGAGGTCACGAGTGCTACCTGAGAAGCCAGGATATGCAGGTCAGGTTCGGCCACCGACACAAAAAAGCCTAATAACAGTCCGCCGATGATCAGCACCGGCAGCTTATTGGATTTGGCAATAAATACTCCGAGCTCACGGCCGATCGGACTGAGGCCCGTATCAATGCCCAGTAGGAATAAGGTCAGACCAATAATGATAAGCAGGCCCCCGACATAGAAGCGGCCTAAAATAATGGTTTCGAGCGGTGTCACAAAAAAATGAAGCAAGGTGACGATCAGAATGATCGGACCGACCGCCGTCAGTACCTCTCTGAGCTTGTGGTAGATTACATTCATGCATTACCCTTGTCTATGGTATGTCTATAAGTGATTTCTCCTGTTCGATCAGTTGGTGTGCGATCCGGCGTGCCTGAAGACAGTTTCCTAGAAGACGAGGCTCACCGGCTGCTGGTCTGAGTTCGACCTGGTTCGAGCTTGACGGCTGAGCGCTCGGTCCTCATGGCTCTCTCTTAAAAGGGTCGGTGTAATCGTACCACGAGGCGGCCGCGACCCATGCAACTTTTTTCTCTTACTTTTGCCAAATTTTGATACTAAATGTTTATCAAGTTGACCCTTGGCTGTTCCCGGTTTAAGACCCGCCATCGGATCTGTCCGCCCAGCTGGCTCGAAATCAGCTCCGACAGTTCCTCCAGGGCCGCCCTTAGATCGGGCTCTCGCTTCTCATCGACCAGCTCAAGGCATAAAAAAGCATTCCGGGTATCGGTCCTTAGCCGGGTCCGGACCGACTCCCGCCAGTTCCAGCAGCGACAGACTGCTCCGGCCTCATCATAATAGATGATCTCACCCGCTAACGGCGGGGCGTCCTCGTCTGAGCCCAGTGTCACAAAGGATTCGCCACCTCGGGCGAGTCCCAGACGAAGATCTCCTTCAAATGCATCGATATCCTCTCCGCCGCAGGGCAGGCCATACGTTAAAGAGATCGCATTGTAGAGATCGACCAAGGGATTGATCGGGCGGATCTGATCGCCTCGCTGGACTCGTTTTAGCAGCGCTTCGATCGACGACCTCGCTCCTTTTTTAGTCTTAAACCGGCGAAAAGCGTCTCGCCAAACAGCCACGACTTCATTTTGACTGAGCACAGGATCGCTCAGATGGTCCCGGGCGGCCACTTCGGCCGATCGCAGGAGCGGCTCATACCGCTCGGCTTGCTTGATCGTATTATCGATCCCGCGGGCAATGATCACCCCGATCCTGGCCTCCGGGAAGATCTCCCAAAAAGATGGTTCAACGATGAACTGTTCCATGATTTCCTCACTTTCGTTATTTTTCCACTTTACCCAAAAAGCGACGGTGATATGTCGGTCGATGAGATTTTTTTCAGCTCACAGTGAATCGATATTCTATCGCTTCGCCTGATAGTCAAGGAAGAGGCCTCGGGCCAGCTCACCGCCGGCCGATTGGCCTCGCTCCTTGAGGAGGATCCGCTCGTCACGGGTGGTAAAGAAGCCCGACTGCTTGGTCTCTCGCAGGATATTCCATAGATCGAGCATGGCCGGAGCGATCGCTTCTCGGCCCAGGCTCCATTTCATATCCCACAATAGTTCATCGAGCCGTTCTCTCTCCGGGACGTATAGGATCTTCTTGATCAGCGAATCGCGGGCTGTCGGCTTGACCACTCCCTGACGGGTGAGCGATCGCCCCAGGCTCTGAAACAATGTCTCCCAGTGTTCACTTAACCGAACGACATAGTCATAGACCACTTCTTCTGGCGTAGCTTGGCGATGATCTGCCAGATAGTCATACAGCGGGGCCAATGATTCCAGCGCTAGGCTCAGCGGCTGCTCTATCTTTATGATCGAAGTCTCATCCAGCGTGATGATCTCCTCTCGCAGCAGATCACTCAGGCCACAGGCCAATACCCCAATCTGCTTCGATGCCCGGTCCAAGACGGAGAAATCTCCCCGTCGGTTCAGCATTAAGAGCAGGTATTTTTCAGCATTATTCATCGGGTATCTCCTCGGGTGGCCTCGAAGTTCTGGCGAGAACGAGCGCCCCACAGAAAGGCCAAGACCATTATGACAAAGCTGACACCGGCTCCAAATAAGAAGGTCCGGCGAAGCCACGCCACCGGCAGGAAGTTGGCCAGACTAATCAGCGGAAGAAAAAAGGTCTGCGATATCGATCCGATGACGCCATCGAACCAACCGCCCCTCACCTGCTGATAGGCCACGGCTATGAGCAAGAGTGCGGCCGGCAGGTGGGCCCATAGGGTCGAATAGAGCGCTCCCCCGCCCCAGGTCCCGCTGATATAGCCGAGCACGATCCAACCGGTCAGAAAAAACAGTGCCACCAGCCATGCCCTGGGCGCCAATCCGTCCAGCTTCACAACGGCCTGACTAAAGACTGTGCCCACCACCAGGGGGATCAGTCCCACCAGTATCAGTTTCAGTCGATTCATCCATGCCTCCCATCTGTCTGATCCGAGATCACGGACCGGCTAGTCTAAAACAGCAATCGCTCGAACCGGCGAACCGTCTCCCTGAGCGATCCTCAGCGGCAGTCCGATAAAAAAGAACCGGACCCCCGGAGGGATCAGCTCCAGGTTGATCAGATCGGTATAGGTGATAATACCCCGTTCGAGAAGCGCCCGCTCGATGTCTTCACTGAGACGTCCCCCCACAAAGTTTGGCCGGGCTGTTACCAGCCGCTCGAGAAGCTCTAGCCCGACGTCTTCCAAAAACAGTAGCCCCACCCCCTCGGGCCAAGCCTCACCGACCCTCACGACAACGGCCGGCCCCAGAAAGCGCGTCAGCGGGATCTGATCAAGATCCGCCATGCCTTCATGCATATGGGAGAAGGCATCGACATGGCTGCCGGTGTGGCTGCCAAGCGATAGCCTGCGAAGCTCCCAGGTGTGGCTATCATGCGTCTGGACGATCTCAACCGAGACCTCGGGGTCGCCCGGATAGACCGGCATCTGATGTTTGATCGGCTGCGTCAAATCGATGATCCTCATTCGCTCCTCCCGGTTTATCTACAAAGAAATATGACTTCTTGTAACTATCCTATCATTCAATCCGCTACAATAGTAGTGACAATCCTACGAACCGAAAGGAATAATCATGAAGCGCATCCTGATTGGCGGCCTCCATCATGAATCCAACTCCTTTAGCCCGATCATTTCGGGTGAGGGTGACTTTAAAGTGCTCCGAGGCGACGAGATCTTTGAGAATATCCGAGACAATGATTCGATCTCAGGCATCATCACCACCCTGGAACAAGCCGGCTATGAACCGGTCCCGACGGTCTTTGCCCGGGCAGTGCCTAATGGCGAGGTCGACGGCCGATTCTTCCAACAACTTAAAAATGAAATGATGCAGATCGCTAAACAGGAGCGGGGCCGCATCGATGCCATTTGCCTGGCGCTCCATGGCTCGATGCGAGTCGAAGGTCTGGGCGAGGCGGAGGGACCGATCCTCGAGGAGTTGCGTCAGCTCTATCCCGATATCCCGATCTTTGCCTCGCTCGATATGCATGCCACCATGACCGATCGGATGCACCAAAACGCCGATGGCTTTGCCGGCTATAAGACGGCGCCGCATATCGATTGCACCGAGACCGGCGTCCTGGCAGCCCGAATGACGATCTACGCCCTGGAGAATCAGACGATCCCGACCACCGCCTGGGTCAGGGTGCCGATGCTTCTGGCCGGCGAAAAATCAGGCACCGATGTCGAGCCGATGATCTCTTTGATCGATCAGCTAAAGACAATAGAACAGTCCGACGATGTCTTAGCCGCCTCGATCCTGATGGGCTTTCCTTGGGCCGACAATCCCGACAGTGCTGTCGGCATCTATGTCGTGACAAAAAACGACCAATCGAAGGCCGACCGATTGGCCCTGGCTCTGGCCAAGACCTTTTGGCAAAAACGACAAGAATTTGTTTTTGTCAGCGAATACGCCAAGCCCAAGGAAGCGATCGATCGAGCACTCGACTATGTAGCCCAAGGTCTCACCCCCGTCTACCTGTCTGATTCGGGAGATAATCCGACCGCCGGGGCCTCGGCTGATCATACGAAGTTTCTGGCGATGCTGCTCGAGCATCCCGATATCAATAAGTTGACTCGGCCGATCATCTATGGCGGATTGTATGATCCCGCGGCCGTGGCGGCGTGCCAGGGCCGAGTGGGTCAAACCATCGAGCTTCGCTTCGGGGCAGCCTTTGATCATTCCTCCGACCCCCTGAGGTATACCGGTCAGGTGGTCCGGACCCTCGACCGCTATCATTATCACGGTATGCCCCCTGGCGACCTGGCACTGTTTCGGGTCCATCAGGTGCTGATCGTCCTGGCGGAAAAACACGTCGGCTTTACCAGTCCCGAGATGTTTCGCGAGCTCGGTCTGGCGCCGGAGGAGCATCCGATCATCGTCTGCAAATTGGGCTATCTGACGCCGGAGCATAAGGCTTTGGCTAGGCGAGGTATCCTGGTCCTAAGCGAGGGCAATACCGATCAGGACCTGGCCCAGATCGACTACCAGAAAGTGATCCGTCCGATTTTTCCAAAGGATTTAGATTTTGCCTATGATCCGACAAACCACCTGAAACGAGGCCGCCGGTGAACAGGCTGATCGGTCGTATCCACCAACAAATGAAGCATCGGCCGGTGTATGATCCGGGCTTTGTTCCGATCGAGCTGTTTCTAAGAGACTACCACCGACTGTGTGATGCGTTGCCGAGCGAGCCGCTCGTCCTGTCTTTAGAGCGCACCGGCGGCTACCGTGAGACCAGAGCACTTCGCATCCTAAGCTCTAGGGCGCACCAAGGCTTGACCTGGCTGTATGTCGATCGGCTACTCAAGTCCCTGCTTTGGATCCGAGGCGGCTATCGCCTCGTGATCGATGGACCGGATGAGATCGTCCGACGCATTCGAATGGCCTACGCTGCTGCCGGCGTCCGCGGCGTCGATATCGAGTTTTTGGAGCGGGCCTACGGCCGACCCTTTGACGTGTTGTCTCAGCCTAAAACCGCCATCCCCGCCACGAAGGATCTGACAAAGCCGGTCGGCGGCCACCGCGGCGGCTGTCGGATCGGCTTCGATGCCGGCGGCAGCGTAAAAAAGGTGGTGGCCGTGCAAGAGGGCGAGATCGTCTATCGCGACAGTGCCTACTGGTTGCCAAAAGAAGCGACCTCGATCGATTATCTCTACCAGGAGATCTTGGCATCGCTCTTAAAGGCCAAGGAGCATCTGCGCCGGCTCGATTCCTTCGGAATCAGCACCGCCGGGATCGTGATCGATCGCTCGATTCGAGTCAGCTCCCTGATTCGCCGGATCCCAACGGACGACCATGTCCGAGTCAAAACTCTGTTTCACGATCTGGCCCAGGCTCTGGGCGATGTCAGATTTGAGGTGATCAATGATGGTGAGGTCAGTGCCCTGGCCGGCGCCGCTTTGCTGGACACCGACCGACTGCTGGGTATCACGATGGGCACCTCCCAGGGCGGAGGCTATGTCGATGGCTCCGGGCATGTGAGTGATTGGCTCAATGAGTTGTGCTTTGTGCCGGTCGATGTCAGTCCCGAGGCTTTGATCGATGAGTGGTCAAAGGACCGAGGCGTCGGTGTCAGCTATTTTTCACAAGATGCCATCATCAAGCTGGCCCGATCGGCCGGGATAAGCTTGACTGAAAATACAACACCCTCGGAACAGTTTCGGTCGATCTCTCGCTTACTGAGTGAAGGCAACGAGACCGCCCGGCAGATCTTTAGCGACATCGGCACCTATCTCGGCTATACCCTCCCCTTCTATCGCCGATTCTATGACGCCGAAACGATCCTGTTGATGGGCGGTGTCATGAGCGGCCGAGGCGGTGAGATCATCATCGAGCAGGCCAGACAGGTGCTTCGGGATGACTTTCCGGAGCTGGCTGACTTAAGACTCGAGACCTTGTCCGATGAGGCACTGACGCTGGGATTGGCCGTAGCGGCCGCCGGATTGACTCCGTAAAAAAAAGAGGATCGATCGGAATCCTCTTTTTAGCCGCCTATTTTGAATAGGCCTCGTCGGCCTCGGCCAACATCTCATAGACTGCTTGGTAGCTCTCACAGACATCCTCCGGCACCCGGTAGTTGTCTGTCACTTGTCTTAGCTGATCGAACTCCCGGTCAAGCTCATCTTGGCCGCTGGTCAGCTTATTGCTCAAGCTCTCAAATAGTCGCTTTACCTCATGGAACTCAGGATGACTTGGGCCATGGACCCGATCGACGATCGGGACATAAGCCCTCAGCTTCTCCCAATTGTCTTGAACGACCTCAGCAAATGTTCTCATCTTCACCCTCCTATTGTTGGTTGGTTCTATTAGACAAGCTTTTAGTCCTTCAAGCCTTGACTCAGGTCAAAATATATCGGTTTTCTACCAATAGATCGCCCCTTCAAAGCTATCGGACAACAGCTAAACGACGAGGGATCGCTCCTCTGAAAACTGATCATAGCTTTTCTTTTGCATGATATCGTCTAGGATCTCGACTAGGCGATAGACATCCTCAAAGGAGGTGTACATCGGCGCCGGGGCTAAACGGATCACGTTGGGCTCTCTAAAATCCGGAATGACCTGTCTGGCCTTTAGGGCGAGTGAGATCCGGAAGGCGTCCTCGTGCTCGAGTGCCACGTGGCCGCCTCGCCGGCTATGTTCGAGCAGTGTCCCGTTATTAAAGCCATAGCGGCTCAGTCTCTGTTCGATCAGCCAGATCAGGTAGTCGGTCAGTCGGAGTGATTTTTCTCGAATATTGTCGATGCCGGCTTCGTTATACAGCTTGACGACCCCCTCGATCGGGGCCATCGACAGCATATTCGGGGTACCGGTCAACCAGGCATCGACGTCCGGGGCCGGTGTATGCTCGTGATCAAGCAAAAACTGGGTTTCTTTTCGGTTGCCATGCCAGCCGGCCAGTCCCGGTCGAGTGCCGAAGTGTCTTTTATTGATATAGAGACCGGCATTCGAGCCGGGGCCGGCAGAGATATGCTTATAGGTGCACCAGACGGCAAAGTCCGGCTCGATCTGCTTGAAGTCATGCGGGACCGATCCGATCGAATGACACAGATCCCAGCCGATCAGTATGTTTTTTTCATGAGCTGCCCGGGTGATCCGGGCCATATCCAGCAGTTGAGCCGATCGATACATCACCGCCGGAAACAACGCCACCGCTACGGTCTCATCCATGGCCGCGATGATATCGTCTTCTTCGATATTTCGGCCATCACGTGATCGGACCGACACGACTGCCTCTGTCGGATCGAGTCCGTGTAGTAGCACCTGCGACACGACAGCATGGATATCGGTCGGGAAATTCAGCTCATCCACCAGGATCTTATAGCGCTGCTTCGTCGGTCGATAGAAGGTGGCCAGAAGCTGGTGGATATTGATCGTGACACTGTTGGTGATGGTCAACTCATTGGCGTCGGCCTTTAGCATCTGAGAAAACAAGCCGCCCAGATACTGAGGGAATTTGAAGTATTTGCCGTCCTCGACATTCCACATCAGGATCTTGTCTTTTTTCCAGACCTCGAGCATATCAAGGACCGACTTCTCGGCATCCTTTGAGCAGGCTCCCAAAGAATTGCCATCAAAGTAGAGCTCGTTTTCTCCCAGATAGAAGCGCTCCTTGTACTGAGCCAGTTGATCCTGCTGATCGAGTTGCCGGGCAAAGTCGATCCCTAATTGAAAATTTGCCATCGTCCACTCCTCTCACACCTTTGTTATCTAGAGTCTATCAAGCCGAGGCAAGCTTTTTCAAGTCTTTAGAAAAATCCCGTAAATCTTTAGTTTTAATCTTATTTAGACCTGTTATACTGTAAATATATAAGCTATATCGCAATTCACCATATTTTTTTAAATAATTGCCAGACAACCAATGGAGGAATCATGTCGATCGATGAACTGGATATCGCCATCCTTAATGAGCTGACAAAGAACGCCAGAATATCAGCCTCATACATCAGCCAACAGATCAACCTGTCGGTTCCGGCCGTATCAGAAAGGATCAAACGCCTAAAGGATAAGCAGTATATCGAACAGTATACGACCATTCTCAATTTGCCAAAGTTCAACATCAACCTGGTCTGCTTCACCTTCTTGACCCTTCGCTATACCGAGGGCGGGATCGATCGGTTCAAGCAGTTTGTTGATTCGGAAGCTGAGATATTAGAGTGTCACCAGATCACAGGCGAATACGAATACCTCCTAAAGATCGCTACGGCTAACTCACGCAGTCTGGCCGAGCTGTTAGAAAAGCTGAGACAAGAAGCTGATGTACTCACCAGCTCGACTTCGATCACCTTGGGTGCATTAAAAAACGAGCCATCGATTCGACTTTAACGTCTAACGCGGCTCGAGCAGATGGCTGTTCCGAATCAAGTATAGCCTAGTCAAGGCCTTTAAAAACTCATAAATAGGGAAATGCCGTTAGATGCCTAGTATAGTGATGCATCCATTCGTACTAAGTAGGATTTTCTTCCCTTTCATCTCTTCGCGATTTTATAAAAAAGCAAATGGGCTGTTGCATCATTAAGAATTCTGCAACAGTCCCATTTTTATTAGTTATGTTTAAATGGATCAGAAACGGAATGCCCGTTCCGCCAGAAAAAAATGGCCAAACATAATATCAATAACATCCCCCTACAATTAAAGAAATTTCTAACGAAATAAAGGCTCCTGCATATTATTTCAACACCGATAGCATATAGTAGGTGTCGGTAGGAATCTTGGTCCACTATGATGTCAGTAGAAAGTGCCGTGGACACCAGACCAAAGCAGAAGAATTAAAACTTAGATTCACCAACACTATAGAGAGGTTCGATCGAGGTCTACTCAAAGAAATGCGATGCAGAAATCGGTTGATTGGCATTTTCAAGTAGTTGAGGTTCGGTTAAAGATGACCATCATTACAGTGTGAGGTGATATAAGGTATTATCCTCCGATGAATATTGTCAAGACGGTTTTTCAAATGAAACTGTAAACACTTTGCGAACGAGACAGATTCACAGAGATTTTCGTACAGAAACGGCTTGAAATCAGGTGAGAAAAACCAATGCTTGCCGGATTCGTGAAGTATCTGCCATCTGCGCGTATGGATTGCACCGTTCCGCGATTCACGGTGTTGTGCAGCCGGTGCGCGGCTTCACGTGACCTTTTGCGGTTCGGCTGGTTATCGTCCGATTTCGTGAAGTGCAAGGGCGCGTCCAGCGTACAGAGCATCGAATATCCCGCCTAAAACCGCTGAAAACGCAAAAACACCCCGCACCATGCGTCCTGTAAACACACGGTGCGGGGTGTTCGTTCTGTTATGCGGCTTTCGTCAGATACACGATCCCGGCGGCTAAATCCACACGGTCAACGTCATATCCTGCGTTGTAGATGGTATTGGACAGCGGTCTGTCCTGTGCCAGATGCGGCGGGCGCTTCACGCTCTCTACTCAGGTGGTTCTGATTCAGGTTGTTACTACTCAGGTTGTTAAAAGTTATCGGACGGTTCACAAAATATTTCGCACGAACTGGGTGCATATTTC
>DUPT01000043.1 GCA_012838225.1 Tissierellia bacterium
AGTGAACGGCTTATGATAAAATAGGGGTGCTATGTATAAAGTAAAAGATTCGATACTAGAACAGTTGAAAAAAGTTCCTCAGGAGCCCGGCGTCTATCTGATGAAGGATGCCTTTGGCAAGATCATTTATGTTGGAAAGGCGAAGCGGTTGCGCAATCGTCTATCGAGCTATTTTCATGGTGTGAATAAACATCCCAATAAGACCAAGAAGCTGGTCGTGAATACTGTTGAGTTCGACTATATCATCGTCAACAGTGAGACCGAAGCCTTTTTGCTCGAAGCCAACCTGATCAAGCAGAATCAACCTAAGTTCAATATCATGCTAAAGGATGATAAGAGCTATCCGATCATCATGATCACCGAGGAAGAGTACCCCCGGCTGGTCCGGGTGCGAAAGGTCGAGGGCAAGGGGCGATTCTTTGGTCCCTTTACCTCGGGCTATGATGTCAACCTAGTCATCGAGGCACTGAAGAATATCTATCCTATCCGGCGCTGCGATGTACCGCTTCACACCATGAAGCGCCCCTGCTTGTACTATCATATGGGCAAATGTCTGGGCCCCTGTACCGGTAGAGATGTCCATGAAGCCTACGACGCCCATATCGAGAAGATGATCGAGTTCTTCCAGGGCAATCGTCAACCGGTGATGGCTGAGCTCGAGAAGCGGCGGGAGGAGGCGGCCAAGGCGCTAAACTTTGAGCTGGCCATCCAGTACCGTGATCAGCTCGAGGCCGTCAAAAACCTGACCTATTATCAAAAGGTGACCGATGTCAAGCTCGATAACCGCGATTATATCGCCTTGGCGAGGCTAGAGGAAGATATCTGTATCACCGTCTTCATTCGGCGTGACGGCAAGATCATTGAGCGGGAGAATCATGTCTTCAACAACCTGATCGAGGAAACCGATGAGGAAATCATCGAAGAATTCCTGACCCAGTACTATCAGGAGGCCAACTTCATTCCGGGAGAGATCGTGATCCCGGGCGTGCCGAATACTGCCTTGTTGGAGGAGTATTTCCACCAATTGGCGGGACACCGGGTCCACTTAAGTATTCCGAAAAGAGGCGAGAAGAAGGACACCCTAGTCCTGGTCCAAAAGAATGCCCAGGAGTATCTGGCGAAGTTCACCGATCGCATTCGTCAGGAACAAAAGCGAAACGAAGAGATCGGAATCATTCTCTCGAGCATCGTGAGTATCGATGATATCCGGCGCATCGAGGCCTATGATATCTCGAACATCTTCGGCTATATGAGTGTTGCCAGCATGGTGGTATTTGAAGACTATAAAAAGAAGCCCTCAGACTATCGGAAGTTTCGTATCAAGCATGTCAAGGGACCGGATGACTATCACTCGATGCAGGAGGTGTTGACCAGGCGTCTTCGCCGACTGCAGGAGGAGGGCTTTGGTAAGCGGCCCGACCTGATCCTGGTCGATGGCGGGAAAAACCAAGTCTCAGCGGCCATGTCGGTCCTGCAGGAGCTTGGCCTTAGCATCCCGGTCATCGGCATGGTCAAGGATGATCGCCACCGGACAGACGGTTTGTTCTTTGAGGACAACTTCATCAAGCTCGATCGCAGCACGAATATCTACCGCTTCTTCTATCAGATCCAAGAGGAGGTCCACCGGTTTGCCCTGAGCTATCACCAAAAGCTTCGGGGCAAGAGCCTGGCCTTTTCCGTCCTGGATGATATTCCTCAGATCGGACCGGTCCGAAAGCAAAAACTGCTGGCACATTTCGGGACGATCGATGGTATCATGAAAGCAAGTCTGGAAGAGCTTCAAGCAGTCGAGGGTGTAAGCACCTCAGCCGCCCAAGCGGTCTACGACCATTTTCATTAGGAGGCATCATGACACTCTATTGTTATCCCAAATGCACCACCTGCCGCGGTGCGGCCAAGTGGCTAAACGACCACGATTTTACGTATGAATATATCGATATCAAGCAGGCCCCGCCCTCAGCCGAGGAGCTGAAGCGCTTGCATACGCTCTCGGGTCTACCGCTGAGCCGCTTTTTCAACACCTCCGGCAACAGCTACCGGGCACTGGGCCTGGCCGGCCGATTGGCTGAGATCGAAGCGGACAAGCTCTATCAGATGCTCTCCGAAGACGGCATGCTGATCAAACGCCCTCTGCTCGTGACGGCGGAACAGGTGCTCGTCGGCTTTAAACCGGACGACTGGGCCAACCGTCTATTAGGCGACGAGTCATGAAGGGCTACTGGATATCCTTTGAGGGCGGTGAGGGCAGCGGTAAGACGACCTTGATCGAGCTACTGCGAGAAGCCCTGATAAAACAGGGCCAAGACGTTGTCGTCACCCGAGAGCCTGGGGGCGTGCGGATCGCTGAGCAGATTAGGGAGATCATCCTGCGGCTCGATAATACCGAGATGGATGCCATCACCGAAGCGTTGCTGTTTGCGGCCTCACGTCGACAACACCTGGTCGAAAAGGTCCTGCCGGCGCTTGACCAAGGCAAGGTGGTGCTGATGGATCGCTACGTCGATTCCTCGATCGCCTATCAGGGCTATGCCAGAGAGCTGGGGATGGATGAGATCCGTCAGCTGAATGACTTTGCCATCCAGGGGGCCCTACCTGATATCACCTTCTGGATCGATCTGGATCCGGCGATCGGACTGAGCCGGATCGCCACCAGCGGCCGCAAGGTCAATCGGCTGGATAAGGAAGCCAAACGATTCCATGAAAGAGTGCGAGAGGGCTATCGGAGGATCTCTCAAACGACCGACCGGCTGGTCGCAATCGATGGCGATCAACTGCCCGAAAAAATCGTAGAACAAATAATGAAGCGAATCGAGATAAAGTGAAGATGGATTTTTCGCAGCTGTTTGACACGGTCGATACCGTTACACCGGGCACAGGCTCCGGTGTTTTTACTACCGAGCATTTTCTGGTGCTCTCATTGATGTTGATGCTGATCATCTTGATCGCCTATCGGTTCAAGCGAAGTGAGCAAAAGACGCGCTCACGCATCCTAACAGGCGTGATGCTGTTTGTTTTGATCAATGAGATCCTAAAAGACATCTATTTGGCTTGGCTGGGCCGGCTCGATTGGGCTCATCTGCCGCTTCATATGTGCGGCATCAATGTCCTGATGATCACGACCTATTGGTTTTTGAGAAAAGATAAGATCGCCGAGTGGCTCTATGCCATGAGTATCTCGGGTGGCATGGTGGCACTATTAAGTCCGGATTGGGGCAAGCTTCCGGTGGTGAATATCATGTTCTGGCAGGCCAATACCATCCATGCCGGACTGGTGCTCTTTCCGGTGCTGCTGCTGATCGATGGGTTTCGCCCCTCCGGCAAACGCTTTTTACAGGTCGTGCCCTACCTGCTGTTGTTGGCAGCCATCATTTATCCGCTGAATAAGCTGTTGGAGACGAACTTTTTCTTCCTCAACTGGGCACCGCTGGGGACACCGTTTGAGGTGTTTGAGCATAAGCTGGGCAATCCCGGTTATCTGGCCGGCTTTGCCTTGGTCTGTGCGGCCGTCTGGTCGCTGATGTATCTGCCGTGGCGTAAAAAGACGGAGCCGGCCAAGGAGTTGATCTGATGTTTCTTGGGCAACTGGCGGCGCTGGGGGCGGCGATGGCCTGGACGGTTTCGGGTCTGTTCGATGAGCATTTCACCAAGGGAATCTGGGGACCGTCGGTCAATTTTCTACGGCTGTGCTTGGGATTGGTCCTGGTCACCCTGCTATCGGTCCTTACGACCGGGCAGGTGCTTGAGATACCGGCAGCCGGCAGCGGGGCCATCTGGTTTGTGCTATCGGGTCTGATCGCTTTTGCCATCGGGGATAATTTTCTCATCACGGCGTTTCAGACGATCGGTGCTCGCATCACGCTGTTGATCTTTTCGATTTCACCCATTCTAACGGCTGTTGGGGGCTATCTGATCTTTGGTGAGACACTGACGCCTCGGAATACCTTGGGGATGGTCTTGACGCTTTCTGGTCTTATGATCGTCATCACCAGTAAGGATGATCACGGTCAAAAGAACTATTCGCCGATCGGCGTTCGGGCGGCGCTGCTGGCCTCGATCGGTCAGGCGAGCGGTGTCATCCTAAGTAAGATGGGGCTTGAGAGCTTTGCCCCGATCGCCGGCACTCAGATCAGGCTCTTTAGTGCCGTCTTGGGACTGATCGTCTACTTCAGCTGGAAGGGCTACTGGAAAGAGGTCCGACAGATCCGGGTCCATCCGCATGCCTGGAAGGCGGTGGTGGGCGATGCCTTCTTTGCCACCCTGATCGGGGTGTCTTTATCGATGTATGCCGTTAAGCACGTCAAGGCGGCGATCGCCTCGACGCTGATGAGCATCATGCCGGTCCTGATCATTCCGATTTCCTATTTTCTCAAAGAAACCATCCGGTTCAAAGAGATCGTTGGGGCGATGCTGTCTGTCATTGGGATCGCGATCCTTTTTTGGTAGCCATCCAGGAACATTTTGTTTCGACGAGGCCAAACCGCCCGGTCCTGGCTTATAGTGGACCGGGAGGGTAGGATGAACGAGGATAGGGGCAGCTATACCATAGAACTAAGCATTGTGATCTCGATCTGTCTGATCGTGATCGGTCTGATCCTGTTTCGCTTTGGGCAAGCATTTGAGCGGGTGATTAACGACGCCTTCGATCCCGAAGTCTACCAAGAGGCATTTGAGGAGAAGATCGAGTACCTGAGGATCGAGAAGATCATGAAGGAAAAAAGATAATGGGGGGGAGAAGATGGATCTATCTTTTTTTTGGCTACCGCTGGGCCTACTGTCTTTTATCTTGGCTATCACCAATCTGGTCCGGACGATGGCCGGCAGCCGACACGGCTGGGAGGTCTTGGTGTTTCTCAGTCTGAGCAGTGGGTTGGGGACACTGGTGGCTGAGTACTTCCTGGTCAATCGCTGGGTAGCAAGCGAAGACTGGGCGGCGCTGATGGATGTGGTGCCGAGTATGAGCGGTGTCATCCTGGTGGCGGCTATCATTGGTGTGATCCTAAATGGCATCGTCTTAATAGTACAGCTTCAAAAGAGAACAAACTAGGGCGGCCGGCGGGCAGCCAATTAACATAGCCTTGACAGTCATGATGGTCGATCTTAGGTAGAATAGAGGTGAATCAAGCGAAGAAAGAGGCTGCTCATGGATCTGTCATACTTTTTCGATACCATCTATACCATTCCACCGGGGATGGGCTCAGGCACCTTCACGCTGACCCATTGGTCGATCCTGGGAGTGATGTCTCTCACTATCTACCTGATCGCTCATGTTTTTTCTCGGGCTGATCAAGCGACCCGTCAGCGGATCCTGTTAGGCACCGTTGTGTTTATTGTTGTCAACGAAGTGTTTAAGGATATCATGCTGCTGGCGGTGGGGCGCTTTCGCTGGGATAATCTGCCACTCCATCTGTGCGGCCTCAACATGATCGCCACCCTCGTCTATTGGCGGACCAAGAATCTGTGGGTGGCCGAGTGGCTCTATGGGATGAGTCTACTCGGTGGGATGGTGGCCTTGATCAGTCCCAATTGGGCGCCGCTGCCACTGATGAATCTCTTCTTGATCCTATCGAATACGGTCCATGCGGCCTTGGTGTTGTTTCCGATCCTGCTCTTGATCGATGGCTTTCGGCCACAGCCGGGGCGGTTTCTTCGGGTGATGCCGGTGTTTGGCTTGATCAGCCTTATCATCTATCCGCTCAATAAACTGCTAGAGGCCAACTTTCTTTTTATGAGTTATGCCCCGAAAGCCACACCGTTTGAGATGTTTGAGGCCTGGCTAGGCAATCCCGGCTACCTCTTGGCCTTTGGTGTCTTGTTGGCCTTGGGCTGGTTTCTCATCTACCTGCCGTGGTTTCGACCGGCCTGGGCCGTGAATAAAGCCAGTGCTTCCGGGAAGCCGCTTCCGGCTAGACAAAGACTGAACTGACGCCGATAAAGGAAACGTACGGCGTATATCTTTCGGGCGATGGTCTGCCAAAAAGAGATCGCTAAAGAAAAAGACTGCACTCAGGCAGTCTTTTTTGGTGGGTCATGTTCGTTGGAGCATAAAATAGCTGTCACGGTGTCTGATGAGTTCGATCGGTCCATAGATCTGGGAGAGCTTTTCTTGGATCAAGGGATGAGAATCGCGGTTCATCTCGATCTGGCCGATGATATCACCGTGCTTTAGCAGCAGCAGGCGATCACAGTAGGCCATGGCAAAGTTCGGATCATGCATCGTGATAAGGCCGGCTCGCTGCTGCTCTCGAATGAGCCGGGTGATCACACCAAGCACCAGATGGCGGTTCCTAAAGTCGAGGGCGCTATCCGGTTCATCCATCAGCATGACCGGGGTGTCTTGAACGATCGAACGGGCTAAGACGACGAGCTGCTTTTGACCTTGGCTCAAGGTATCAAACTCCTGCTCTCTCAGGTCTGTCAGCTGGAGTCGCGCCAGGGCCTCTCGGGCGGCCTGATGGAATGTTGGCCCGGGTGATTCCAAGAGATGAAGGTGAGGATTGGCCCCCATGAGGACGATTTCAAACACGCTCTTCCCCCGGACCAGGGCCGTCATCTGCGGAATATACGATAGGTATTTGGCTCGCTGGCGATCGGTCAGACCATCGAGCGATACCTCGCCGACTTGAGTTTTTCCATCGGAGGCGATCAAGCCGCAGGCGGCTCGCAGCAGGGTGGTCTTGCCGCTGCCGTTTAGACCTAAGAGAGCACACGTTTCTCCGGGATAGATGGCCAGGTCGGCTCCACGGATGACCGACTTTTTCCCATAGGCGACACTCATGTTCTCGATTTGAAACAGCGGCTTCATGAGCGGAGCTCCTTTTGGCGAAACATATAGTAGACCAGTACCGGCACACCGATCAGGCTCGTCAGGATGCTGATCGGGATCTCTGATTGGAGCAGGCTGCGGGCCAGAGTATCGGCGATGAGTATGATGATCGCCCCGATCAGACCGCTTAAAATAGTGGTGGTGAAATTGTTTCGCTGATGCATCATCCGGGCGATGTGCGGAGAGACCAGTCCGATAAAGCCGATCAGTCCGGTGATCGAGATGATCGAGGCCACCATCAGCGTCGTCAGTCCTAAGACAAATAATCGGACCTGGGTCAACCGAACGCCAAGCATCCGGGCTTCGTCTTCACTCAGCGCCAACAGGTCGATCTGTCGGCGCAGCAGAATGACACCCAAAAGAGACAGGCCAAACAGCGGCGCGATGGTCAGGACCTTCGAGGCCGTGATACTGGCCAAAGAGCCCATCGTCCAGAATTCGATCGCCGCCAGCTCAGACGCCGGATCGGCAAAGAACTTTAGGATCATGATAAAGGCTCGAGCGATCGAACCCATCACGATCCCGGCCAGGACATAGGTCGTCATGGTGTGAGAGGGTGAGAGGCGGACTAGAAACAGGACAAACATCACCACCATGATCCCGCCAATGAACGCCCCGGTGGCCATGGTCAAGGTGGCACTGCCTAGGAGAACGATCGAGACGGCCGCTCCCAGGGTCGCCCCGGGAGACACCCCGATGATATCGGGGGAGGCCAACGGGTTTTTAAAGATGGTCTGATAGATATTACCGGCCATGCCCAGTCCGATGCCGGCCATGAGGGCCATGATGGTCCGAGGCAGGCGCAGCTGAAAGAATACCCGGGCGGTGATGTCTTTGACCTCGCCACCGGTCACGATGGCCAGTATCTCGGATAGGCTGATAGGAAACTGGCCATGGGTGATCGAGATGACAAAGGCGATCAGTAATAGAAACAAAACTACCGAAAACAAGGCTGCTTTCGGTAGTCGGAAGTACTTAGCCATCAGTTGATCTGCGACGGATCGATGTCAAAGTCGTAGAATTCGCGATAGAACTCGGCCGCATCGTCTCGCATCTGATCGATCGAATACTGATCGGGGTGGATCTTGGCCAGTAGCCACAGGGTGCCAAGGACGCCCGAGGGCACCGGTGAGTCCCAGGCCTCAAAGGCGGAGGGCATGGCATAGACCCGCTTGTTTTGGACGGCACGAAGCTCGGCCAGCTGGGGATCATTCAAGATATCCTCCGGCGGGTAGCTGGCTTCACTGGGGAGAATGATGACCTCAGGGTCGAGGCTTAGCAACTGCTCATAGGAGACATCGACCCAGTAGTCGCCTTCGATCCCACTGGCGGCATTGCGTCCACCGGCTCGGGCAATCAGGCTGGCCTGATACATCGAATCGGGAGCGACCGACAGGTAGTCGGAGTTACCGGCCAGGTAGACGGTCGGTTGCTCGCTTAGCGGGGCGATGATTTCAGACACTTTATCATACGTCTCGTCATAGTAGTCGATCAGCTTGTCCGCTTGTTCGGGTTGACCGCACAGGGTGGCGATCATGGTGAGCATTTCCTCTAATAGCTCTTGGCTTTCGGGATGGCAGATGGCGACCGGTATGCCGACAGCGGCAAAGGCATCGGCGTGCTCCTGGAGACGCTTCGGCAGAAGCATCAGATCGGGCTCAGCCGCGATGGCCGCTTCGACATTGAATTCCTTCATCGAGCCGACATTGGGCAGCTCCATCAATTCAGGGGCAGCTAGGGAGTAGATCGGTCGCTTATCAGCCCCGGTCTCCATGGCGACCAAACGGTCCTCCAGACCGAGAGCGATCATGGCATAGGTCTGACCGTAGAAGGTGGTCACGACGCGACTGGCCGGTTGGTCCAGGGTGACGACATTGCCGCCCTGATCGGTCACGGTGATGGGGCTATCACCGGATGCTTCCGGTGCTTGTACTTCAGGTGATTCTGCCTCCGGTAGCGGTGCCTCGGGCGAATCTTGCGCCGGAGTGGTGCAGCCGGCTAGGGACAGGCCGATGATCATGATCACCAGCAGCAGAGATATCAGACGATTTCGTTTCATAACAACTCCTCGTTTTCTATGTAGTGTTCCTTTATTATAACAAGAATCCGACATGGCTTGGCCCCATTCTGATCAATAATCGTGATCCAATCGATAAGGTTAAAAAAGCACGTACCCGTTTGATACGTGCTTATTGAAGTCGGATCTATTTGATCGGTTCGAGGTGGGCCTGGAAGTGGCGCAGGATGGGCGGTTCCCAGACGACCCGGTAGCCTCTTTCAAAGGTGTGGGCCTTCTCTTTTATGGCGATCAATGCATCGACGATGACATCCATGTGGGCTTGGGTATAGACTCTTCGCGGCACAGCCAGACGGGTAAACTCAAATTCACTCTCGATCTGCTCGCCCGTATCGGGGTCATTGCCCATCATGAAGGATCCGATGTCGCAGCCCCGGATACCGGCTTCTTTGTAGAGCTCGATCGCCAGGACTTGGGCCGGGAATTCATAATAGGGGATCTGAGGAAGCATGGCCTTGGCATCGATGAACAGGCCGTGGCCGCCGACGGGTGATTGATAGGCGATGCCGGCCTCGTCGAGCTTGGCGGCCAGGTATTCGAGTTGACCGATCCGATAGGCCAGGTAGTCCTCGTCCAGGACTTCTTGTAGACCGATGGCCAGGGCCTCGAGGTCTCGTCCGGTCAATCCGCCGTAGCTGATAAAGCCCTCAAAGCTG
>DUPT01000044.1 GCA_012838225.1 Tissierellia bacterium
GGCATGAAGGTGGTCAAGCATATCAAGAGCAATGCCATCGTGGTGGTAAAGGATGAACAGACACTCGGCATCGGAGGCGGTCAGACCAATCGGATCGATGCCGCCCACTTGGCGCTGCGGGGGGCTCTTAAGGGATCGGTCTTGGCCTCGGACGGTTTCTTTCCGTTTGATGATGTCGTCCGGGCAGCTCACGCGGCCGGTATTTCGGCCATCCTTCAACCGGGCGGATCGATCCAGGACCAGGCATCGATCGACGCCTGTGATGAATTGGGCCTGGCCATGGTCTTTTCGGGTCGGCGACACTTTAAGCATTAGGAGAAATGATGAATATATTAGTGATCGGTTCGGGTGGGCGAGAGCACGCCTTGGTTCATGCTTTGAGCCGCAGTCGGTTACAGCCGGTGGTGTTTGCTCTGCCGGGCAATCCCGGTATCGGTTCTTTGGCAACGAACCTCCCAGGTGATATGATGTCGGCCGAGACCGTTTTGGCGGCCTGCCGGGATCATCACATCGAGCTGGTGGTGATCGGTCCCGAGGGACCGCTGGCGGCCGGCTTGGCCGATCGGCTGCGTGGCCAAGGCATCGTCGTGTTTGGGCCGGGCGCCGAGGGCGCCAGGCTCGAGACCAGTAAGGACTATGCCAAACGGTTTATGGAGAAATACGATATCCCGACGGCCGGCTATCAGACGGTGAGTTCATTTCATGACATGATCGAGGCCTACCGGCTGCCGATCGTGATCAAGGCCGATGGCCTGGCCTCGGGTAAGGGGGTGTTCATCCCCCAGACCCAGCAGGAATACGAACAGATCGCTCAGGAGCTGTTTGTTCGCCGGAGTCTGGGTGAGAGTGCCGACAAGGTCGTGTTGGAGGAGCGGCTCGAGGGGCCTGAGATCTCCTTCTTCTACTTGATCAGCGGTCAGAACTATCGCTATGTCGGCCATGCCCGTGATCATAAGCGAGCCTATGATGGTGCCAAGGGGCCCAATACCGGCGGGATGGGCGCCTTCACACCGGTCGAGCTGACGCCTCAGGATGAAGCCCAGATCGAGAGCATCATCCAAAAGACGGTCCGCGGTCTGTTGGCTGAGGGGATCGATTACCGTGGGGTGGCCTTTATCGGCTGTATGAAGACCGATCAGGGCCTGAAGGTGTTGGAATACAATGTCCGATTTGGCGACCCTGAAACCCAAGTCCTGCAGGCGCTGTGGGGCGATCATTTAGCCGATTGGCTGCTTCAAGCGGCTCGGGGAGAAGCCTTCGATCAGGCGCCGCTGGCCGATACCGCCGCGGTCTGTCTGGTCATCTGCTCTCAGGGCTATCCGGGAGAGAGCTTGATCGGCCAAACGATCAGTCTTGGATCTATCTCCGAGGCGACGCTCTATCACGCCGGCACAGCCCTCGATCACGGCCGGCTGATCAATCGGGGCGGTCGCGTCTTTAATCTCGTTTCCTCGGCGCCAACGATTGAACAAGCCCGACGAGTGGTGTATGATAACGTTGACGATGTGAAGTTTTATGGAGGCTGGTATCGGAGCGATATTGCCCGGGAAGAGTTGGAGGAGACGACATAGCAATGCAGCTGCTGTTTGTTCGGCATGGTCAGACCGATAATAATGCCAAACGGCTGATCCAGGGGAAAAATGATGTGGCGCTCAATGCCAACGGGTTGGCCCAAGCCGAGGCGATCGCCGAGGTGCTGAGCAAGGAGAGCTTTTCAGTCATCATTTCTTCTCCGCTAAAACGAGCCTATCAAACAGCGATGATCATCGCCCGCCGGGTCGGGCGGCCGATCGAGGTCGATGAGCGTCTGGTTGAACGTGACTTCGGACTGCTCCAAGACCAGTCCTATGACAAGCTTCGGATCCATCCGGCAAGTGGCCGACCGGATTTTTTCTGTGATGCCTATCAGGAATACCGAGTCGAGCCGATTTGTGGTATGATAGCTCGGGTGAGTGACTTTTTAGATGATTTGTCTCACCGCGACGAGCCGTCAGTGCTGATCGTGGCACATGGCGGCATCGGTTACTTATTTGATCAGATACTGGCCGGAGTTAAGACGCCTATCGTCTCGAACAATGGTCAGGTCCGGTACTATCGCTTGGCAAGGAAGAAAGATTGATATGAGTATTGCATTTTACCTCACTTTAAAGAGCGAGGTCGTGTTCGAACATCCCGATGCGACGGTCCGTCAACTGATGGAGCGGCTCGATCACCATTCGCTGACGGCGATCCCGATCCTCGACTATGACGGTCGCTATATCGGGACGATCACCGAAGGGGATATCCTGCGGCGCATCCGTCAACTCGATGGCAGCAAGGGCATCCGCGATCTGGAGAAGCTCAAGGTCACCGACCTCGAGCGGAGCAAAGAGTACCAGCCGGTCCGAATCGATGCCAATATCCGAGATCTGCTCTATATCGTGGAACACCAAAACTTTGTGCCGGTGGTCGACGATCAGGGCGTATTCAGCGGCATCATCAAACGCAGTGATGTCATCCATCGCTTAGCCGATGTCATCCACCAATCGACCCTACCGGAGTAGGGTTTTCTTTCGCCCTTTTTGACTAATCCGATTGGTCGGTCTGTCCATCCCGGAGTGATTCGTGTTATACTGATTTTGGGAGAACATATGATCAATCGAGAAGAATTCAATCGCGCTCTGCGATTGACCATCGTCATCTTAGTCGTCGCGTTATTTATTTTAGGCTTTCTCTGGATCAATTTTCTATACAGTCGCTTCAATGTGGAGACCGAGGCCTTCCAACAGGCGACCGAAGCCGGCATCGTAGACTCGATCGAGGATAAGGTGCAGGTTGTGGTGCGCCAAGCCGATCTTCTGTATGAAGAAGAAACCAAGTTGCTGCACGATGTCATGACCAATCGGATGAATGTCATCAAGAGCAACTTGTTTGATTACGGCGATCTGCCGAGCGAGCTGTTGGGCTATCGTTTGATCGATGATGCCCGACAATTCCATGATGCCACCGGGATCAAGGAGGTCATCATCAGTGACAAGCACAATCTGCAGATCGGGGGGCTGATCGACCGGTCGGTGTTTGAATTGCGCGAGTTCGAGCAAAAGGGCAATATGCTCTACTACTCGGAGTATTCGGCCACCTCACGCTCCAATATCCAGCTCAGTGTCGATCAGTACGATTATCTGAGAGCTCGCATCAAAAAATGGATCCGCGACTATATGGAGCTCGAGCCCAATCTGATCCTGCTAGATCAATCGGGTCAATCGCTGGCCGATACGGTCGAGGTGACCGATGCCTTCCGCGAGGAGCACTATGTCGCTTTTGAGGAATCAGCCCTGTCGGGCTATACCTTTGGCTTCTATCGCCCCAAATCCGAGCTTCAGAATCTCCTGAGTGAGCGTCAGGCGATGTTTCAGCGTTTTCTGGACAATCATTTGATCGAGATTGCGGCCTTTCTCGTCTTGCTGATTGTGACCCTGGCGGTGTTTTTCGGACTGATCGCCCGGCAGCATAATGTCCAGTTGACGGCACTCAATGATGAGATCATCCAGCGCTACCGGGAGCCCGAAACGACCGAGGGCGAGCTCTACCGGGAATACGGTCTGTCGCGATCGATCGATTCACTGGTGGCGGATGCCCAGAAGAACCGGCAGTATACCGACATGATCGAGCAAAAGCATAAAAAGGAGCTCAAGCAGAGCCGGATCGAATTCCTCCAGATGGAGCGGCGCTATGAGTACCTGTTGTCCAAGGAATCCAAGGAGCAATTCACTCGCTTCACCCCGATGCTCGAGCAGATCGATCTGAGCGAATTGATCACACAGGCCCACCATGAGTTCGATCCCGAGGCCGAGATGAAGCTGATCGCCGGGGGCGAGATCATCAAGAGCGATCCGGCCATCCTTCAGACCCTGGTCGAGAGCTTCTTTCGCTTGAGCGAGCATCCTCATCGTCACTACCGGGTGGAGTACCTGGTCGATCAGGAGTTCGTTAAGCTGTTTTTGACGCTCGAGCACCCCGGAGTCGTCGATTCATCGGATATCGAACGGATCAAATATCTCTCGGGACTGCTGGGCGGGATCGTGTTACGACTCCATCAGGCGGACGAAAAGTTCACTTTGGTCTTGAGACTGCTCAATCAATAGCGTATAATAAGGACAGAATCTTCAGGGCAGGGTGGAATTCCCGACCGGCGGTTAAGCCCGCGAGCCGAAAGGTTGATCCGTAGAATCGGAGCCGACAGTGAGAGTCTGGATGGAAGAAGTGTTCTTTTTTTGCCTTTGAAGATGTTCAACAACATCTTTTTTTATTGGAGGAAATCGTGAGAAAAACCAAACTGAACTTTATGCTAAAGGCTACCCTGATGGGGGTGATCGGCTTTATCCTGAGCCTGCTCGAGACACCACTGTTTATCTTTCCCAGCTTTATGAAGCTTGATATTTCCGAGGTCACGACCTTGGTGTCGGGCTTTGCACTGGGACCGTGGTATGCCGTTTTGACTTCTTTGATCAAAAACGGTCTCGGTCTGTTCCAATCATCGACCGGCGGCGTCGGCCAATTAGCCAATCTGATCATCGGTTTGGCGTTTGCCTTGCCGGCCAGTCTGTTGTATCGTAGAGAAAAGACCAAGCAGCATGCTCTGCAGGGCCTGGTGGTTGGAACACTGTGTATGACGATCGCCGGTGTCTTGACCAATTACTTTATCCTATTGCCCTTTTATGCCAATGTGATGAAGTTTCCCATCGAAGCGATCCTCGGGATGGCCAATGCCATCAATCCCCGGATCAACAGCTTGATGGACTATCTGCTGTGGGTCGTGACCCCGTTCAATCTCATCAAGGGGACGATCATCAGCGTGATCACACTCCTGATCTATAAGAAGCTGAGTCCGCTGCTGCATAACTAGTCTTTTGGAAAGGATCCCTATGGAAAAACGAGTTATTACCGGCAATCAAGCCATCGCCCGCGGCTTCTATGAGGCCGGCGGACGGGTGGCCGCCAGCTATCCCGGTTCACCCACAGTCGAACTGCTCGAGGCCATCAAGGACTACCCCGAGATCTATGCCGAGTTTTCGACCAATGAAAAGGTGGCACTGGAGGTCGCCATCGGCGCTTCGATGGGCGGTGTCCGGTCGCTTTGTTCGATGAAGCACGTCGGCGTCAATATCGCCATGGACCCGCTGATGACCTTTACTCAGACCCCGATCAGCGGCGGCTTTGTCCTGGTCACCGGGGATGATCCCGGGATGAGCTCGTCTCAGAATGAGCAGGACAATCGCATCCTCGGCAAATTTGCCAATATGCCGATCCTCGATCCGTCCGATGCCCAAGAAGCCAAGGACATGACCAAGCTGGCCTTTGATCTGAGCGAACAATACCTGCGGCCGGTGATGCTTCGGATCACCTCGAGACTGTGCCATTCGCGATCGATCGTCCGGTTGGAGGAGCCGACCGAGCCGATCTATAAACCGTTTGTGCCCGATACCGCCAGCTATTGTATGCTGCCGCCCTATACCTACGAGGCCCAGCACCGGATGAAGGACAAGATGGCGGAGCTGGCTCAGGCAGCGGCCGACTTAGACATCAACCGCTTAGAGCATCGCAGCGATGAGGTGCTGATCATTACCTCGGGTTTGATGTATCACAATTTAAGAAGCGTTAGCGATGAGATCAGTGTCTATAAGCTGGGCCTGGTCTATCCCTTGCCGATCGACTATATCAAGCAGTTGGCCGAGAAGTATCAGCGCATCATCGTGCTCGAAGAAATGATGCCCTTTATCGAGGACGAGCTAAAGATCCACGGTATTGCCTGTGAGGGGAAAAACCTGTTCAGCTTTACCGGAGAGCTCAATATCGAGGATATCGAGCTTGGTCTCTTGGAGGGTGGCGTCCTGACGGAGGCCAAATACGCTCAGCTCAGACCCATCGAGACCACACCGCGGGCACCGCTGTTTTGTGCCGGCTGTCCTCACCGTCCGGTATTTGATATCCTGAAAAAAACCAAGGCCATCACCATCGGTGACATCGGCTGCTATTCGATGGGGCTGCTCTATCCCTTTGAGGTGCTTAAGACGAATATCTCGATGGGGGCGTCGCTGGGGATGGTCAAGGGGATGCGAAAGGCCATGGATATGAATGGCGATCATCAGCCGCTGGTGGCGGTGATCGGTGATGGGACCTTCTTTCACAGCGGACTGAGCGGCTTTGCCAATCTGCAGTATCAGATGAGTGGGGAGGAGAATATCACCTACCTGGTGCTGGATAATTCCACCACCGCCATGACCGGCGGTCAACCGACCTCGGGCTCGAAGTCGATGGATGGTGCCGGTCAATCGATCTTGTTGGATGATGTGCTAAAGAGCATGGGCTTTACGGATATCCAGCGGATCGATCAGTTCAAGTATAAGCAGGCAGCCCAGATCATCGGGGATGCCATCAAGCGTCCCGGGATCAAGATCATCATCACCTCACGGCCGTGTGCCCTGCACTTTAAGATCCGTGAGCCCCATTTCTATGTCGATCCCAAGATCTGTATCGCCTGTCGCAGCTGTATCCGGACGAACTGTCCGCCGCTGAGGATGAAGGAATATGAGGGGATCGGACTCAAGAGCTCGATCGACCCCGCCCAATGCGTCGGCTGCTCGATCTGTGCTCAGGTCTGTCCGGTCAATGCCATCAAGCGCTTTGGCGACGAGGCAAAAGGAGGCAGTGATGACTAAGAATATTCTGCTGGCGGCCGTCGGCGGTCAGGGATTGGTGCTGGCGACCGGCATCCTGGCTGAAGTGGCGCTTCGAGCCGGCCTCGATGTCAAGACAAACGATGTCATCGGGCTCAGCCAACGCGGCGGGAAGATCATGGGCAGTGTCGTGATGGGAGATAAGATCCATTCGCCCAATATCGCCCCCCAACAAGGTGATATCCTGATCGCCTTTGAAGCGCTGGAAGCCAAACGGATGCTGCCCTATTTGAAGGACGGCGCCATCATCATCAAAAACGACTATGAAATGGCCCCATCACTCGTCCAACAGGAGAAGCGCGAATATGATCCCGATATCGATTCTCTGCTGGATGGCAAGGGGGAGGTGATCCGCCTTGATGCCACGGCGATCGCCAAACGGATCGGTCATCCGGCGGTGGCCAATATCCTGATGCTCGGTGTGGCTGCCCGCTATATCGAGATCGAGGATGAGATCTGGCATCAAGTCATTCAGGAGCATGTCCCGCCCAAATCGATCGAGCTCAATCTCGAGGCCTTCGATCTGGGAAAAGCCGGAACCTACTGATTCAAGAGCCTGCGGGCTCTTTTTTTCGTTTGGGGGTGAGAGCAGACCTCGGCTGAAGCGACCTTTTGTTCCCCAAGACCATCAGCCATCATGGTATAATAAAGAGGTGAAAAGGAGCATCCATGGATTTATCAACCCTTAATTCGGAACAATATCAGGCCGTGACGGCCGAGCATGGGCCACTGTTGGTTTTGGCCGGTGCCGGCAGCGGCAAGACCCGGGCTCTGACCTTTCGGATCGCCCATTTGATTTCTCAGCGTCAGGTCTATCCCTCGAAGATCCTAGCCCTGACCTTTACCAATAAAGCAGCGTCAGAGATGAAGGAGCGACTCCATGAGCTGGTCGGTCCGGAGGCATCAAGCATCTGGATGGGGACCTTCCACTCGGTCGCCATCCGCATCCTGCGCAGTCATTTTACGGAGCTTGGGATGAGTCGCGATTTTGTCATCTACGATGCGACCGATCAGCGGACGCTGGTGTCCCAGGTGCTAAAAGAGCTCAATTTCAATACCGAAAAGTATCCGGCCAAAATGGTGCGCTCACTCATCTCCCAGGCCAAAAGTCAGATCACCAAGCTATCGGACTATAAAGAGCACCTCGATGAGTTTTTCCATCCGGTGTTTGAGCGCTATGAGCAGCGGATGAAGGCGGCTGAGGCGATGGATTTCGACAATATCCTGCTCCATTTGGCCCGGCTGTTCGATCAAAACGACAGCCTCCGCCGCTACTACAGCGATAAGTTTCATGAGGTGCTGGTCGATGAGTATCAAGACACCAACCGGGTGCAGTACCATATCGTCCATCAGCTCACTCGTGACAAGGGCAATCTCGTCGTCGTGGGTGATGTCGATCAGTCGATCTATGGCTGGCGAGGGGCCGATATCCGAAATATCCTCGAATTCCAAAAGGACTTTCCCGGCGCACGGGTGATCAAGCTCGAACAAAACTACCGCTCGACCAATCATATCCTTCAGCTGGCCAATGCGGTGATCGAAAACAATAAGAACCGTCCGGCCAAGAAGCTCTGGACCGATCAGGGCGATGGCGAGAAGGTGGTGCTCTACCACGCTGAAAGCGATCAGGAGGAGGCCGAGTATATCGTTCAGGATATCACCCGAAGAATGCAAGCAGGCACGCCGCTAAAGGATATAGCGATCCTGTATCGGACCCATGCTCAGTCTCGTCTGTTGGAGGAGAGGCTGCGCTACTGGGGCCATGCCTATCAGATCGTCGGGGGCGTCAAGTTCTATGATCGCAAGGAGATCAAGGATGTCATCGCCTACCTGAGGGTATTGGTCAATCCCAAGGATGATATCTCGTTTCAGCGGATCATCTCGGTGCCAAGACGCGGCCTGGGGGATAAGTTTATGGAGGATCTGGGACGGATCGCCCGGGGCGAGGAGCTATCACTATATGAGGCGGCAGTCTACGGCCTCGAAAACGAGCTGTTTGCCACCCGCTACCATAACGCCCTGGCGCCGTTTATCCAGCTGTTTGAAACCCTTCGCAGTGAGAGCGATACCGCCGATGCCTATGAATTGACCCGCCGGATCCTGATCGATTCGGGCTATCAGAAGATGCTCGAGGACTCAAAGCAATTGGAGGACGCCTCGAGGCTCGAGAATATCGGGGAGCTGTTGAATGATGTCCTGGCCTATTCGCAAAAAGAAAACGGCTCACTCGAGGAATATCTGATCGATATCTCGCTTTTGGCTGAGGTCGATGAGATGGAGGATCAACCGGCGGTGACGCTGATGACCCTGCACAGCTCAAAAGGGCTCGAGTATCCCTTCGTCTATCTGTGCGGGATGGACGACAATATCTTCCCGTCCTTCTTAAGTAAGGAAGCGGACGATGGCCTGGAGGAGGAGCGTAGGCTGTGCTATGTCGGCTTTACTCGGGCGATGGAGCAGCTGGTGCTGACTCGGGCCGATCGGCGGTTTCGCTTCGGTCAGAGCCAGTATATGACGCCGAGCCCGTTTTTGGATGAGATCCCGCTCGAACGGGTCGAGGTGATCGGGGCACCCAAGAAAAGTGCCTTCAATACCACGATCCCGTTTCTGAAGATCCCGACGCCAACGGCCGGCGGTGAGTTTCAGGCCGGCATGCATGTGACCCATCCCAAGTTCGGTAAGGGGATCATTGCCAGCTATGACACCTCATCCAAGGTGCTAAAGATCGTATTCGATAATGGTGAGATCAAACAACTGCACAGCGACTATGCGCCGCTGAGCATCGTATAGGAGGCGACTTGGCAACCAAACAAGACTATCAGGCACTGATCGCCAGAATCTTGGAGCATGATCATGCCTATCACGTACTCGATGAGCCGACCATCTCCGATCAGGCGTATGACGACTTGTATCAGGAGCTAAAAAGCATCGAGGAGGCCCATCCCGACTGGATCGACCCCAATTCACCGACCAGACGGGTCGGGGGCGCCATCCTGGGCGGCTTTACGCCGGTGCGTCATCAGGCGCCGCTGCTGAGTCTGGATAATTCCTATCAGGCGGCGGATCTGTTGGCGTTTGAGCACCGGATCGAACAGGCCGGCCTCCGGCCGTCATTTGTCCTCGAGTATAAGATCGATGGCTTGTCGGTGGCGCTTCGCTATGAGCAAGGGGAGCTTGTCCAGGCAGCTACCCGGGGCGATGGCGAGGTCGGAGAGGATGTCACGGCCAATGTCCGGACGATCCGGTCGATCCCGCTGAGGCTACGTCGGCCGGAGAGTCTGACGGTGCGAGCCGAGGTCTACCTGCCGCTCTCGACCTTTCATCAGCTAAATGATGCGCTCGAGCAGTCGGGCGGAAAGCTCCTGGCCAATGCCCGTAATGCCGCTGCCGGTTCTCTGCGTCAACAAGACGCCGCCATCACGGCCTCGCGCCGACTGAGTGCGTTTGTGTTTGATGTCATCCTTTCGGACAGACCGTTTCATGATCATATCGAAAAGCTGCACTATCTGTCGGAGCTTGGTTTTCGGGTATCGCCGGCCAGAGTTTATGAGTCGGTCTCAGCCATCATCGAAGCCTTGCCTGAGATCGAAGCCGAACGAATCGGATTGGATTTTGAGATCGATGGACTGGTGATCAAGGTCAATGAAGAAGCCATCCGCCAAGAGCTTGGCGTCCGGGCCAAAAGTCCTCGCTGGGCGATGGCCTATAAGTTTGCCGCTCAAAAAGAACAGACCATTCTGGAGGGCGTCGAGTGGACGGTCGGTCGGACCGGGGCGATCACCCCAACGGCCATCCTAAAGCCCGTCCGAGTCGCCGGCTCGGTGATCGCTCGGGCGTCACTGCATAATCCCGACTATATCGTGGCCAAGGATCTTCGGATCGGCGACCACGTCATCATTGAAAAAGCGGGGGAGGTGATCCCGCAGATCGACCGGGTGGTGACGGAGCTTCGGCCGGCCGATGCTAAGGTAATCACGGTCCCGCCGACGTGTCCGTCGTGCTTCGAGCAGACGTATCAGATCCCGGGGGAGGCCGTCCTACGCTGTGTCAATGGCTCTTGTCCGGCACAGCTGTGGAAGCGGCTGACTCACTTCGTGTCCCGCGATGGCATGAAGATCGAGGGACTGGGTGAGAAGATCATCCTGTCGCTGATGGATCAGGGCTATCTACGCTCGATCGCCGATATCTATGACCTAAAAGATCACGCTAAAGAGCTGACAGAAATGAAGGGCTATGGCGAGACCTCGGTCAACAAGCTCCTGCAGGAGATCGAAAACTCAAAACAGACACCACTCGATAAGTTTCTCTATGCCCTGGGGATCGATCAATTGGGCCGGGCCTCGGCCAGACAATTGGCCGAGCATTTCCGAACGCTGTCGGCCATTCAACAGGCCTCGGTCGATGAGATCCAAGCCATCTACGGCTTTGGTCAGGTGGTGGCCAATGCCATCGTCGACTTCTTCTCGTCGCCGAGCAATCAGGAGCTGATCGATCGGTTGCAGGCGCTGGGCATCCCGAAGGATCTGGCGAGCCATCAGAGTGCGTCGTCTCTGGCCGGCAAGACCTTTGTCATCACCGGAAGCTTTGATGTGGCGCGGCGGCAGTTGGAGGAGCAGCTGACTAGCCTGGGCGCTAAGGTCAGCTCGGCCGTATCGAAAAAGACCGACTATGTCCTGGTCGGTGACAACCCCGGTTCCAAGCGGGATAAGGCGCAGTCGCTTGGTATTACGATCATCGACATGGCACAGTATCTGCGTCTGGTGGAGGAAGCATGACGATTGGAAAATTGACCAGCTCGGACCTCGAGCGATTGGTCCTCAGTCAACTGGAAAGAAACCGACCCGAAACGATGAATCTGCCCGGCATCGGCGATGATGTCGCCTATATCGATTTTGGTGACAATATCCTGGTGCTATCGACGGACCCCATCACGGGGGCGACAAAAAATGCCGGATCGATCGCCGTCCATGTGGCCTGTAACGATATTGCTGCCGGGGGCGGTGAGCCGCTGGCCATCATGCTGACGCTGCTGGCACCGCCCGAGGTGACGGAGGATCAGATCAAGGAGGTGGTCCATCAGGCCAGAGAGGCCGCTCGTGAGCTGAGAGTCGACATCGTCGGCGGACATACCGAGGTCACGACGGCCGTGACTCGGATCATCCTATCGACCACCGTCATCGGCCGGGCGATCAAGGTGATGCGCGGACCACAGCTGGGGGATGCCATCGTTATGACAAAGCTCATCGGCTTAGAGGGCACGGCCATCATCGCTCATGATATGCCGGAGATGACGGACTACTTAACGCCGGCCGAAATGGCCCAAGCGGCCGAGATGGGTCGGCAGCTGAGTGTCCTAGAGGACTCTCAGGTGGCCCTAAAATACGATATCCATGCCATGCATGATATCACCGAGGGCGGACTGATCGGCGCCTTATGTGAGGTCGTTTTCCATAAGGACTTTGGGGTCGAGTTTGACTACGAGCAGCTACAGATCGCTCCGGTGACTCAAAAGATCGCCGACTACTATGATATCGATCCGCTCCAGCTCATCAGCAGCGGCTCGATGATCATCAGCCTGCCGCCTCAGGAGGCGGATGCTTTGGTGCAGGACCTTGAACGTGCCGGGATCACCGCCGCGAGGATCGGCCGCTATGTTGAGGATAAGGGCGCCATCATGATAAAGGATGGCCAAAAGATCGCGGTCGAGCCGAAAAAAGGTGATGAATTGTATCGGGTGATCCCATGAAGCAGCCAAAGAATCCCGAAGCCCTCCGACCGATCGCTTTTGAGTGCGGCTATACCGAGCATCCCAACGGCTCGGTCCTGGTGAGCTTTGGTCAAACGAAGGTGCTGTGCACGGTCATGGTCGAAGAGGGCGTGCCGAATTTTCTCCAGGGGAGCAATAAGGGCTGGCTGACGGCCGAGTACTCGATGCTGCCCGGGGCGACCATCGTCCGGAAGAAAAGACGGACCATCAGCGGAGAAAACGATGGCCGGACGGTCGAGATCCAGCGCTTTATCGGGCGAAGTCTGCGCGCCTGCATCGATTTGGAGGCGCTGGGCGAATACACCCTATTGGTCGATTGTGATGTCCTGCAAGCCGATGGCGGCACAAGGACCGCCGCGATCTCGGGCGCCTATCTGGCCCTGAAGCTGGCCATCGATGATATGTTGGAGAAGGGGCTGATCAAGGACAATCCCTTGGTGCGAAACATTGCCGCCGTCAGTGTCGGAAAGATAAACGGTGAGCTGATCCTCGATCTGTGTTTTGCCGAGGACTCACGAGCCGATGTCGATCTCAATGTGGTGATGGATGAAAAGGGGAACTATATCGAACTCCAGGGAACGGGCGAGGAAACCGTCTATTCACGAGACGATCTCGACCGGATGCTGGATCTAGCCGAGACCGGGATCCGTCAGATCCTGGAAGAACAGGAGCGAAGCTTTGAGAAAAATCGTCGCAGCTACGAAAAACACTGGTAAACTAGCTGAATTACGTTATATCATGCGGGATTGGCCGCTGGAGGTGCTATCACTTCAGGACATTGGACTGGAGGATCTCGAGATCACCGAGACCGGCACCAGCTTTGAAGAAAATGCCCTGCAAAAGGCCAGACAGGTGAAGGCCAAGACCGACTACGCCGTTTTGAGTGATGATTCGGGCATGTGTGTCGATGCCCTAAACGGCGAGCCCGGTATCTATTCGGCCCGCTATGGCGGTGATGTGCCGTTTTCGGAAAAACGCCAGCAGCTGCTTCGGCTGATGAACTGGGAGAGTGATCGCAAGGCTCATTTTATGTGTGCCATCGCCATCATCTTCGAAGACGGTCAAGAATTCACCGCCGAAGGCCGCGTCGACGGTCAGATCGCCCGCGAGGAGCGAGGGGAGCATGGCTTTGGCTATGATGCCATTTTCCAGTTGGCTGATGGCCGGACCTTCGGTGAGATCGAATTTGAAGAAAAGCACAATATGTCGCACCGCTATCTGGCGTTGAAGCAAATGTATGAGAAGCTCCAGGATGACAAAGCTCTACGTCTTTTCGGATAGTCACGGACAGACCGACCGATTGAATCAGCTCGTGAGGGGGCTTAAGGCCGATTATTTCGTCCACTGCGGAGATCATGCCCACGATCTGAGCGGTCCCAATGTCTATCACGTCAAGGGAAATTGTGACGCCTGGTCGAAGGCCCCATCAGAGGTCCTGATCACGATCGAGACCAAGCAGTTGTTGATCGTTCACGGGCATAAGCAGCAGGTCAAATCGGGTCTGTTGAGTCTGGTCTATCGGGCCAAGGAACGGGGAGCCGATATCGTCTTGTTCGGTCATACCCACCGGCCACTGGCGATAGAAGAGGATGGGATCCTGCTGCTAAATCCCGGTAGCATCGCCTTACCACCTTTGGGTGAGCCGGCCAGCTATCTGGAGCTTTCGATCAGTCCGGACGAGGTAAGCTACCGCTTTCACCGGCTGAAGGATAGATAATCGGCGAAAGTGTTTGACATCGGCGGGCGGTTTTCGTATAATAGAGTTCGTTAGCCCGAGGTGTAGCGCAGTTTGGTAGCGCATTTGGTTTGGGACCAAAGGGTCGCAGGTTCGAATCCTGTCACCTCGACCATTATCATTATCGCGGCGGCTATCGTCAAGTGGTTAAGACACAGGATTGTGGCTCCTGCATCACGGGTTCGAATCCCGTTAGCCGCCCCACTTAAAAGAAGCAGTATGAAAATACTGTTTTTTTTCTGCCGGTTTTGGATTACAATAGGTCTATACGCCTCCGTAGTTAAATGGACATAACAAGTCCCTCCTAAGGACTAGTTACAGGTTCGATTCCTGTCGGAGGTGCCAAGCGGCACTCCATTTGGGGTGCCTATTTTTATAGATTGACCCGTGGTATGATGGATCTAGAGAAATACTCGGCGAATCAGGAGAATCGAATGGTCAAGCAAGATATCGGTAAATGTGGCTTCTATTGCGGAAGCTGCCCCCAATTTATTCAGCAAAACTGCCCAGGTTGCGTACCGGCGCACAAAGCAGGTGATTGCTTCACCCGAGATTGCGTCATAGTCCAAGAACTGGAATTTTGTGGTCAATGCGATGAATTCCCCTGTGAAGACATTATTGAGCGAGACAGGGCTACGGTACTGGACGAGCGTTGGCTTCGCTGGCAAAAACGTTTGCGCATAAAACGCTCCCTAGGCATGTAAGGAGTGTCAATAAACCTTCAATGGCTCACGATGAATCAAACCGATCCAGTTTTTCATGCGAGAACTGTTGAGATACGTTGATCATGGTTTTGTGCTGAATGGAAAAGATCGTCTATCCTCCGAGCAGTCAAGTCGTCGAGACTGGTGAGGGGTTCATTGACTAGCAAGACTTCCTGGCTTTTGGCTTCGTCTTCAGCATGATAAAATGAATCAAGATGACAACGAGGAGGAACTATTGATTATCGGAATCGATATGGGCGGAACAAATATCGATGGTGTTGTCTTGCACCAGGATCGTATCCTAAAAACATTCAAGCAGCCAGTCGATGGTTCGGATTATTTCGCAAGCATCTGGCACTGCTTGGAGGCACTGATTGAGGGACTGGATCGGACAGACATCAAGCGAATCCAGTTAAGCACAACAATCAGTACCAATGCCATCGTCGAGAACAAAGTAGCACAAGTGGGAGTCATCCTCCAACCCGGTCCGGGACTAAATTGGAGTTATGATCACTTTGGTGAACGACTCAAATACATTAGCGGCAGTATAGATCATCGGGGATCTCCTGTGCGAGTGATCGATCGAAAAGAACTCAGACAAATCAGAGACGAATGGTCTGATCTTCCAATTGATGCTTTGGCTATCGTGACCAAATTTTCCGTCAGAAATCCTGATTTTGAACATGAGATCGAGAAATTTTTTTCAAATGATTATCCAGATATCACGCTAGGTCATCGCTTATCAGGCAAGTTGAACTTCCCCCGAAGAGTCGAAACCGCCTATCTCAACGCCGCCGTATCTCGGACCTTTCGAACCTTTGCCGAGCAATTCCAACAAGCCTTAGAGCAAGCCGATATCCAGGCGCCGGTCTATATCCTAAAGGCCGATGGTGGTACGATTGATCTTGAGGGTGCAATAGAGAAGCCGGTTGAGACAATCCTATCCGGCCCGGCCGCCAGTTTTATGGGGATGAAGGCATTGCTTCATGAGAACGGCAATGACAGGCTATTGATCGATATCGGGGGGACAACGACCGATCTGTTCCTGTTGGTTGATGATGTTCCGATCTTTGAACCCTTAGGAATCACGATCAATCAGCGAAAGACCTTGGTGCGAGCGATCTTCAGTCATTCGATCGGTCTAGGCGGTGATTCCTATGTCCGGTTCGAAGAAGGGCAGCTATTGATCGGCCCGGAAAGAAAAGGTCATGCCATCGCCTTTGGAGGAAAACATCTAACGCCCACCGATGCCTTAGTCTATCTGGACCGCTTAAAGGGCGAAAGAGGAGACGAATCCCGAGAAGCAATCGAAGTTTTGGCCAAAGAACACGGTTTAAGCGGTCACGAACTAGCTGAGAATATCATCACGAAAATGGGAGAGATGATTTCAAATACAGTCGATGCTGTTTTAGAGAAATTGAACGGTTCTCCCGTCTATACTGTCAGGGAACTGATGAGTGATCGCACGATCAAGCCAGACTCGATTGGACTAGTCGGAGGACCGGCTGAGGCGCTGGCCGAAACGATTCATCAATCCCTTGGTTTGCCCATCGACTATCCGGCAGACTTTGCTATCGCGAATGCCATCGGAGCGGCTTTGGCTAAACCGACGGTTGAAATCAATCTTTTAGCTGATACGGAGCGCAACATCCTGTCTGTTCCGGAGCTGGGCATCTATCAAACTCTTCGCGGTTCATTGGATTTAGCGACGGCAAAACAGTTTGCGATGGAGCAAGTCAAGCTGGCCGGACAAACCATGGGCTTATCAAAGGAACAATTGGATACTGAAATCGTGGAAGCTTCCATTTTCAACATGCTAAACGACGACTACGGTGTTGAGAAAAATATCCGAGTCAGAGCTCAGATCAGACCGGGTCTATTAACTCACCTGCAAAGAGAGGGGGGATACAATGAAAGCAAAGAATAGATTAGGCTTGATCCTGTTTCCGGCTTTTGATTGGGCGATATCACCCCGCCATCCTGAACGAGAAGAACGACTGCTCTATACCCAGGATCAATTGATGGAGGAGGGGATCGAAGACATCGACAGGATCGAATTCTTTAATCCACTGATCGCCACCGATCAAGACATCGAGCGAGTCCATTTGGCTTATCCCGATGTCGAAGCGCTTGTGAGTGAGTCTCATCGGATCGCCGCCGGCGGTGTCATGCAAGCTTTCGACCTCGTGTTATCCAACAAGGCAGAAAAATCCTTTGCTCTTGTTCGACCACCCGGACATCACGCACAGAGGGTCGTATATGGTGATCGGGGTTTTTGTATCATTAACAACGAAGCCGTCGGGTTGGCTTATGCCAGACAGAAATACGGTGATATGCGAGTCGCTATCGTCGATACGGATTGTCACCACGGAGATGGGACGGAAGATATTTATTGGAATGATCCCGATACATTAGTCATTTCCTTCCATCAAGATGGTCGGACCCTCTACCCCGGGACCGGACCGATATCCGATCTGGGAGGGCCAGGTGCCTACGGCTATAATGTCAATATTCCACTTCCTCCCGGCACTGGGGATGAGGGATTCCTTTATGTGCTCGAACACGTCGTTTTGCCGATCCTAGAGGACTATCAGCCGGATTTGATTATCAACTCTGCCGGTCAGGACAATCACTATACCGATCCGCTTACCAATATGAATTTTTCCGCCCAGGGCTATTCAGTCCTTAATGACCGGCTGAATCCGGATATTGCCGTTCTAGAGGGCGGTTATTCGATCCAAGGAGCACTGCCTTATGTCAATACCGGGATCATTGCCGCTATGGCTGGGCTGGATTATTCGGGTATTTGGGAGCCGGATTACCATCTGGGCAAATGGAAGCAGACGGATCGGGTAGGTCAGGACGTTCGATCGATTGCTGAGGCGGTGATCGAGATCTGGCACAAGAAAGAAGAAATAGCCCAAGAACTGTTTCGCTCTCAAAAGAAGGTGACCCGACAGCGTCAAGTCTACTATGATACGGCCGGTATCATGGAGCACCAGACGCAGGAATTCTATCTTTGTCCTAGCTGTCCCGGCCTCGACGTCATCCGCTCAAAAAATGATCAGGGAGCGTCTTTGGTCGGCATCACGGTCCCAAGAAAAGCCTGCCCAGATTGTCAGACAAAAGCCTACGAGCTATTTGAGACCGAGCAGCGCTCGCGGGTGAAGTTTGTGCTTTTGCAGGATCAAAAAAATGATCGCTTCCAGCGAGCGACGGGCCGATGATTGCTGTTGCATTTCAAGAAAGCCTAAAAAAACTTGACCACTATGGGTCAAGTTTTTTGGTTATCGGTTTAGCAGTGCTTTTACGCCCTTTCGAAGGTCGTGATTGGCGAAATGGAGGGCCGAGCGGATCAGACCGCCTCGGAGTTGTCCGATCACCTGGAGGCTGCTGAGGGAACTCTCGGCGCTGCTGGCGAGCATCATCTGATAGACCGCCTCATCGTCTTGATCGATGGTACGTCCGATATAGCGCTTTAGGCCCCAATAGGCCAGCCTCATCAGGCGCGAATGCTCCTTCATCTCGGCGATCGAATGGCTCATATCGAACTGACCCGGGATGATTTTCTCCGGCTGATACTCGTAGCCTAGCAGCTTGAACCAGTCGGCATCCTCCGGCGTGCCCTGCAGGGTCTCATACCAGCTACCGGCCTGCCAGTCGGGGGCGGTGATGATGGTGCCGGGAACGGAGATCTCGGTGATGAGCTCGACCGACGAGACATCGGATGCGATCAGGAGCTTGTATTCTCCGCCCGGGATCTGCCATGAGCCCTGATGCCAGATGGAGAAGTACGACTCATCGAGCCCGAACTCGATCCGGCGGGTCTCACCCGGCTTAAGAAAGACCTTTTTAAAGTCCTTGAGTTCTTTTTTCGGTCGGTGGATCGCCGTCTGAGACGGTGCGATATAGAGCTGGACGATCTCAGCGCCGGGATAGTCGCCGGTATTGGTCAGATCGAACGACACATAGTCGCCATTCAGCTCGAGCCGAGCGTATTCGAAGGTGGTATAGGATAAGCCGAAGCCGAAGGGAAAACGGACGGCGACATCGGCCTTATCGTAGTAGCGATAGCCGACATAGATGCCTTCACGGTAGCGGGCGTCCTTGTGGCCGTGGCTGTAGAATGAGGCACTCGGGACATCTTCATAGATCAGGGGCCAGGTCTCACTCAGCTTGCCGCTGGGCGTGATGTGCCCATAGAGCAGGTCGTGGAGGGCTTGGCCTCCGGCCTGGCCGGGCAGGACCATATAGAGCAAAGCTCCGACCTGATCGAGCCAGGGAGTCTCCACCGGCGAGCCGCTAAAGAGGACCACGACGGTGTTGGGATTGGCCTTAACGACCTCCTCGATCAATTCGTTGTGGCCATCGGGCAATCGCATATGCTCGCGATCAAAGCCTTCTGATTCGTAGACCGGTGGTAGACCGACGGTGACGATGGCGATATCATGGGCCGCGGCCATTTGCTTGGCCAGAATGATCTGACCATCATCGATCGAGCCATCGGCCGATGTGGCCTCCAAATAGGGGATGTCAGCCATGGCGGCGGTGGGTTGGACCAGGCGGGTGGGTTTGATAAAGCTACTACCTGAGCCCTGGAAACGCATGGCCTGTGCCATATGACCGATCAGGCAGACCGTCTTATCCGGCGCTATCGGCAATAGGCCGTCACTGTTTTTTAGCAATACGGCA
>DUPT01000005.1 GCA_012838225.1 Tissierellia bacterium
AAAGAGAACAACCTGTGTTCTCTTTTTTGGTGTTGATAAGTGGACTCGAACCACCGACCTCCTGGATGTCAACCAGGCACTCTAACCAACTGAGCTATATCAACATATATGGTCGGAGTGACAGGAGTCGAACCTGCGACCTCTTGAACCCCATTCAAGCACGCTACCAGCTGCGCCACACCCCGACTTCGCTCAAATGTTACCAGTATAATCTACCATAGGTTTGAGGGACTGTCAAACATTTTGGAGCAAACTCAAAAAATGTTCGAGCGTCTTTGACGGATAGCGGGTCTGAGGCTGCAGCAACAGGATCTCACGCCGCCTCAGGGGGCTGTCTGTTCTGATTATACTAAACTCGGTCTCATTTATCAAGTTTAAGTGAGAGTAGGATATGCCAAAGCCCGATCGGACCAGATCGATCATCAGATCGATCGAGATGACCTCGACCTGGGGCTTCCAGCCGGTGGTCTCGGCTTCGAAGAATTCATCGAGCAAGCGGCGGGTGGCCGATCGTTTCGTCAAGCCGACAAAGGGCATGTCTCTTAGCTCATGGCGCTGATAGAGTCGATCGGCTGGCCTCTTTTTTGTAAAGAACACCTCCGGCACACTCAGGAGCGAGCGGACCGACAGATCGGAAAAATCCTGTCTCACACCGTGGACGAAGCCCAGGTCGATCTGATTCTCGCGGACCAATCGGGCGATCTCGGGTGAGGGGGCATTGATGATCTCAAGCCTCACCTCCGGGAAATGCTCGTGAAAAGCGGCAAAGCTATCCAGCAGGTAGTGACGACACAGGGTGTCGGAGGCACCGATGAGAAGCTTGGCCTGGGCCGGGTCTTGCTTTTCACTCAACCAGCGCTCGGTCATTTCAAGGCGCTCAAACACCGGCGTCAGCTGCTCGAACAGGTAGCGACCATCGGGACTGAGCCGGACCCTTTTACCGGTTCGCAGAAACAACTGGACCGCCAGATGATCCTCGAGTTGACGGATGGCCTGTGAGACGGCCGATTGAGATACCATCAGCTCAGCAGCTGCCCGTGAGAAATTTTCATACCTGGCGGCGACATAAAAGGCCTGATAGCGATCGAGTGACAACATATAAGCACCTCTAATAAGACTTGTAATTAATTGGCGATTTAATTATATACGAAAAGGGGTTATGATGGAACCACAGGAGGTTGCCTATGCACCAGTTATTTGTTGAAAAGAAGCCACCCTTTCGAGTCAAGGAAGCCAAGCACAAGCGAGCCATCGAGCATGCTCTGGGCTATGAGATCGATGATCTTCGTCTGATCAATCTCTACTACCGGGCGCAACCTTTTTCCGATGCGGCGGTCACATCCGTTTTTTCCGAGCCGCTACAAGACATCGTCTATCATGAACTGACTATCCCGCCGGATTATCTGGCGCTGCGGGTCGAATATCTGCCGGGCCAGTTCGATCAAAGAGCCTACTGGGCCGGTGAGTGTCTGGCCTTATTAGGGGAGGATCCGACGGTCTATTCCGCCACCGTCTTTTTGCTAAAGGGAGTCTTGGCCGAGGATGAGCCGAAGCTGGAGGCTCACCTGATCAATCCCATCGAATCGAGAAAACGCCAACCGGGGGATTATTCCCGGTCGCTGTCTCGCCAGGACCGGGATCGGTCGTTTGAGACGATCGAGGATTTTTTTGAAGCCGATCCGGCGGAGCTGATCGAGCGCTTCGATTTGGCGATGAATGCCGATGATGTCAAGGTGATCCAATCGGCCGATCGGTCCGGTCAGATCAGCTGGACCGAGCTCAAGCTGCTTGATACCTATTGGTCGGATCACTGCCGCCATACCACCTTTTTGACGGAGCTCGGCGAGATCGATCTGACGGAGCTCAATATTCCGGTGGCTCATGAAATCCATCGGCGCTATCTCGAGCAGCGACCGACGCTCACTCACCAGCCGGTCAGCCTGATGGATCTGGCTGTCTGGTCGATGCGACGCTTTAAACGCCGCCCCGATAGCGATATCGAGCTATCCGATGAGATCAATGCCTGTTCGATCAAACGTCAGGTAGCCGGTGAACCCTACCTGATCATGTTTAAAAATGAGACCCATAATCACCCGACTGAGATCGAGCCCTATGGAGGAGCCGCCACCTGTCTGGGTGGGGCGATCCGCGATCCGCTAAGCGGCCGGGCCCAGGTCTATCAGGCCATGCGCATCACCGGTGCCAAGGATCCCTTGGCCACCGATACCCTGCCGGGCAAGCTGCCTCAGGCCACCATCTCAAAGCGCGCGGCTGAGGGCTTTAGTGCCTATGGCAATCAGATCGGTCTGTGTACCGGTCATGTCAGGGAATACTTCCATCCCGGCTTTGAAGCCAAGCGGATGGAGCTGGGCTTTGTCATCGCCGCCACCCCCCAATCACACGTCACCCGGGGCAATCCTGAGCCGGGAGACCGATTGCTCCTGATCGGCGGTGCGACCGGCCGAGACGGCATCGGCGGTGCGGCCGGCTCCTCCAAAGAGCATACCGAGGGCGTGCTTGAGGGCTCCTCGGCAGAGGTCCAAAAGGGCAATGCACCGGAGGAGAGAAAGCTGATCCGTTTCTTCCGCCATCCTCAGATCGGTCCCAGGATCATTCGGTGTAATGATCTGGGGGCCGGCGGGATCTCGGTCGGCTTTGGTGAGCTGGCTGATGGGCTGGCGATCGAACTGGCCGAGGTGCCGCTGAAGTATCAGGATATCTACCCCTGGGAGATCGTTTTGAGTGAATCGCAGGAGCGGATGGCTCTGGTGGTATCGGCTGAGGATGTCGACTTATTCTATGACATCGCCCATCAGGAGAATCTCATCTGCACCGATATCGGTCAGGTGATTGCTGAGCCGGTATTTCGGATCACTTATCATGAAAGAGTCCTGGTCGAGATCAGCCGGGAGCTGCTAAACTCGGCCGGCGCACCTCGTCGGATGAAGCTAAAGAGCGAAGCCGTCGTGTTCGAGGACTATCCCTATGGGGTGGGCGATGACCGGCGAAGTGATCTCTTGAGAGCGTCTCAGCAGGGACTCGTCGAGCAGTTTGATGCCAGCATCGGCGGCGTCAATCTACTCAATCCCTACGGCGGCATCACGAAAAAAACCTTCGTCGAGGGGATGGTCTCACTTATTCCGGCCCCGGGCAATCAGACGGAGGTGTCGCTGGTGTCGGTCGGCTATGATCCCTATATCGCTTCGTGGAGTCCCTACCACGGCGGTGAATACGCGGTGCTTGAGAGCCTCGCCAAGAACCTGGCGTTAGGCGGTGATATCGAGGGCCTGCGCTTTACCTTCCAGGAATACTTCGAACGCTTGGGCGACGATCCGACTCGCTGGGCCAAGCCGTATCTGAGTCTCTTAGGAGCAAACCGGGTGCTGGATCATTTCGGTCTGCCCAGTATCGGCGGCAAGGACTCGATGAGCGGCTCCTACCAATCAGCCGAACAAGAGCTTAGGGTCCCGCCGACACTGGTCAGCTTTGCCGTCAATACCGGTCAGATCGAGCATGTCCTATCGCCTGAGCTGAAGCCGGAGCCGTCGCATCTGGTCATGTTTCGGGCCTATAAGAATCAGGATATGAGCTTCGATCTGGCCCGGACCGAGGCCAGCTACCGAGCCTTTCGCGAGCAGGTCCTATCCGGCAATGTCCTAGCGGCCTCCGTCATCACTGATTCGCTCGAGCGGACGCTGGTCAATATGGCCAAGGGCAATCTGGTCGGGGCCAAGCTCGAGATGATCGCGGCTGATTTCTATAACACCATCTTGGCTCAGGTGAAGGAGTCGGTCGGGGATGTGATCGCCCGAGTGGCCGGCGAAGAGATCCTGATCAATGATCGCTTGATCGATATCAGTCAGCGGATCGAACAGGATGATGCCATCCTGCAAGAGCTGTATCCGCTGCATGAGGAGCGGGCGATCAAGCTCGAGTGGCATCGTCACCCACTTCGGTCCAATCCCAGACCGATCGATGAAGTCAAGGTATTGCTGCCGGTCTTTCCGGGGACCAATAGTGAGGACGATCTGTCGCAGGCTTTTGAAGCGGCCGGTGCCAAGACGAAGCAGCTGGTATTTGTCAATCAGGCCGGTTCGATCGATCAGGCCATCACCGAGCTGGCCCAAGCAATCGATCGGTGCGATGTCTTAGCCCTATCGGGCGGCTTCTCGGCAGCGGATGAGCCGGACGGTTCGGCTAAGTTTATTGCTACGGTGTTTCGCCATCAGACGATCAAGCAGGCATTTGAGCGCTTGATCGATCGAGGCGGGTTTGTCCTCGGCATCTGTAACGGCTTCCAGGCCCTGGTCAAGCTCGGCGTATTTGAGAACAATAAGATCGAGGATCCTGAGGCTGTGTCGATGAGCCTGACCTATAATACGATCGGTCGTCACCAGGCCAAATACGTTACCACCCGGCTGATCTCCAATGCCTCACCCTGGCTCCACTTGGGTGAAGTCGGTCAGGACTATCCGGTCCCGATCTCGAGTGGCGAGGGTCGCTTCTATGCCGACGAGGCCACGCTGCACCGCCTGCACGAGCGGTCTCAGATCATCACCACCTACCTGGATAATCCCAACGGATCGCTGTGGGGGATCGAGGGACTCATCAGTCCCAATGGACAGATCCTGGGGAAGATGGGGCATACCGAACGAGCCGGTGCGGCGCTCAATATCTACGGCCATCAGCCGCTTGGTCTGTTTGATAGCATCGTCGGTTATCTAAAAGGCGAAATATAATTATAAAATAACACGTAAAGTACGCCATATAGTTGTATAATACTCTATGTAGATAAGAAAATGAGGTGTGTTATGACCGTAGCGATCATGATGGGCTCGGGGTCGGACTATGACAAGATCAAGCCGGCGATCGAGCTGCTAAAGTCCTTGGCTGTCCCGGTCGAGACAAGAGTCCTGAGTGCTCACCGCTCGCCCGAGGAGACGGTGGCTTATACGAAACAACTGAGAGAACGAGGCATCCGGGTGGTGATCGCCGCGGCCGGGAAAGCGGCCCATCTGCCGGGGGTGGTGGCCGGTCTGACGGATCTGCCGGTGATCGGTCTGCCGATCGGCACCAGCGTCATGGGCGGTATGGATTCGCTGCTGTCGATGGTGCAGATGCCAAGCGGTGTCCCGGTCATGACGGTGGCGATCGATGGCGCGGTAAATGCCGCCTTGTCAGCGGTGCGCATATTGTCACTTAGTGATGATGAGCTGGCCCAAAAGCACCGAGCCTATATCGCCTCGCAGCGCGACGACGTTCTGCGCCAGGATGAAGCGATCCAACAGAAAGAACAAGATGGAACACGATAAACTACATGAAGAATGCGGCCTGATCGGCATCTGGACCGATCAGCACCACGCCATCGGCGAGAAGCTCTATGACGGCCTGATCTCACTTCAACACCGCGGTCAAGAAAGTGCCGGCATCGCGGTCAATCAATACGGCCAGATCGTGCAGTACAAGAATGTCGGGTTGGTCAATGAGGTCTTCGATGAGGACCGGATCAATTCGCTGGCCGGCTCGCTCGGCGTCGGCCACGTCCGCTACTCGACGACCGGTCGGCCTGATAGGCGAAATGCTCAGCCCTTGGTGACCACTTTTAAGGGCGGCCAGATGGCGCTGGCGCATAACGGCAATCTGGTCAATGCCAAGCAGCTAAGAGATGAGCTGATCGATGATGGCTATACCTTTGAGACGGCGCTTGATACCGAGGTCATCACCCGGCTGATCGCCAAGCTCTATCAGGGCGATATGGCGGAGACGATCCAACAGGTCTGCTCGGTCGTCCAGGGGGCCTACGCTTTGGTCCTGATGGTCGGGGAAGTGCTCTATGGCATTCGTGATCCCTATGGTCTGCGGCCGTTGGTGCTCGGAAAGACGCCTGAGGGCGAGTGGGTGCTGGCCAGTGAGACAGCTACTTTGGATCTGTTAGGGGCCGATCTCATCCGGGATCTGGCCAAGGGCGAGATCGTCGAGATCAAGCAGGGCGAGATGCGCTCCTGGATGTTCGATGATACCAAGCCACAGGCCTTTTGTTCGTTTGAGTTCGTCTATTTTGCCCGGCCAGACTCGATCGTCGAGGGAAAAACGGTCCTCAGTGTCCGCAAGCAGCTTGGGGCGATCCTGGCGTCGTATGATGATGACACCTATGATCTGGTCGCACCGGTACCGGACTCAGGGATCGCGGCCGCCATCGGCTATTCGCATGCCGCAAAGATCCCCTATACGACCGTCTTGATGAAAAACAAATACATCGGCCGGACCTTTCTCAATCCCACCCAGGAGCAGCGAGACCGTGCTCTTCGGCTGAAGCTCAATGTCCAACGAGAAGAGGTCTTCGGTAAGCGGATCGTGTTGGTCGATGATTCGATCGTTCGCGGCACGACCATGAAGAAGCTGATCCATCAGCTCAAGGCCGCCGGTGCCAAGGAGGTCCATGTCAGGATCTCATCCCCGCCGGTCATCCATGCCTGTCACTTCGGGATCGATACCCCGACCAATAAGAGCCTGATCGGCGCACAGATGACCCATGCTGAGATCTGTCGGCATATCGGAGCCGATTCGCTGAAGTTTCTAGAGATCAGGGATATGCTGCGAGCCACCGGGATGGAGAAGGCACTGTGCAAGGCCTGCTTTGATGGCAAGTACCCGATGGCGGTCCCAAAGACGGCTGATAAGTTCGTGTTTGAAAAGGAGATCTGATGAAAGTATCCTATCAAGACGCCGGAGTCGATACCGAGCGTGGCCAGGCGGCTGTTCGCCTGATGAAAAAGAGTGTCGAGGCGACCTTTGATCGGCACGTCCTGACAGGTCTGGGTAGCTTTGCCGGATTGTTCGAGCTGCCCCAAGGCTACAGTCGACCCGTCTTGGTCTCAGGCACCGATGGGGTCGGGACGAAGCTTCTGCTGCTGCAAAGGCTTGGCATGATGGAGCATGTCGGTCAGGATCTGGTGGCGATGTGTGTCAATGACATCATCTGTCAGGGTGCCAGACCCCTGTTTTTTCTCGACTATCTGGCGACCGGGAAGCTCGAGCCGGTGAGGGTGTCCGAGATCGTCGACAGCATTGCCCGAGCCTGTCTGGCGGTCGATTGCGCCCTGATCGGCGGTGAAACGGCCGAGATGCCGGGGCTCTACGACGAAGAAGAGATCGATCTGGCCGGCTTTGCCGTCGGCATCGTCGATAAAGACAAGATCATCACCCCTCATTCGGTCCGAGAGGGCGACGTGCTACTGGGGCTTCCCAGCAGCGGCTTTCACTCCAATGGCTATTCCCTGATCCGAAAGCTTTTCTTTGAGCTCTATCCCGATCGATTGGCCGATTATGCCGAGCGACTGGCTCGTCCGACGGTCCTCTATGTCAAGCCGGTCCTGGCGGCCATGGAGGCCGGAGCAATCAAGGGGATCGCCCATATCACCGGCGGCGGCTTTTTTGAGAATATCCCGCGGATGCTGCCCGAGGGTCTATGCTTTGATATCGATACCAGTAGCTGGCCGGCCGATCCGATGTTTGAGGAGATCGTGTCACTGGCCGGGCTCGATCGAACCGAGAGCTTCTCGACCTTCAATATGGGCCTTGGGATGGTGCTGGCGGTGGCGCCGGGGGAGGTCGATCAGATCAGCCGGGCGATCCGTCAGACCGGGCAGGCAATCTATCGGATCGGTCGGGTCGTGCCGGGAGAGGTAGGGAGCCTGCGATGAAACGAGTCGTCATCTTCGCCTCGGGCAGCGGCTCGACCTTTCAATACCTTGTCGATCATGCCGAGGCTGCCTATGTAGTCGTCGGCTTGTTTTGTGATCAGCCGAAGGCCGGTGTCATCGCCCGGGCCAAGGAGCGAAATATTCCGGTCCATCCGGTCGAGTCCGGGTTTGACTGGCCGGCAAAGCTTAGCGCCCTTCAGCCTGATCTGATCGTCCTGGCCGGGTATCTAAAGCTTTTGCCCGAGGCGATCACCCGGAGCTACCAGGTGATCAACACCCATCCGGCCCTCCTGCCGGCCTATGGCGGGCAGGGCTTCTATGGCGAACGAGTCCATCGGGCTGTTCTTGAGGCCGGAGAAAGACTTACCGGCATCACCATCCACCGAGTCGATGAGGCGTATGATCGAGGGGAGATCATCAGTCAACGGACCGTGATGATCAGACCGGAGGATACGCCCCAGAGCCTGGCTAGCAGAGTTCAGGCCGAAGAAAAACCGTTCCTACTTCAAACCATCAAACAGATCCTGGAGGAAAAGTGAGAGCAATACTTAGTGTATCGGATAAGACGGGCATCATCGAACTGGCCCGCTTTTTAGAGGCCAGAGGCTATGAATTGATTTCTTCGGGCGGGACCCATCGGCACCTGCAGGCAGCCGGTATTAGGGTGCTGGAAGTCAGTCAGGTCACCGGGATGAAGGAGATGCTCGGCGGCCGAGTCAAGACGCTTCACCCGACGATCCACGGAGGCATCCTGGCTCGGCGGGGAAATGATCAAGACCTTCAAGAACTAAGAGAACATGATATCAGACCGATCGATCTGGTGGTCGTCAATCTCTATCCGTTTATCGAAGGCTTGTCTCAAGAAAATGATCTGTCGCATCAGGTGGAGCTGATCGATATCGGCGGCCCGACGATGCTTCGCAGTGCGGCTAAGAATTTCACCGATGTCACCGTACTATCGAGTCCTGATCAATACGATGAGTTCATCGAGCGAAGCCTGAGTGATCAGGTGGATCAGGCCTATCGGCAGGCCTTGGCTGCTCGGGTGTTTTCACTGATGGCGGCCTATGACGGGGCGGTGGCTGATTATCTATCAGGCGAGGATCGACTTCGGTTGACATACGACAAGGTGATGGAGCTTCGCTATGGGGAAAATCCCCATCAGGCGGCCGCCTTCTATATCGATCGAGCAAACCCCGGCTATATGTCGGCCATGCGGGTGTTGGCCGGTAAGGCCTTGTCGTATTCGAATATCGCCGATATCGATGCCGCCTATGGGGTGGTGTCTGATTTTGATGAGATCTGTGTCTGTGCCGTCAAGCACAACACGCCCTGTGGAGTAGCCCTTGGCGAGACGGTCCATGAGGCCTATCAAAAGGCCTATGCCGGTGATCCGGTGTCGATCTTTGGCGGCATCGTCGCCTGTAATCGAGCGATCGATGGCGAGACGGCCAGCCAAATGATCGAGATCTTCCTCGAGGTCGTAGTCGCTCCGGACTTCACTTCCGAGGCGCTGGCAGTCTTTGAGGCCAAGCCCAACCTGCGCCTGGTTCAGATGAGGGGCGAGGCCAATCGGGCGAAGCTTCTAAAGTCAGTTAGTGGAGGCGTCTTGGTCCAGGAGCCGGACTATGAGTTCTCAGAGGAATTGACCACCGTCAGCTTGAAGGCGGTGACACCGGAGCAAAAGAGGGATCTGATCTTTGGCATGAAGGTGGTC
>DUPT01000006.1 GCA_012838225.1 Tissierellia bacterium
GTTCGCTAAAAGAATCTTTGGCAAATATTGGTTTGAAAACAGCATGGTTCTTTTTGGGACTTACACTGGGGTGGCCGCTACAGGATTATTATTGCTAAAAACATGTGATCCTGAGCTAAGGTCAGATGCGCCTGAAGTATTTGCTGCTAGAGCACCTTTTTGTAGTTGGGCTCTTGGAGGCGGGGTTCTTACATCAATGACGCCGTTCTGGGTAGCGCAATATGGTGCACTCAGAGTAGGACTAGTCTATGCGATTGCTGCGGTGATTACGCTTGTCTTACCATTTGTACTAAAAATATGGCATAAAAAAGATGACCAAGTTTTCATTTATGAGGAGGAATAAAATGAAACAAAGAACAGACTTTTTATATTTAAGTGAACCGGACATGATCGAAGCGGGTGTACTAGATGTCAAAAATTGTGTAAACGTCGTCGAGGAAGTATTCTCTCTTATCGGTAAAGGCGATTACCTCATGGGAGGACCAAATGGGAACGACCATGGAATTAAGATGACTTTTCCAGATGAATCGGAATTTCCAAACATGCCTTTGAATGGCCCTGATCGTAGATTTATGGCTATGATTGGCTATTTAGGAGGAAAGTTTAATGTTGCTGGTGAAAAGTGGTATGGTTCCAATATCGCTAATCCCGCCCGCGGATTACCCAGATCGGTCTTAATGGTCATGTTGAACGATCCAGACACATGTGAGCCATTTGCATTAATGTCGGCAAACTTAGTCAGTGCAATGCGAACCGGAGCTGTTCCAGGTGTTGCTGTTCGTTATCTTACGGATAATAATGCAAAGATTTGTGCTGTTGTTGGAGCTGGTCCGGTTAACTTTTCTTGTGTCAGAGCAATATTATCAGAGTGTCCTTCATTGAAGAAACTAGTTATATTCGACTTGTTTACTGACAAAGCAGATTCCTTTGGTCAGAACATTACTGAAGAGTTTGGAGTAGAGTATAGTGTGGTTTCAGAACTAGACGAAGCACTCAAAGAGGCAGATGTAGTAAGTGTTGCTGCATCTCGTGTGAAGCCGGTAGTTCTAAAAGGCGATCAATTGAAAGATAATTGTCTAGTACTCCAAACCGGAGCCATGCAAGGGGACGATGCTTTCTGGCGAGATTTTAATGTCGTATTAGATAATCCTAAGATGCATGAGGCTTATGTGGCAGATGTAAAGAAATCATCTGATCCAGAAGCGGCAAATAAAGCCATGATGTGCGGAGATATGTATGACAGAATTGAGGCTGGTGAGGTCAAACCACTTCAACAAATGACTTCCTTAGGTGATATAATAAATGATAAAACATTTACAAAACCAGAAGGAAAGACGCTCTTCATCAGCGGAGGGCAAATAGCAATGGACCTTGGCTGGAGCTATCAAATCTATCAGCAAGCTAAGGAAAAAGGCATTGGTACACCGCTAAATTTATGGCAAGAGCCACATTGGTTGTAAAGAACGTAGCATAAGTAAGTGAGGGCAGCGTGGAGAAAAAAGGTTATCTATATATCATTCTATCAGCGATTGGATTTGGCACAATGCCAATTATTGCAAAATATGCCTACGGGTATGGCTGTAATGCGACTAGTTTGGTATTCTATCGGGCCATTTTCTCTGTGCTGCCTTTTTGGATCATTGCCAAGCATATCTACAAAGTTGATATGAAGTTAAATCTGCGAGATGTGCCAATCTTAGTAGTTTTGGTTCTCGGTTATACATTGACTCCTATCCTGTTATACAATTCTTACTACTTCATTAATTCAGGAGCAGCCACAACCTTACACTTTTCTTATCCTCTTTTTATCACGTTGATAGTGGGGATATTAATGAGTAAGGGAGTGAATCGAATCGAGAAGATCTGTACAATTCTTGTTACGCTCGGAATCTACCTGATGCTCGATATTAACCAGATTACTAACGTCAATGGTTCATTGTTAGCATTACTTTCAGGACTGACTTATGCTGTTTATACGGTGTTGTTAGGCGAAAGCCGACTGAAAAAAGTCAACACTTTTAAACTGTGCTTTTATCTCACATTGATTTCTTCAGCGTTCACGTTAGCGTATGCTTTAGCAACAAATTCTTTCGTTGCCACCTTCCCGCCCCAAGGATGGTTGCTATTGGTTTCTTTTTCGTTAGGCATTACATTGGGTGCGGTAGTTTTGTATCAATTAGGCGTCACTATGGTTGGATCAAAGAAGGGGGGGCTTTTAAGCACATTGGAACCCATAGTGAGTATAATCATAGGAGTATTGTTCTTGAATGAGATTTTGACCGTCAAGGAAAGCTTGTCAATTCTTTTAATCATTATTTCTACGGTCTTACTTGTAACATCGCGGCACGCAGAATCTGTTGTTGAATAAATAAGCCACTATTGTGTACAATGATTGAGGAGGATCTGATGGATACAATCATTGATAAAATTCGCAACAGTGCCGACAATTCGACTAATACAGATAAGAAAATACAAGATTTTTCGCTAGCTAATTTCAATAGCATCCCATTCTACACTTTAGCAGACTTTGCTTCAGAAGTTGGGACTAGCACCACTTCAGTGATCCGTTTTTGCAAAGCTAGAGGATATCAGGGTTTCTCGGATTTCCAAAAGGAAGTTCAAGAAGAGGTTATACATCAAATAAGCCTTCCTGAAAAAATGGCGAAAAGCCTGGACAAAATCAAACAAGCAAAAATTCTCGATACTACTATCGAAAACGATATCGATTCAATTAATCGAACAATAAAGAGCCTACCTGAGGAAACGGTAGTAACTACACTTTCTCATCTCAAATCTGCCGAAAGAATATACATTATTGGTCTTAGGGAATCATTTAGTCTAGCGCATTATTTATATAGCAGACTAAGCACTATTCTCTCAAAAGCACACTTGCTCAATGGTTTTGGAGGATTATATCCGGAAGAAATCAATGCGATTGAACAGAACGATCTTTGTGTTGTGTTCCTTTTCCCAAGATACACAAAAGCGACAATCGATATATTACGCGTAATTCAGAGTAGGAACATTCCGGTCGTACTAGTAACATCGCACAACTACGCTCAACTTAAAGAATATGCCACAGTTATCCTTCCCTGTTATGTGATGGGCACCGTTTTTAAGAATACCTATGCAGCACCAATTGCTTTGATTATTTAACGAACAGATTTGCTCAAGAGGAAGATGAAAAGTCCCAAGAAAACCTCGACAGCATTGAACAATTATTGCAAACAGGTCAATATCTAGGTTAGCGATTAGCTAGTTGTGATTTTGTATTTCTTGCTAAGATCGATTTCAGTTGTTTCTTTGTGTATACTTCTCATAAGGCTACCTAATGTCCTGATTATATGATTAGGTAGATAAATCGTTTTAAGCAGTTGCTTGTGAAGAGCAACTGTTATTCAGTATCGGTTGACGTGTATGCAAGAAAGAATGATAAAACCATGTTGGAGGAATAGTGAAAAATATACGAAATGAACCGCTGGTGATCTGTCTGGGCGGGGCCAATATCGATCATAAAATCAGACTCGATCAGGCCTTCGTTCCTGGGACCTCCAATTCCGTCACGTCGAGCCAAACGATCGGCGGTGTGATTCGAAACGTCGCCGCCAATCTGGCCAATCTCGGCCTAAGCGTTTCCTTGATGACGATGCTTGGCCAAGACCGTGCCGGTGATGAGATCCTAGCGGATGCTGAAGAAAGCCTTCAGCTAGGGGCCACAGAAAGGGTCGCCGACTTCCCGACCGGTAGCTACACGGCCGTTCTCGATCCGGCAGGTGATCTGATCGCAGGCTTTGTCGATATGGCGATCACTCAGCTCATGCGAGACGACTGGATCGAGCGACATCGCCTCCACTTAAAGCAAGCAGATTGGCTGGTGGCCGACTGCAATATGCAGCCAAGTGCCCTGGGGCGGTTGATCGAGCTGGCGAGACAAGAGCCGACGCCCCTGGCCATCGTCACGATATCTGAGCCTAAGATGAAGCATCTGCCAACAGATCTCTCCGGCGTGAGACTGCTCGTCACGAACCTGGCCGAGTCCCGGGCCTATTTTAAAGCTGCTACCAAAGAACCAAAGGAGCTGGCTCAGCGCTGGCTTAGCCGAGGTGTCGATCAGGTGGTCATCACCCAAGGAAAAGAGGCGATCACCTATGGCTTAAAGGACGGTATCTTTCAGCGGCCGAGCGTAGCGCTGAGCACCCGAGTGATCATCGATGTGACCGGCGCCGGTGATGCTTTTAGTGCGGCCGCTATATATGGTCTGATTCAGGGGTATTCTTTAGATAGGGCAGTCTCACTGGGCGCCGGGTTGGCCGCTTTGACCATCCAGTCCGAGGAGTCTGTTCGTCGTGATATCACGTTGGCCCAATTGGAGGGAGTCATATGAAACAGTATATCGACATTTATCCTGACATCGAAACCGCGCTTCACTTAAATCTGCCGGTGGTCGCCTTGGAGTCGACCATCGTATCCCATGGACTGCCCTATCCCGAGAATGTCCATATGGTGATGCGAGTCGGTGAGATCATTCGCCGTAACGGTGCCTATCCGGCGACGATCGCCATCGTCGATGGGCGGATCAAGATCGGTCTGAGCAAGGAGGATCTGGAGCGTCTGGCGACTGAGAAAAACGTTAGAAAGGTCTCGCGGCGCGATCTGGCCTATGCCATCGCCAAAAAAGAGCTCGGGGCGACAACGGTTGCCACCACCATGTTTTGTGCCGCGCTGGCCGGGATCAAGTTCTTTGTCACCGGCGGCATCGGCGGTGTCCACCGAGGCTATTCACAAACGATGGATGTATCGGCTGATCTGGAGGAGCTGGCCAATACCGAGGTCACGGTGGTCTGTGCCGGAGCCAAGGCCATCCTGGATCTTCCTCGGACCCTCGAGTATCTTGAGACCAAGGGTGTGCCGGTCATCGGCTACCAGACCGATGTCCTACCGGCCTTTTATAGCCGGACCAGTCCTCATCGGCTGAACCTACGAGCCGATTCGCCTCAGGAGCTGGCCGAGATCATTCGAGTCAAACGAGACCTTGATCTAAGAGGAGGCCTGCTCGTCATGAACCCGATCCCGGAGGAATACTCCCTGGATGAAGCCTATATTAACCGAATCATCGATGAGGCCATCACCGAGGCCAATGAACAGGCCATCTACGGCAAGGATCTGACACCGTTTCTTTTAAAAACGATCGTCGATAAGACCGAGGGCCAAAGCCTCGAAGCCAACCTGCACCTGGTCGATAATAATGCCAAGCTCGGCGCTGAGATCGCCGTCGCCTTCCAGGCCTTAAGACGAGGCTAGAAACTAAAAAACCAAGCCCTCCCGAATCGGGAGGGCTTTTATCGGCCAAAAAACGATCATTCAAACTCGATGATCACAAGCTCCGGCGGATTGAATAGGCGGGGGACGATGGTGGTCTCTCGGGCCAAGCCACGGCTTACGATCATGGTCCTGACCTCAAAGTCGTAGCGGCCGCCGGCATATTTGGGAAACAGGCCCTGATTGGGGGCGATCAGTCCGTTCAATAGATACGGGATACGCCACTGCCCGCCGTGGGCATGACCCGAAAGAATGAGATCGAAATCACCGCTTAGATAGCGGTAGATCAGCTCCGGCCGATGGGCCAGCAGGATATGATACTCTGGCCCGGTGATATCGCTCACGGCCAAGAACTGTTCGATCATCTCCGACTCACCGACCTCCGGATCATCGATGCCGCTTAACCGGATGGTCGCATCACCAAGCTTGATCAGCTGAGAATCACCCTCCAAGACGGTGATGGCCTTGTCTTGGATCATTTGCTTGATCTGATCGATCCGGCCGGACCAGTATTCATGATTGCCCGACACATAGTAGGTCGGGTAGTGGGCTCCCAGGTAGTCGAGTACGACCTCGGCGCCGGCTTGGGGCAAGACATCATCAACGATATCACCGCCCAACAGAACCAGGTCAGGGGCTTGCTCATCGATGGCATCGAGTAGCTCGCGCCCCTGCTCACCATAGTCGCACGAGTGAAGGTCGCAGACCAAAGCGATCCGACGGCCCGAGAGCTCGGGTCGTTTTATAGGATACGTTACGGTCTCTAGTGAGTGGTCCCATCCGATCAACAGGAGGATCAGGCCCAGGACCATCATAAACAGTAGACCATAGATCACAGCTTTTCGACATTGTTTCATAGCTCTACTGTAGCACAGGTAAAAGCGGTAGTTTCTGACAACTTTCTTAAGGCCAGGGCCTAAAGGATCGGTCTAGATGTCGAGGGCCACTCGTCCGTCCTTGATCTCGATGATCCGGTCGGCTTTTTCAGCGATCCGGCGATCGTGGGTGATGATGACAAAGGTCGTTCCCAGGTCGCGGTTGATGTCACGTAGCAGGTTATAGATGGTTTCAGAGGTGTCTGAGTCGAGGTTACCGGTCGGCTCATCCGCCAAGATGATCTTGGGCTGATTCATCAGGGCTCGGGCGATCGCGGTGCGCTGCTGCTGGCCACCCGACATATTGGCGGCCAGATTGTGTTTGACCTTCTCGAGGCCGACCAGCTTCATGATCTCGTGGGCCCGGTCGATCTTTTCGGCCGGGACTTTTCCATGACGAATGCGATAGGGCATCAGGACATTCTCCAGGGCGGTGAATTCCGGCAGGAGATAGTGGAACTGAAAGATAAAGCCCAGCGTCTCATTTCGCAGACCGGCCAGCTCGTTCTTTCGCATCTGATCGGTCCGCTTGCCACCGATCATGACCTCACCGCTGGTGGGCTGATCGAGGGTGCCGATGATGTTTAACAGGGTGCTTTTGCCGCTGCCGGATTGACCGATGATGGAATTGAAGCTGCCCTCTTCGATCGCCAGATCGACATCGAATAGGACCGGCGTCTTCACTTGATCGCCGTATTCTTTATTTACTTGTTTTAGTTCGATGATATTAGCCATTGCGGATGACCTCGATGGGGTTTAGCTGTGAGGACTTTCTGGCCGGGATCAAGGCAGCCAGAGTCGACACGGTGATAGCAAACAGGGCGGATAGGGCGATAAAGCCGGGATCGATCACCAGCGGGACGATCGGTGTGCCATCGGGACTGAGGGCAAATCGGGTAAAGGCATAGGCCAAGCCCAGGCCCAGCAGGATGCCAAGGATCGCCCCGGCGATGCCGAGCAAGAGCCCCTGAAACAAAAAGATCAGGCTGGCTTTTGAATCACGGATCCCCATGGCCTTCAAGATACCGATCTGGCGTGACTTTTGGATCACGGTGATGGCCAGCACACTGGCGATGCCTAAAAGGACTGAGATCATGACAAACACCTGGATCATATAGCTCGAGATGCTTTGGCCGTTTAGACCACTTAGCAGGGCGATGTTATCGGCCTTCCAGTGATTGACCGACAATCCATCACCGAGTCTTGAATGTAGGGCCTCAGCGACGGTATCGGCGGCAAATACATCTTCGAGCTGCATTTCAATGGCGGTGATCTTTTCATCGTAATCGAACAGTCCCTGAGCACTGGCCAGATCGGTGATGACCCAGGTCTTATTGAGGCTAGCCGTTTCGAGATCGAACAGACCACTGACGGTGGCGGTCGTTTCTTGGCCGACATTGGTCAAGAAGCTGATCAGATCACCGACCTTGATGCCGGCTTCTTCGGCCAGGTCTTGTCCGACGAGGAGCTCAAGCTCAGTCGACGGCATTTCGCCGCTCACCAACCGATTACTCAGCTGATAGATGCCCTCGGCGGAATCGAAGTCGAGCCCTCGAACCAGGACGCTGTAGTTTTCGTCATCAAAGACAAGCAAAGCTTGTCCCTGGGCGATCGGTGTTACAGAGCGAAGGGATGGATCGGTCTCGGCTACGACCGGTTGCCACCGCTCGTAGTCATCGATCAGTTTGTCTTCGGTCCGGGAGGTGATCGTGATCTGACTCTGTGAGCCGATGGTGGTGTTGATCAGATCGATCTGGAGTCCCTGGATCAAAGAGCCGATAAAGATCTGGACGGAGACGCCGATGGCGATACCGAGGGCGATCAGGAAGGTCTGTCCCTTACTGGCTCGCAGGAAGCGCCGGGCAATACTAAAGGCCAGTCTCATGATGACCTCCCGCTAAGGCGACCAGTTCGTCGATATTTCTAAGCACATGATCGGCCTCAAGCGCGGCTACCTTGTCGCCCAGGCGTTGGATGGCATTACCGCCGACGATGATCTTGACGTCCGGGCTTTGCTCGCGAATGACGCGGATCATATCACGAGTTGAGATCAGGTGATAGGGGTTTGAGATACTGATGGCGACATAGTCGATCCGGCGGCCGGCCATACCGGCCTGGAGCACTCGAAGCGGTGTATTGCCGCCGACAAAGACTGAGTGATAGCCGAGATAGGTGAAGACGTCCTTGACCATCCGGGCGCCCACACTGTGGAATTCCTCCGGTGGGGTCAAGATGGCGATCGTCTCGGACCGGTCAATGCCTCGCTCACGCCGGGCCTGAACAACATAGGGATAGCTGTTCTCAACGATGGTCTTGACGATCGATGTACGGATGTGTTCGTTCCAGATGTCGATGTTTTCGTTATCGGTCGGTACCATCTGGTTTAGGGCCGGGGTCAACAGGTGTTCATAGACATCGATAAACGATGTCCCATCGTGCTGATAGATGTCCATGATGAAGGCCAAGGCATCGGCCCGGCTCTCAGTCTCAAGGATCTGAATGAATTGTTCTAGTTTGGGATGCATGATTACTCCATTTCTCGTGTGAGGGAATGATACCACGAATCGACATACTTAATATAATCAAAACAATTCTTATTGATAAACAACACGTTACGTGATAATCTAACCTAGAAAGGAAGAGAAATGAGTGAGATTCTGGCCAGCCGATTAAGAGAACTGAGAAAAGTGCGACGCTTAACCCAGCGACAAGTAGCCGATGAGCTTCACGTTGCCCAGACGACGATCGCCAATTATGAGAATGGGACGAGACTGCCTGATCTAGAGAAACTAGGCCAGTTTGGGGTGTTGTTTCAAGTGTCGATCGATTATCTTTTAGGCAAGGAGCTCCAGATCCTGCCGCCAGCCGAGGAGCCTTTACCTGAGCCGGAGGACTATTTCGTTTCGCTAAAGCTGGGACAAAAGGCCAAAGCCCGACACATCGTGCTTCGGCTGCTGAAAGAAGGCCTGGCCAGTCAAGAGATCTATCAAACATTTATGGAGCGGGCTCTGATAAAGACCGGTGATCTGTGGGAAGCGGGGGAGATGGCTGTTTGGCAGGAGCATCTGATCAGTGAGATCATCCAGAATAATATGGCCCTGATCAAGGGCGCCAGAAAGCAGCCGGCCAAACGCCCCAAAAAGATCCTATGCCTTCTGCCGGGAGCCGAGTCGCATATGATCGGTCTTCGTATGATGGGCGATCTTCTCGAGGAGCAGGGCCATCAGGTCCATTTTCTGGGCAACTACTTACCGGCTGACAATGTCTTGGAGGCGATCAGGACCCTGACGCCAGACTTTGTCCTGCTATCGGTCACGATGGATGCGAATCTCGATAGTGCCAAGACGCTAAGTGAACAGATCAAACGAGGCTTAGGTGATCAAGCACCGAAGATCATCATCGGAGGCAAAGCCTTCGATCGACTGAAGCAGCCTCAAAAAGCACTCCAAGTCCACGCTTATTGTGAGAGCTTTACCGGACTGATGCGGGTGATCGATAACTGAAAAAGACACCCGAAGGTGTCTTATGGCGCGCCCGGAGGGATTCGAACCCCCGACCCCCAGAATCGGAGTCTGATACTCTATCCAACTGAGCTACGAGCGCAGGTACTGAATCATTATACCAAACTTTTTTCGATTGTGCGAACCATTTTTCTATTGTCCCCTAATCCCAGGACGACCCCTTTACGGTCTCTATCGATTACATCTGATGTGTGAAACACTTGACATTGCAAGGTTTATGTGGTATTGTAAATACACCATTAAGAGTGCGCGAGAGACAAGCTCCATGACCGCACAGCAACCTGCCGATAGGTAAGGTGCTAATGCTTGGATGATGGCCGGAACCAGAGCCCTCATCACAATGGGCTTTTTTCTTTTGCTCCCGATGGAAAGCGAAAGGAGATAGGAAATGTTCCCACAAAGAAGAGACAATTACCGATGGACGATCAATGTATTGTGTACCGGCCGAACTGAAAACAGGCAGATGCTCGAGCGACTGAAGAAGCTCGGCTATTCCTATGAACGGGGAGGCGAGATCGATCCGCAAAAGATCAAGTACAACTCTCATCGAGTCGATGACGATGGCAGAAAACACATGGAGAGCCACTACGGCGTCCACCCCAGTACACGTAAGGTAGCATTCAGTGACGCCATGAAGATGGTCGAGCACCGGGTCAACGGGAATAGAAAAGTCTATACCCTTCAAGAGTTTCTTGATTATACTCAAGATGAATTTCGAGCTGAGTTGATCCAAGATCTGATGAAAGAATCGAGGGAGGATAGCATATGCCGATGACCGGAACGAATGGATATCAAACCACTCACGTCCGCTGTGTTGGGAAAAAGGAGAATCGTAAATTGATCAAGCACCTTCGATCCATAGGCTATCAGTATTACACCGGCAGCCGGCTCGCTCCGAAGGACTTCCAGGTGACCGGACGTATCACGGATGAGGAGGATACACTCACGCCGGTGACGTGTTATGCGATCGATGAGAGTCTGAAGCTGGTAGCTTATCACAATTCGATGTCGATGCTCATGATCCGGCAGCTCGGCATCGAGCAGGAATCGGCGCAGGATTTCATTGCTCGAACCAGATAGGACGGTCCACCAGCCATGGATTGTGCCATTATTTGCTTGAATATTACGCCAAACCGTGGTAGTATATCTTTTGTTAAGCGGGTGTAGCTCAGTGGTAGAGCCCTGGCTTCCCAAGCCAGTCGCGGGGGTCCGATTCCCCTCACCCGCTCCACAAAAGCATTAGGAAGAGTATCGAAGTGGTCATAACGAGCTCGACTCGAAATCGAGTTGCCTTAACGGGCACGTGGGTTCGAATCCCACCTCTTCCGCCACATAAAACAAGAAAGCCCTGAAATATCAGGGCTTTCATTCATTTTTCAACGTTTACGAGCGCTTTCTCATTGTAAATTACTGTAAGTTATTGTATCTTTTTTTCGGCCATTTTTCGGTCGTTTCGGTCATTTTTCGGTCAGAAATGTTGTCAGCTTATCAATAGCATCCATTTTGCCACGTGAGGTAGTGTGATCATACACTTCCAATGTCATTTTAATGTCATCATGCCCCAATCTATATTTCACATCAGCAATACGGGCGCCAGCTTCAAACAACAATGCTGTATGAGTGTGCCTGAATGTATGCGGAAACCCCATAACTTATCTTGAAAGCTCGCTGTGCCGGGGATAAATAGTAAAACCCTATGGAGTGTTAAAGATTTATTGGCTACAATTATTACTTGGAATCGAGTTGGCTTAACGGGCACCTGGGTTCGAATCCAATGCCGGGGATGACTTAGTGACCTGTAGGAGCCGTCACTGTAGGCTCATCCTCCATAATAATCGGTCTAACGCTCCGGCTTGGTCGCTTTTTTCCAGCTTAGCCAGGCCTTATCTAGAACCGTGACTTTTGGCTTACTCAAGATGGTCTGACAGGAAACTCGCTGCATTCGCCACAAAAGCGAAGTCCGCGCTCAAGTACACAATCCCTTCTTTATGTTGCCTCATGCACCCTGGCATTTTCAAGATATATGCGTAGGGCAACTGCCGCAATAAAAGCCGCATTTTCCAAGCAATTCTGCCTTCATATCCTGTTCGACCTCTCCTCAAAATGGTGTTGAGTGTTTGTCAGAACCTTCGTCCTCATATAACAAGCAGTAGGCTGATTGCCATAACGATCATACCTGCGACCATCCCGTAGATCGAGAGATGGTGCTCGCCGTATTCTCTGGCAGAGGGCAACAGTTCATCCAATGAGATAAAGACCATGATCCCGGCAACCAAGGCAAAGACGATCCCAAGCAGCGTGTCGTTGATAAAGGGTCGCAGGATCAAATAGCCGATGACACCGCCCAAGGGCTCACTCAAGCCGGATAAGAAGCTGTAGAGTAGGGCTTTCTTTCGGCTGCCGGTGGCATAGTAGATCGGGACGCTGACGGCAATACCCTCAGGAATATTGTGGATGGCGATAGCCACAGCGATCGGGATGGCCACCTGAGGGTCATTCAGAGCTGCGATAAAGGTTGCCAATCCTTCGGGGAAGTTGTGGATCGCAATCGCCAAAGCCGTAAAGAGCCCGGTTCGCATCAGTTTATTTCGTTTTTCGGCTTCTTCTCTCATTTCGATCTGCTCGATATGATGAGTATCCTCCGGATTATCCTCATAGATTTCTTCGACGGTGTGCATCTCATGAGGGTTTTGGCTCTCGGGGATCAGCCGGTCGATGATCCCGATCAAGGCCATACCGGCAAAAAACGAGATGACGGCCGCCCAGTTGCCTCGGACTTCACCGAGCGTACCGGTGAGGCTTTCGATCGCCCCGGGAAAGATCTCGACCATCGAGACATAGATCATGACGCCGCCTGAGAATCCCAGCGCTAAGGATAAGAACTTGGGATTGCTTTTTTTGGTGAAGAAGGCGATGAGGCTACCGATACCGGTGCTTAGACCGGCAAATAGTGTCAAAAGAAAAGCAAATAATAGATTATCCATCCTTGTCTCCTCTCATCAATGGATGCTCTATTCCAGTGTAACAAATATAACCGGCTTTACCAGTGTAAAGATTTTTCATGGGCGATCTTTTCGCTTTAAAGGACGAAGCTTTTGACACTTTCATGAAAAGATAGGTGGTCTTTTGTCATCGTCAGCCATAAAAAAACCACCATCCAGGGACTGGACAGTGGTTGATTCTTCTAGTCGAACAAAACGATCGGTTTGATCAGATCTCTCGGCTTGTCGACCATCAGGTGGAAGGCAGGCTCGATCTCATCAAGACCGTGGAAGGTATGAGTGATCATCTTGCCCGGATCGACCCGGCCGTTCGAGATGAGAGACAGCAGACGCTCCATCCGCTTACGTCCACCGGGGCACAGGCCGCCTTTAATGGTTTTGTGGGCCAGGAAGCCGGCGATGTAGGCATTGCTTAGTTCCATCGTTTCTTTGCCGGTGATGACCTCGAGCATCGCGATATTGCCGCCACCAAACTTCGCACAGGCGACTGCGTTATTGAGAGCCTCCATACCACCGCCGGCCACGATACAGGCATCGGCGCCTTTGCCATCGGTCAGGGCCATGATCTGCTCAACGATATCGCCTTCTTTGTAGCTGACGATGTCGGTCGCACCGTATTCTTTGGCGAGCTCAACGCAGTTGGGGCGAGTCCCGATCGCGATCAGCTTACCGGCACCGCGAAGCTTCGCGCCGGCCACGGCCATCAGGCCGACCGGTCCGATCCCAAAGACGACGACCGTGTCACCGAATTTGACATCTGCCAGCTCCGAGCCGTAGAAGCCGGTGGTCATCATATCGACCGCCATACAGGCTTGTTGCAGGGTGACATTTTCTGGCAAATGGGCCAGGTTCATATCGGCTGAGCGAACCTTGATCTGATCGGCAAAGGTACCGTCTTCATAGCTTGAGAAATTGATGGCGGTAAAGAGTCCGCCGGCATCTTGATGAGTGCCGTCTTGGATATCAGGGTGCTTCCAGGTAGGGGTAGTGCAGGGAATGACCACCTTATCACCGACTTTAAAATCTTTTACATTATCACCGGCTTCGATCACTTGGCCGATCGCTTCATGACCCAGGATACGATCCTTCAGCCAGGGGCCCTCCATTTCCATGGCGGTATGTACGTCCGATGAGCAGGGAGCAATGGCTAGCGGCTTACAGATGACATCATCCGGTCCGCAGACATAATCCGGCTTTTCCAGCCAGCCGACTTTTCCCATTTCGAATACTCCGAAACCTCGCATAATACACCTCTTTCCTTTTCTTGTTGTGTGAATGATTATTTTATTGATTCTATTATAATGAATGAATTTTTGATTGTCAATAATATAACGATATGAAAGTATCGATATAAACAAGCCGCCAAATAAACGGTTTGTACGAATGTCTCGTGGCTTGGGTCGGCGGTCATATCAGGCGACAATCCGCTAAGAACGATAGAACATCCCGGCTACAAAGATAGCCTATGGAATGGATAAAGAATCGGTATCAAGGCAACGCCTCTGCATCGGTTATAATTAGCCGAGAAAGGATGTGCCATGTTAATTGACACCCATATGCATGAGACCATCTATTCGAGCGATAGCTTCTTGGAGTTTCGTGAAGCGATCACGATGGCCAAGGCCAGAGGCCTCGATGGAATATGCATCACCAATCACGACAATAATCATTTCCGCCACCTGATCGGAGACTCGGCCCTGATCGATGGGATCTTGGTCCTGGTCGGTAGCGAAGTCTATACCCGAGAAGGCGATATCCTGACCTTTGGTCTGCCCGATATCCCGGAGCTAACAGAACCCCGCATCCCGGCGGGAGAATTACTAGACCAGGTGAAGCAGGCTGGCGGCGTTGCTATCGCGGCTCACCCCTATCGCCACAATATGCGTGGTCTGGGCGATCATATCCTGCGCTTTAAGGAGCTGCTCCACGGCGTCGAGAGCTTCAATGGTTCGACCTTTGAGGCCGACAATCGGCGCGCCCTCCACACGGCCAATCAGGCCGGCCTGCCATCGAGTGGGGCGGGTGATGCCCACGTCGCCAAGCAGGTGGGGGTATTTGCCACCCGGTTTGAGCACCGCATCAGAGATCTGAGTGATTTCATTGAAGCGATTAAGTCCGGCCACTTCTCTCCGGTCCGCTACCAAGCCGGGGGCTATCAGTCGCTGACTGAACTACCGACGGATCAGACGATAGCCGGTCGTCTGCAAGAGACCACCGGCAGTCGATAACCAAAAAGATGCGATAGAATGACTTGGTCCGAGGAATGATCCAAGGAAACCATTCAGATACAAGTCGAAGAAAGAGAGAAAACCATGAAGAAAATACTCAGTCTTTTATTGGTCTTGGTCTTGGCGATCGGCCTACTGGCCGGTTGTACGCCCGCCCAAGACGAACCGACACCGGCGGATGAGCCGGCCGATACACCGGAAGCAACCGATGATCCAGCAGTCGATCCGTCACTGGCCGGCACGACCGTCAAGGTCCTATTGGCCTATGGCGGAGCCGAGAATTCGTTCGAACAGTTTACGGCCGATACCGGCATCAATGTCGAGTATATCGAGATCTCGACCGGTCAGGCGCTGGCTCAGATCCAGGCAGCCGATGGTGTATCAGCGGCCGATGTCTGGTTTGGCGGGGGAGTCGATAGCTATATCTCAGCCGCTGAGCTCGGTTATCTTGAAGCCTATGTCTCACCCGAGGCAGCCACCATCCGAGACGAATACAAGGATAAGGACGGCTATTGGACTGGTCTGGCCTTGGTGCCGGCTGGCTTTCTAGTCAATAACGATGTCCTGGCTGAAAAGGGCCTCGAAGCACCGCAGACCTGGGAGGATCTGGCAGATCCGGCCTATCATGATGAGATCATCATGGCCTCACCCGCCATCTCCGGCACACAGTACGCCATCCTCAATGGCTTGCTCCAAGCCATGGGCGAAGAGGCCGGCTGGGAGCTGTGGGAGAAGATCGATGCCAATGTCACCACCTATGCCCAAGGCGGCGGTGAGCCGATGCCTAAGACCATCGCCGGTGAGTACGCCATCGGTGTGCTGGCGACCGTCGGCAGTGCCTATCAGGCCATGGAGGAGGCCCCGGTCGAGGTGATCAACCCGACCGACTATATCCCCTGGACACCGGCTCCGATCGGTCTGTTTGCCGATGCTGAAAATCCTGAAGGGGCCAAGGTCATGATCGATTATTTCCTATCGCAACAGGGACAAGAAAAGCTGATGGCGGCCGATGCCCGTATCATGACGCGGCCTGAGGTGGCGATCCCCGATGTCATGGAGACCCTTGATGCCAGTAAGCTCATCGTTCAAGACGTCAAGCTCTTTGGCAGCCAGCGAGAGGCTGTTCTGGCCCGCTGGGCCGAGCTGATCGGTGATAAATAAGGTACAATAGTTAAAGAGGCATAGACTCATCGTCTATTCAAGCGGCGGGAGAGCCAGACGGCTCTTCCGCTTTACTATTCAAGGAGAAGGCTATTTGGAGCGAAGGACCCTCATTCGTCAGACGTATAAGCAATTCGACAAACTGATCCTCCTGGTCTTGATCGGGCTGGTCGGTCTGTTTATCGTCTATCCGATCGTCTCGATCGTGGCGTTCAGCTTTCGGTCGGGTGGTGAGTTTTCACTGACTCATTATCAGTCGATCTTTTCCCCGGCCAATCGAAAGCTCATCTGGCATAGTCTGTGGACGGCTTCGAGTGCCGCCTTTTTCTCGACGGTCGTGGCAGTGATGATCAGCCTGTCGGCTGTGCTTTCGGGGCCTCGTTGGCAAAAGGGGCTGGAGAAGGCCGTCATGATCTCGATGATTTCGCCGCCGTTTGTGTCGAGTTTGGCTTTTATCATCTTGTTTGGTCGCCGTGGGCTTATCACCTATGGTCTCTTAGGCCTCAGTCTCAATCCCTATGGGCCTCAGAGCATCGTGTTGCTGCAGGCCTTGGGTGGGATCGCCTTTGCCAGCCTGCTGCTGTTTGCCAATCTCGAGCAGATCGATCTGTTTCAGGTGTTGGCTTCAAGAGATCTTGGTGCCAAGGGGCAACATACCCTAAAGGATATCATCTTCCCGGCGCTTAGGCCGGGCATCCTGTCGGCCTTCTTTGTCCTGTTTACGATGAATATCGCAGATTTTAGTACGCCGATCATCGTGGGCGGAAGCTTTAAGACGCTGGCGACCGAGGCCTACCTGATCGCGGTCTCCACTCCAAATCTCGGTCAGGCGGCGGCCATCAGTGTCTTGATGGTGCCGAGTGCCTTGATTGCGTTTTATTTCTATCGACGTAATATGCGGCTGGGGCAAACCATCGGGGCGAAAAGGTCGATCAAGGATATCGATCTGGGATTGCGACTGCCCGGCTGGCTGAGACTGATCATTTTCTTGCCGGCGATCAGCTATTTTATCATCACGCTGCTGAAGTACGGGGTGATCTTGGTGTCGGCCTTTGCCAATACCTCCAGTGGCCGGATCAAGTGGACGCTGGATTATGCCAGGACCCTACCGCCCAACAATCTGGCGGCCATCGGCCGAAGTGTCGGCTATTCCTTGATCGCGGCCCTGGCGGCCACCATCATTGGTCTGTTGATCTCGTGGTATACCCATCGCCGGCGTCTGCCGCTGATGGAGGGGGTGGAGTTTTTGACTTCGCTGCCGTATATCATTCCTGGGACGTTTTTTGGCCTGGGCTATGTGGCGGCCTTTTCGAGTCAGCCGCTGATGCTTCGAGGTACGGCCATCATCTTGATCACCAACTACTGCTTTCGTCAGCTCTCGGTCCCGATCAAGGCCGCCAATACGACCTTTTCGATGCTCGATCGTAGTATTGACCGGGCGGCTAAGGACCTCGGGGCCAGTGAGCTCCAGACCTTTTGGACGGTGCTGCTATCGCCGCTTCGGACGGCTTTTATCAATAGCTTCATCACCGTCTTTACCTCGTCGATGATGGCAGTCGGAGCGATCGCCTTTATTGTGTCACCCGGGCGGACGGTGGCCAGTATGGAGTTGTTTCGATCGGTCGGTCAGGGGCGATATGGCTTGGCCAGTTTTCAGGCTGTGCTCTTGATCGTGATCATCTTTGTCTTCAATCTGATCCTGTTACTATTTAAAGACCGCAAGGGAGGCCGGGATGTTTCTCGAACTAAACGATCTAAGTAAAATGTATGATGAGCATAATGGTGTCCGGTCGTTCGATCTGTCGGTCGAGGAGGGGGAGTTTGTCACGATGCTCGGTCCCTCGGGCTGTGGCAAGACGACCGTCCTAAATATGCTGGGCGGCTTTCTAAGGCCCGATGGCGGAGAGATCATCCTCGATGGCCGAGATATCACTAGGACCATTCCCGAGGAAAGACCGGTCGCAACGGTGTTTCAAAACTATGCGCTCTTTTCGAATCTCAATGTGATCGACAATGTCGCCTATGGCCTGCGCTACTATCATCAGCTGAAGAAGTCGGCCGCTCGCAAGGCGGCAAGGAAGTACCTGGAGCTGGTAGGCCTAAGTGATTATGCCCAGACGATGATCTATCACCTAAGCGGCGGTCAGCAGCAACGGGTCGCTCTGGCGCGTTCTCTCGCGATCGAGCCAAAGCTCTTACTGTTGGATGAGCCCTTCAGTAATCTCGATGCGGCGCTTCGAAACCAGGTGAGGCAGGACCTAAAAGCGCTCCAGAAAAAGACGAATATCACGATGCTCTTTGTCACCCATGATCAAGAGGAGGCCCTCTTTCTATCGGACCGGATCGTCGTGATGCGACGAGGCGAGATCTCACAGGTGGGAACACCCAAGGAGATCTACTATCAGCCCCAGACCGAGGACGTAGCGCAGTTTGTGGGTAGCATGAACCAAACGCTCTCCATCCGTCCGGAGGATCTCACGTTAAAAGCCGGGGGCGAGGCCGTGATCGAGCGGATCTCGTTCTATGGTGCCTATACCGACTATCTGGTGAGGCAGGACGATGACCTCATCCTGATCAAGAGCTTCGGCAAACAACCCGACTGGCAGCCAGGTCAAGCCGTCACGATCGAAAAGGAATGATCGTCAGACCCTCGTCGATGTTTTTAGAGAACAGCCTAGACGAGTGCTATAATGAAGCTATAACTACAGTTTTTTGGGGGAGAGGATGAAGCAAACGAAACGACTGATCGGCTTGGTATTGATTCTGACCTTGGCCATCACCACCGGCTGTACTAAAGAAGGACCGACAGCACCTCAGCCACCGGCAGTCCAAGAACCAATGCCAACAGAGGAGCCGGAGCAGCCACCAACAGAGAAACCGGAGACGGCAGCGTCTGAGCGACCGAAAACCGATGAACCGGAGACAACAGAACCCAAAGAAGAAATCGATTATAGCAAGCGCTATCAGACGCTGCTTGATGACTACTATGAGCTGATCGTGACCAATGACGGATGGGATTATCCTAATGATGGAGAGATCGGCGTCGTAGAGGCGACGCTCGGCTTAGAACCGGCTCAAGCGCTCGAGCACATCGGCTATACGATCGAGGATATCAGTGGGGATGGTATTCCGGAGCTACTGATCACTTCAGCTCACCGAGACGAAGATGGACAAGCCATCGGCAGCAGTGTCTTTGCCGCCTATACATATCAAGACGGCGCGCCTCATCTGTCATTTATCAGCACCGCCCGGAGCAATTATCGCTATAAGGGACAGGGGCAGTTCCACTATGTTGGCTCAGCCGGAGCGATCTATTCTATCTTGGGCAGCTTCACCATATCAGACGACGGCACGACGCTCATCAATCAGGACTACTATTTCACCCATGAAAAGGATGAGAACTACGACGACATCGCTGTGTTCTATAACGACAAAGGCATCTGGGATAGAGAAGAGTCCATCGAATTGGATATGACGCTGGATGATTTGTGGCAGTTGGAGCGAGAACAGGCCGAAGAGATCGTCGAAATCGATATCACTCCTTTTTCTGACTATACGCCCACCAGACCGATCGACGTCGATCTCCCAAGGGTAAGCGTCGACTGGATCGAGGGCACCCCCGACGGCGAATATGATGAGTTCGTAGTCGATGAAACAGAACCACAGGTGAAGATCCTTCTCGAGGCCATCACAGAGGTAGAGGACCTTAGGCTTTTGGCCTTGACGTATGAAGATCACCCTGAAGGCCAGATCACTTTCTCGACAGAAGAACTCCATCACCTCGATCGATTGACCCCCGAGCGTCCCTTAGTCGTTAGGCTAGCCGGCTTCGGTACGATACCAAACTTCGGCATCTCCTATAAAGATAAAACAGGCGCCACAAAATACTACGCGGTGACAGAAAGTGGTCGCGATGGATCACTCCTACTGATGGAGTTTGAGAAATAACGGAATAGTTCTTGTTTAAGCGAGGCACGGCAATGGTCTCGTTTGTTTTTTATTTCCTCGTACGGTCGGAAATGGCCCCAAAAAAGGCTTTAGGTTTTTATGAAATCCTACCATA
>DUPT01000045.1 GCA_012838225.1 Tissierellia bacterium
AGCTCCGGTGTATCATCATAGACCCTTAGAGTCAGGCCATAAAGCACCTTGATGCCGAGCTGTTTAGACAACTCATAGGCCTTAGGAAAGGCTTGGACCGAGTTTAAGTCGGTAATGGCCATAGCGGGATGGCCCCAGGCGTGGACCTGCTTTAGATAGGCATCGACCTCCACGATGCCGTCGATCTCACTCATCGTCGTCTGCAGACCGAGCTCGATTCGCTTGACCGGTGCTCGATCCTGACGCTTGGGCACAGGCTTAGCCTGCTTAAACCGGTTGGCCCGGATCAGAAGCTCTTTTGAAAAGTTATCATACTGGACAGTGCCGGTCACGCTATAGTATTCGTTGAGCTTGAGAAACTCATTCATTTTCTCAAACTCATCGGCACTGTACATATTTTTGACGCCGATCGTCCCGGTCCCGTCATAAAACGACGTATCCAGGATATGTCGTCCGCTGTTTAGGCGCCGGCTCTCCATCGTCACGAGCTGCCCCTCGATCACGACTCGTTGATAGCCATCAGACGATAGGATGTCGCTGATCCGGACCATCTCGGGCTTATGAGCATAGCGATTGACCTTGACCTCTTCGGCCGCCTTTGCTCGACCGTTTCCGTTTGAGACGATGGCATTTTTGACGTGTTGCTGTCGTTCTCGAGCGATCTCCTCCTCGATCTCCTGCCAGCTCAACACCTCGATCGTGACGACGCCATCAAAGCCATTGACGGCTAGAAACTGCTGCAGCTCATTCCACTGCTTGAGCAGCGGCTCGGCATCCTGGTGGGGACCTAGAATAAAGGTATTATCGACCCGTTGGGCTTGGACCAGGCTCTCATAATCGGCCGGCTGATTTCGGAAAAAATACTTTAACCGCATCATCAGCTCGCCCGGCTCACAGGGATAGAAAATGACCGATTCGACAAGGGGCTGCAGCTCGATGATCTGCCGCTCAGCTTCGGTCGGATCGACCAGGCGCTCACTCGTTTCAAAAAGAATGGATAGCGCTTTGGTCTCTTGCAGAAATTCCACCTGCTTGAGCTCGGCATCTATCCAATAGGTCTTCAATATATCAACTAAGGTCATTCAAGATCTCCTAAACGTTTGATCTCCGTAACAAGCTTTTCGACAATGTCTGATTGGGGGAATTTACCGACGATGATGCCTTTGCGAAAAAGCAGAGCCTGCTCCTTACCGCCGGCGATCCCGATATCGGCTTCTCTGGCCTCGCCGGGTCCGTTGACGATGCAGCCCATGATGGCAACACTCAGGTTTTTGTCCAGCGTCCCCACCTGCTCCTTCACCTGGCGGGCAATGGCTTCCACGTCGATATCTGTTCGACCGCAGGTGGGACAGGAAATGATATCGATGCCCTTCTTTAGTCCCAAGCTCTGCAGGATCTCCCGGGCGACCGGGATCTCTTTTAGGGGATCGCCCGTCAGCGATACCCGGATCGTGTTTCCGATGCCATCGGCCAGGAGCGAGCCGATCCCGATCGAGGATTTGATAATGGCTGATTGATCGAAGCCGGCCTCGGTCACACCGAGGTGGATGGGATAATCCCACCGCTGATGGATCGAACGATTCACATCGATCGTCAGCTTGACATTCGAGGCCTTGGCTGAGAGAACGAGCCACTTGAAGCCTTCGTCTTCAAACAGAGCGATCGATCGGGCCAGACTCTCGGTCATCGCCTCGGCACCGGCGCCGTATCGTTCCAACAGGTCCTTTTCGATCGAGCCGCTGTTGACGCCGATCCGGATCGGGATCCGATGCTGCTTGGCACAGGCAATGATCTCAAGCAGGCCTTTTTTAGGCATATTGCCGGGGTTGATCCGGATCTTATCGGCTCCGCTTTCCATGGCCAAGAGGGCCAGACGATAATCGAAATGGATATCAGCCACCAGTGGCAGCTTGATCTGAGGCTTGATGTCTCGAAGGGCCAGGGCAGCCGCTTTGGTATTGGCAGTGGAGCGCACGATATCACAGCCGGCCGCAGCCAGCTCTCGAATCTGGCGAACCGTTTGATCGATCGCCTCGGTCTTGGTATTGGTCATGGATTGAATCGTCACGGGGTGCTCTCCACCGATCGGCACACCCCCGACCATAATTGTCTTTGTCATGATCCCTCTAGAATAGCTTGGCGATGTCATTGAAGGTGACAAAGCCGATCAATAGCAGCAGCAGGACCATACCGATCATATGGACCCAGGCTTCCTTCTCTTTGGATACGGGTTTGCCTCGCAGGAGTTCGATGATGATAAAGAGCAGTCGTCCGCCATCGAGCGCCGGGATCGGCAAAAGATTGATGATGCCGAGATTGAGGCTTAGGACCCCGAGGAGATTCAACAGATTGAGCCAGCCAAATTTAGCCGTCTCACCTACGATCGTTACCAGTCCGACCGGACCGGCCACCTCATCCATGCTGGCCTGACCTCGAATGGCATTGACTAAAAAGCCGACCACGGCCTTCAAAAAGAAACTCATCTGCTTGAGCGTAAAGCTGGCGATCGATAGGACATCCTGTCGGATGCCGTAGTTGATGCCGACGATCTTACGCTGTTCGGCCTCATCAAAGGCCGGCGTCACAGTCAGGGTCTTTTGTTCACCGTTTCTGGTGACAACAAACTCCGTTGGCCCTTCGGCTTGTTCGATCGCCATGCTCGATTCAAAGTAGATATTGATCTTTTGGCCATCGATCGAATACAGCTTATCGCCGGCCTCGATCCCGGCGTGATAGGCCGGGGAATCCGGTACCACGGCATCGATGGTGGTCGTAATGACCCCATTACCTGAAAGCACCGGTACTAGAAACAAGGCTAAGAAAGCCAAAAGGATATTATTGACACTGCCGGCCACGATCACTTGGAAGCGCTGCCAGGGCGACTTATTACTAAAGCTCTCGGGATCGTTCGACTCGTCGTCTTCTCCCTCCATCTTGACAAAGCCGCCGATCGGCAAAGCCCGCAGGGCGTACAGGGTGTCACCGACTTGTTTTTTAAGGATCGCCGGACCCATCCCCAGAGCGAATTCATGGACTTTGATCCCATTGCGGCGGGCAAAGAAGTAATGACCGAATTCATGGACAAAGACCATGATATTGAAAATGATGATAAAGCTGATGGCTGTTCTCATGATGTTTCCTTTAATTGCTGTCGCAGCTGGGCTTCAAGTGCCAGCAGGTCGGCAACAGATGGCTGCTGCATCACCTCGTGATCGGCCATTGCCTGTGCGATGCGATCGGTGATGCCATAGAATGTAATCTTATCCTTCAAGTATTCTTCAACATAGACTTCATTGGCGACATTAAATACCAGAGGCATGGTGCCGCCTTTTCGCATGGCCTCATATGCCAGAGCCAGTCCTGGGAAGCGCTCGGTATCAGGCTTCTCAAAATGCAGCGTCGGGATCTGTGACCAATCAAGCTTAGGCCAGCTGGTGGCTAATCGTTTGGGATGCTCTAGCGCATAGAGGATTGGGAGCTTCATGTCGGGGACGCCAAGCTGAGCCATGATAGCTCCGTCAACGTATTCAACCATGGAATGAATGATACTCTCCCGGTGGATCAACACCTCAATCTGATCCTCTCTTAAGTCAAATAGCCATTTGGCCTCCATGACTTCAAGTCCTTTATTGACCAGAGTCGCAGAATCGATCGTGATCTTTTGTCCCATGCTCCAGTTGGGATGCTTTAGGGCTGCCTTGGCAGGCAGGCCGGTAATTTCCTGTTTCGTGTGATCGCGAAAAGCTCCGCCGCTGGCCGTCAAAATGATCTTATGAACTGACTTGGGATCATTCCCCTGCAGACTCTGCCAGATGGCTGAGTGCTCGGAGTCGATCGGAACGATCTGAGCTCCGCTTTGTTGTCTTAGATTCGTGACTAGCTCACCCGCCGAGACAAGTGACTCCTTATTGGCTAAGGCAAGTGTTCGACCCCACTCGATCCATTTAACGGTCGGAAGCAGGCCGCTGGTACCAACGATCGCATTGATCAGAATGTCGGCGTCAGATTGTTCGATCGCCGAGATATAATCGTCCGGACCATAGACAGGGACATCGAGTCTTCCCACCTGAGAATAGGCATCAGGATCTGTTACGATGACAAAATCAGGACGAAACTCTGCGACCAGCTCGGAAAGCCGATCGGTCTGTCTATGGGCCGATAAAAAGGAGAGTCTCAGATGTTGAAACTCCCTTAGAATAGTCAGTGTTTGTGTTCCAATCGAGCCGGTGGCTCCGAGTAATCCGATCTTTTTCATGCTGTTATTATACCACAGTCCCTTATAAAATAAGACCATAGGAAAAAAAGTAGTATCGGAATCAGCCAAAGGAAAGTGAATGATTATCATCGACGTTGAGCGATGTAAGGAAAGATGATAAAACGAGGGAAGGCTTAGTTCTTAATAATAAACCAAAGACTGAGAGCAATCTCAAAATGAATGAACTGATCAATCACCCCATTAGAATATTCTTCGGCTTTAAATTCACTATATATAATGCCGGCAAAGCCGTGGCTAAGATACTTGTTCCCAAGCTAATTCCTAGGAAGGTTATAACATATTCAGGAGTCAACGTAGTCTCGTATTGCCGCGAGACCTCTGTTGGATCAACATAGCTTGTAAACTGCCCCATTTGATTCTGTGTTGCCCAAAAATCCTCATCTTCCGAGAAGTCGATGCTCGTGGTGAGCTCTTGCTCTATCAAGGTGTCAGACAATGTGTTAGCTATTATTTGACCAGAAAAGACAGACAACAACAAACCTATAATTGCGATTACCATGACTTCTAAAATCATCTGCTGAATTACCCGACTCTTGGCCTCACCTAACGACAGTAGGATACCCAATTCATGTTTTCTTTCTCGTATTGATAGTAGGATAATTAGTCCGATAATAAGAATTGATCCTCCTCCAGCTAATAGTAATACATAATTACTCAGTTTTAATGATTGCTGGAGTGGTGCCGATATTTTATCAAAAATTGTCTGATTCGAGTAGAACTTTTCCGATGCACTTAGTAATGGTTCATTTTCACTCAAAAATGATTGAACATCATCTGGACTATTAAGTATGTACAACGGTGATGATGCCACTGGATTTAGCAAGTCAGGTGGGTATCCCTTTGGTAAACCCGCTGATACAAGCAAATCTTTCGCTTGCGAATTAGTTTCTATAATTAATTGATTAGGAACATATATAGTATTTTCTCTAAGTTCTTGGAGCCACAATTATCTTGACCGAAAAAATCTTTAATCTTCTGCTCGATCGCTAGGTCGATTGCTGCCTCTGTTAGATGGGCTTTTGAAGCAAATGAGATGGACACAGACAGTAACACGATCAAGATTCCCACGATAAAAACTGTATGTTTCATGACTCCCGCTCCTTTCCCTAAACAGTATGGTCTCACTATAATAAACGAGTGGGATCAGGAAAATGAAACAGTTTTACTGACTTTTTTGTTTTTAATATTATTTGCGATACGTATTGTCTCCTCTTTAGACAGTCTGGTTGTTACCAGAATCAACCTGTTTGAATCCGACCATATTACCTGACTCAGTCCATCCTTCGTTGTAAAAGTAGCTGGATAATTGTTAATGGTTATTTCAACAAGTTCGCTGGCTTTGGTATGATCTATCGTTTTTTTTGTCCCGGATCGGCTACCTGAATGGTTATCGTTTGCTGCCTATCATTTTCGAAGGCATAAACTTCATTCCCCTGCTCATAAGAATAACTAAGCAGGCGAATAAGCCGATATATTTGTCGTAGATTGTTAGGATATAGTTTTGTTCCTGATCATTTAATCCGTGGGTCATAAGAAAAAACATCAACAATACCTCAACAGTAGATTAATTGAATACGGGAAAGCAAATGAAGTGATTTTGAAGCGATCAATAACCTCGAGTGGCCTAAAATAACCACAGGACGAACAGGTAATAGACGGCGGTGACAGCAAACACGCTGTCAAAGCGATCAAGCAATCCGCCATGTCCCGGTAGGAAGACTCCGGAGTCCTTGATCTCGGTAGTTCGTTTCAAATGTGAGATCGCTAGGTCTCCCAATTGGGCTACGATGCTTCCCACGATGGAGAAAACAACCAAGGCCAATAGATTGATACCATCGATCAAAATGACGCCTACTAGCAGAGCAATTAGGAGTGCTCCAATGGTGCCTCCGATCGCTCCTTCCCAGGTCTTTTTGGGACTGGTGATCGGTGCCATCGGACGAGACCCGAAATAACTGCCAGCAAAATAAGCGATGGTATCTGTTCCCCAGGCGATGATGAAGATCAAGAGATAGGCATAGGGAACTGGTGTGAACAGGATCGCTCGCATGAGAAGAAACATCGGGATCCCGACATAAGCCGTACTAAAGACATTGCCGACAAAGCCGCGATAGTCAACACCTTTTTGAAGCATCGACATCAGCAGGCTGAAGACAAAGTACAAAAACAGCAATGCCAGGGCTTGATCAAGCACAGTAAAGAAGGTCAAGGCAACGATCAAAGCGGTCACGATAAAATCGAGATTGAAGTTATTCCCGATCATCCGCTTCATTTCATAGATACCAAGCAAGGTCAACAGTGTCAGAGCGACCCGAATAGCGACCGGTCCAAGATATAACACCGCAATAAAAGCAATCAGGGCCAATACACCGCTAATGATTCTCGTTTGCACTAAAGTCCTCCAAATCTTCTTTTTCGCTGTTGGTAATCTGCCAGGGCGTTGTCAAATTCGGTAACGGAAAAATCAGGCCAATAGATTGAAGTAAAGTAAAATTCACTATAAGCCGATTGATAGAGTAAGAAATTACTGACTCGCTGCTCTCCGCTGGTGCGGATGACGAGGTCGGGATCAGGCATACCGCTGGTATACAGGGCATCGGATATGTCTTGATCAGTCACCTCTATTTTACCCGATTGAAGCAGCTGATTAACCGCTCGGACGATCTCTTGACGACCGCCATAGGCTAAGGCAAAGTTTAGGATGATGGTGTCGTTGTGCTTAGTCAGCTTCTCGGCCTGAGACAGCACCAATTGGATCGGTCGGGAAAACTGTGAGATATCGCCGATCATTTGGATCCTGGCGCCTTCTTGGGTCAGCTCTCTGATCTCACGATGAAAGAACTCCGGGATCAGCTTCATGAGAAAACCGACCTCCTCAGCCGGCCGGGAAAAGTTCTCGGCACTGAAGGCATAAAAGGTCAGATATTTGATCCCGAGATCCTTCGAATGGCGAATGATCCCGCGAATATTCTCGGTACCGGCCCGGTGGCCGGCGGTCCGTTCGAGACCGCGCTCGGCTGCCCAGCGGCCGTTGCCGTCCATGATAAAAGCAACATGCTTTGGAAGCATCAGACTTCCATGATCTCCGTCATCTTGGCATCGACGATCTCATCGATCTCCTTGATGTGTTGATCGGTGATGTCCTGGACGATCTTTTCGTATTGCTTGAGCTCATCCTCGGTGCATTCCTTATCCTTTTCCATCTTTTTTAGGATATCGTTGGTGGTGCGGCGTTCATTTCGGATGGCAATCTTTTGCTCTTCCCCGATCTTTTTTGCCACCTTGGTCAGATCCCGACGGTTCTCTTCGGTCAGCATGGGCAGATTGAGGCGGATGACCTTACCGTCATTGTTCGGATTGAGGCTGAGGTCTGAAGTCAGGATGGCTTTTTCGATCCCGGCCATGGCCGACTTGTCATAGGGCTGGATCACGATCATGCGAGCTTCGGGTGCTGAGACGGTAGCCAACTGGTTGAGCGGAGTCTCTGTACCGTAGTAGTTGACGGTGATCCGATCTAGGATCGACGGATTGGCCCGACCGGTCCGCAGGCTCTGCAATTCCTGCTTCAAAAACTCGATGGTCCGTCCCATCCGTTGTTCCATTTGCTTGTGAACATCGATTTTCATATCAAATCTCCCTTCCGATCATCGTGCCGATACTGGTGTTCTCAATGGCACGAATCAGGTTGTTGTCCCCCTTCATGCTAAAGACCAGTGAAGGGATATTGTTTTCCTTTAAGAGTGCCGCGGCGGTTTGGTCCATCACCTGGAGCTCCTGATCGAGCACGTTCTTATAAGTCATCTTATCAAATTTAACCGCATTTTCATAGAGGTGAGGATCTTTATCGTAGACACCGTCGATGGTTTTGGCAAATAGGATCAGTTCGGCTTCGATCTCCGCCGCTCGCAGAGCGGCTGTCGTATCGGTCGAAAAGAAAGGATTGCCGGTGCCGCCGCTGAAGATGACGATGCGATGTTTCTCCAGATGGGCGACGGCTCGTCGGCGGATATAGGGTTCGGCCACTTTATTCATTTCGATCGCACTCATACAGCGCGTCGGTATGTCATAGTTTTCGATCGCATCCTGGAGCGCCAGGCCGTTTATGACGGTGGCGAGCATACCCATATAGTCGGCGGTCGAGCGGTCCATGGTTTTTGAGGATCGGCCGCGCCAGAAGTTGCCGCCTCCGACCACGATGGCGATCTCATGTCCTTTATGGTAGATCTCAACGATCTGCTGGGCGATATTGTTCAGAATATCGTCGTCGATTCCCGTACCGGAGGCCGGGGCCAGGGCTTCTCCACTCAGTTTTAAAAGAATTCTTTTATAGTCCATTGTCCCTCCCTATTCAAAAAAAGAGAACACGATGTGTTCTCTTATTTCATTTGTGCTGCGACCTCGGCGGCGAAGTCTTCTGCTCTTTTTTCCATGCCCTCACCCAGTTCATAGCGAACAAAGCGACGGATGCTGATCTTTTCACCGATCTTGAAGTTGATATCTTCTAACAGGTGTTTGACCTTCTTATCCGGGTCTTTGATAAAGGCCTGCTCGAGCAAGACGACTTCTTCAAAGTACTTTCGAATTCGGCCTTCGACCATCTTATCCACGATATTTTCGGGTTTGCCTTCGTTTAGGGCTTGTTGGCGCAGGATGTCCTTTTCATTAGCGATCTGATCTTCGGGCACCTCGTCAACGGAGACGAACAACGGATTGCTGGCAGCAATCTGCATCGCCATGTCCTTGGCAAATTCCTGGAAGTCGGCGTTTTTGGCAACGAAGTCGGTTTCCGAGTTGACTTCTACCAGAACACCGATCCGTCCGCCGTGAACATAGGAAGCAATAATGCCCTCTGAGGCGATCCGACTGCTACGCTTGGCTTGTTGAGCCAAGCCTTTTTCACGCAGGTACTTGATTGCGGCGTCCATATTGCCATCGTGCTCTTCCAGTGCTTTCTTGGCATCCATCATGCCGGCACCGGTCATTTCACGCAGTTTCTTGATATCAGCTACGGCTACGGCCATTTATTCTTCCTCCTCTTTCACTTCCGCTTGAGCTTCGTCAGCTTCGGCTTCGGCTTCGGCTGCGACAGCTTCTGTTTCCGGACTGACTTCCGGTTGGGTCTCGTCTTGGACCGGCGCTTGGGCTTGAGGTCCTTCGCCTTCTTCATCCATCGAATCGATACCGGCCCGGCCTTCTAAGACGGCATCGGAGATGACGCTTGAGAGCAGCTTGATGGCGCGGATGGCATCATCATTGCCGGGGATCGGATAATCGATATCATCCGGATCACAGTTGGTATCAATGATGCCGATGACCGGGATACCCAGTAAGCGGGCTTCGTGGATCGCCAGGCGTTCTTTGCCCTGGTCGATGATGAAGATGGCATCGGGCAATTTATCCATATCGCGGATACCGCTGTAGATCTTATTGAGCTTTTCTTGTTCGCGGCGCAGCAGCATGACTTCTTTTTTGGGCAGAGCGGCAAAGGTGCCGTCTTGTTCCATGCGCTCGAGCTCGAACAAGTATTCGATTCGCTTGCGGATCGTTTCGTAGTTGGTCAACAAACCACCCTTCCAGGATTGGTTGACATAGTACATACCGGCTCGCTTAGCTTCTTGCTCGATGGCTTCACGAGCTTGTTTTTTGGTTCCGACATACAGCAGCTTGCCGCCGCGAGCGGCGATCTCACGCACAAAATCATAGGCGTCTTCGAGCATTTTAACAGACTGTTGCAGATCGATGATGTAGATCCCATTACGCTCCGTATAGATATACGGCTTCATTTTAGGATTCCAGCGCTTGGTTTGGTGTCCGAAATGAACACCGGCCTCCAAGAGGCTCTTCATTGAAACAATCGACATGTTTCCTCCTTGTTGGTCCTCCCCATCCTCTCGTCCTACGACACAAGGGATATGGATAGGTGTGTATTTTTTTACCATTGCCTATATTACCACACAAAAGGATATCAGGCAACGGGCGGACGGAATTCTTGATTTTCCGCCTGATCGGATCGGGTATGGCTGTGTTCTAAAGCAAAAAAGAACGATTCAACCGGTTGCTGTTAAATCGCTCCGTCTCTTCGCAGACACGGTTTCTACTGTGACGGCCGTGAAGACTATCTGACAAAGCCGCTTCTTATGGCGAGCTCCGCCCGGTCTTGGCTTTTGCCGCCTTGCTCGATCGCTTGGTCGATAAAGCTCGGATGCTGGAGCAGAAAGTCCTGCATGTATCTCATCGGATCTTCGAGAAACGTCTCAATCGTCTGACACTCAGATTCGCTTAAGCGACCACTTTGGATGGCTTGGTCTAGAAACGATCGATCGATTCGACCCAGGGTGAAAAGTTCAACGCCCTCAGCTTGAAGCACTTCGGCTCCGCCTTGACAGCGGTCAAGCATGGCAAAGGCGTGGCGGATCGTGGCGCCCAGTCGACGAATCGATGGGATCCACTGGCGAGTGAAGCTTGAGGCCCGGGTCACGATATCGGCCACATGAAGCACCGTCCTTCCGGCTAGATCCGGTTCGGCCAGCGTCGCATCGGGTGAGCTCAGATAGCTCGATCCATCCTTCATGATGCTCAGATGGTTTTTTTGTAGTCGATGAGCCAGGGGAAGCGAGAAGAAAAAGTCGCGCCGCTCGCCTCCGCTGATGATGTCAAAATCAAGCGGTTCGATAGCTTCAGCTGCTCGATCGATCAAGCTGGAAAATGACGGATTGGTGTCCAGCTCTTCTATGATCCGAGGCATCAAATGCTCGACCAATCGCTCCGGTGTCCGGCTGGCTTGCTCGATCTGTAATAGAAATTCCTCCGCTTTGAGGCGACCGCCAAACAGATATTGTGTATTGATATAGAAGGGCCCAAGCATGCCGGAGGTATACCAAAAGGGCCGATCAGCCGGAGCAAACTCGATCGCACCGGTGAGAAACAGTTGTTCAAGCAGTGATGGATCCATATTTCCTCCTACCAGGTTTTTAGTTGGCCGATCAGTTGAGTGATCTGTGTCACACCGAGACGATCCGCCAGCTTATCTAGTTCACGGGGCAATTCAAAAAACGTGGCCGGATCACTCAGGATCAGCGTCCCCACTTGCACGAGCGATGCCCCGGCCAACATAAATTCGATCACATCCTCGGCACAGCGGATACCGCCCAGGCCGATGACCGGTATGGAAACGGCTTGGTAGACCTCATGCACCATGCGAAGAGCGATCGGCTTTATCGCCGGACCGGACAGTCCGCCGGTATTGTTTTTAAGGATCGGTCGCCGAGACCGGATATCGATCGCCATGCCAAGCAAGGTATTGATCAGACTGATCCCGTCTGCGCCACCGGCTTCGGCCGCCTTGGCACAATCCGTGATCGAGGTGACATTGGGCGTCAGCTTGACCCAGACGGGTTTATCACTCACTCGGCGGACCCGGCTCATGAGCCCCTCGATCTGTTTCGGATCCGAGCCAAAGCTCAGACCGTCCTTGACATTGGGACAGGACAGGTTGAGCTCCAAGCCATCGATATCCGCCTCACGAAGCTCGCGGGCCAGATCGACGTATTCTTCGATCGAGCCGGCGGCCAGGTTTACGATTCGCCGGCAATTAAGCTCGGAGAAATCAGCCAATACCTCCCGCTTGAACTGCTCCAAGCCCGGGTTTTCCAGGCCGACAGCGTTTAGCATCCCTTGGGCGGTTTCGGCGATCCGGGGGGCAAAATTACCCCGTCTGGGCTGAGGGGTGACGGCCTTTGAGACTAAGCCGCCAATGGTCGAGACATCGAACAAGCGGCTGAGTTCGCGACCGAAGCCGACCGTTCCGGAGGCTCCCAGAATCGGATTTCGAAAGGTCGTATGATGGATCATGACGTTTAGTTGACTCATACTTCACCTCGCAGGGAGTCAAAGACGACCGTCTCGCCCGAAAATACCGGTCCCTCGACACAGCAGCGGACGCGCTCGATCGTGTCGCCTTTGTAGACATCGACCGGACAGCCCCGACAGACGCCGTAGCCGCAGCCCATCCGGACCTCAAGTGAGACATAGCTCTTGATATGGTGAGCCTTAGCCAGCGAGACCACCGCCTCCAGCATCGCGATCGGCCCGCAGCTATAGAGAATGGTCTGTGAGCTGGTCGGTTCGGATAAGTCTTCGAGATACGCCTGGAGTCCCTGGGTGACATAGCCGGTGAGGCCCATATCGCCGGATTCCGAGGAAAGGATCAAATCATCACTAAGGTCTTTAAAGTCATCGGCTAGAAACGACCGCTCTCGGCTCTGAAAGCCCAGAATCGAAGTGAGCGGTAGGGCCTGTCTTTTGGCTTGCTTGGCCAGATGAAGGAGAGGAAAGATCCCGCTGCCGCCACCGACCACGATCACCCGCTTCGCCTCGGCCAGCGAAAAGCCTGTGCCAAACGGACCCAAGAGAGACAGTGTATCCCCCGGTCTTTTTTGGGACAATTCATTCGTCCCCTTCCCCACCTGGTGGATCCCGAGCCGGATCGTGCCCTTGGCTCGATCGAGATCCATCACGGCAAAGGGTCGTCTGAGTAGATTTGATGTCTTCACCTGGACGAATTGGCCCGGCTCAGCCTCCTTGGCGATCGCCGGACAATCCAGCGTCAAAACAAAGACATCAGCCGTCAGTCGCTCTTGATCGATCACCGTCGCTTCATAGGTCATATGATTGCTCCTTTAGGGCCCAGGAGATGGCCTGACGCATACTCAGGACCTCGAGCCGGGCCGCCCGGCGAAAATCATCGCCGGTCTTTTGATAGGCACCCATGATCGAGCGCGAGGCATTGATCAGGCCGCCGACGCCTCGGTGGAAGCCGGCCACTGCTGAAGCGGCCGATCCGCCCTGAGCGCCGTAGCCGGGAATAAGAAACGGTGTCTTCGGCATGCGGCCTCTGAGCTCCTTCGCTTCGGTCGGCCAGGTGGCCCCGACGACGGCTCCGATGGCCGAGAAGCCTCGCTCACCGATATAGTCTTGGCCCCACTGATGGATCAGATCGGCCATCGCCTGATAGATCGTTCGTCCGTCCTCAAGGATCAGATCCTGCAGATCACCCGCCGAAGGATTGGACGTCCGGACCAGCAGATAGATCCCCTTGCCTTCACTTAGCCACGCCTGATAGGGAGCGATCGAATCAGAGCCCAGGTAGGCATTGAGTGTCACGGCGTCACACTCGAAGATGTCAAACAGAGCGTCGGCATAGGCCGAAGCGCTCGAGGCGATATCCCCTCGCTTGGCATCTCCCAAGACGATCAGATCATGAGCCTTGGCGTAGCGGATCGTTTCCCGAAGAGCACTCAGGCCCGGCAGCCCCAATCGCTCATAGAAAGCAAACTGGGGCTTGATGGCCGGGATCAGATCGTGGACAGCCTCGATCAGTCCAAAGTTGAAGGCGGTGATAGCATCGGCGATCGCTTCGCTATCGGTCTGTCTTGGGTCATAGAGCTCCTTAGGCAGATAGTCCTCCTTGGGATCGAGTCCCATCACGATCGGAGCCTCCAACTGCTCGATCCGCCCGAGGAGCCGATCAGCGAAGTTTGTCATAGCTGATCCGTCCTTTCCACAGCGTCATAAGGATCTCACCCGACAGCGCTTGTCCATCAAAGGGCGAGTTACGCGACTTGCTGAGGGATTCCTTCACCCGATAGATCGTCTCGGCCTCGGGATCAAAGATCACCAGATCGGCCGGTTGGCCCGGCTGGATACCGGCGGTCGCTTGGTGATAGCACTTGGCCGGCTCCAGCGTCAGCTTCTTAAGCGCCGCCATCAAGGAGAGATGGCCCGGCTGGACCAGTTCGGTAAAGCTGAGCGGCCACAGGGTCTCAAAGCCGATCATCCCGTTATTGGCGAGGGAAAACTCGAGATCCTTCTCGTCCTCATGATGAGGCGCGTGATCGCTGGCGATGATATCGATCGTGTCATCCTTTAGGCCGGCGATGATCGCTTGTCTATCGGCTTCGGTCCGAAGCGGCGGATTGCATTTGGCATGGGTGTTATAGCCATAGACGGCCTCTTCTGTCAGACTGAAATACTGCGGGCAGGTCTCAGCGCTCACCTTGATGCCCTCACGTTTGGCTTGGCGGATCATTGAAACGGCCCGAGCGGTACTGACGTGGCAGATATGGACCGGCAGATCGTGATACTCGGCCAGTGCGATCTCGCGGGCCACCATGATATCCTCGGCCGTCGAAGGGATCCCTCGAAGGCCGAGCTCAGTCGAGACATAGCCCTCATTCATCACTCCGCCCTTGGCCAGACTGGGGTCCTCACAGTGCGAGGCCACGACTCGGTCGAACATGGCGGCGTAGCGCATCCCCTTTTGCATCATATCGGCGGTGGCGACCGGCTGACCGTCATCACTAAAGCCGACCGCCCCGGCTTCAGCCATCAGACCGATCTCGGCCAGTTCGAGTCCCTTTTGACCCTTGGTCAGAGCACCCAGTGGTAGCACCGAGGCGAAGCCATGGTTTTCCGCCTGATCGATCTGATAGCGGATCAGGGTGGGATCATCACACACCGGCTTAGTGTTTGGCATGGTGCAGATCTTCGTGATGCCGCCCTTGGCAGCCGATCTGGTTCCGCTGATGATGTCTTCTTTATACTCCTCGCCCGGTTCTCTCAGATGGGCGTGGGCGTCGATCAGACCGGGAAAAGCGATCAGTCCGCGGCCGTCGATCGTCCGCTCGATGTCTTGGGTGAACTCCTCGACGAAGACGCCGTCTTCGACCTTTATCTCCCCCGTCGTATCGCGATCGGTATAGGGATCGATGATCCGGATGTTTTTGATATGTAGCGTCGTTTGTTTGATCATTGCAGGTTCCTCCGGGCATTGAGCAGATATAGCACAGCCATGCGAACAGCCACCCCGTTCATCACCTGATCATGGATGACCGAGCGCTCGTGTTCATGGATATAGGTCGGCATCTCGACGCCGTGATTACACGGTCCCGGATGCATGATGATGGCATCGGGCTTGGCCAGCTTCAATACCGCCTCATCGATTGCAAAGAACCGGGCGTATTCACGGATCGAAGGAAACAGCGCCGCCTGTTGGCGCTCGAGCTGGACTCGAAGGCCCATGATGACATCGGCCTCATAACAGGCCTCCTTGACATCGTGACAGACGATGGCCGGAGTTTGTTCGATCAAGCGCGGCAGCATCGTAGCCGGACCGGTCACTCGGACCTCGGCGCCAAGCTTTGTCAGCGTCCAGATATTGGATCGGACGACCCGGCTGTGCAGGATATCACCGGCGATCGCGACCTTTAAGCCTTCGATCTGTCCCTTTTCTTCTTTCATGGTGAAGGCATCGAGCAAAGCCTGGGTCGGATGCTCATGCATCCCATCGCCGGCATTGATGATCGAGGCACTGACCTTATCGGCAATAAATTCATGGGCTCCGCTTTGAGGGTGACGCATGATCAGCATATCGGTGCCCATCATATCGATGGTTTTAGCGGTATCATAGAGATTTTCTCCCTTGGCAACGCTGGAGCCGCTGCCGGAGATATTGGATGAGGTCGCTCCCAGATATTTGGCGGCCAGTTCAAACGACAGCCTGGTCCGGGTCGAGTTCTCCAAGAAAAAACAAATGATCGACTTGCCCTGAAGATGGGCTGTCTTTTTGGTCGGAGCACTGAGGATGTGCTTCATGGTGGCCGCGGTCTCGAGGATCAGCTCGATCTCACCCGATGCGAGATGCTTGATCCCGAGGAGGTCCTTACTCTGCAGATGCTTCATGCTCAGCCTCCGCTAATAGGACTCGGTCTTGGCCATCGATCTCCTTGACCTCGACATGGATGGTCTCGCGGCGAGAAGTCGGAACATTTTTCCCGATGAAATCTGGCTTGATCGGTAGTTCTCGGTGGCCTCGATCGATCAGGACCGCCAATTGGATCTTGTCCGGTCGGCCCATATCGAACAAGGCCTCGATTGCCGCTCTGGCCGTCCGGCCGGTATAGAGCACATCGTCGACCAAGACGATGGTTTTGCCGTTGACATCAAAGGGCAGGTTGGTTTCTTTGACGATCGGATGAGACGACAACAGGCTCAGATCATCGCGGTAGAAGGTGATATCGAGGATGCCAAAGGCCAGACTCTCCCCCTCATACTGCTTGATCTTATCCTGAAGACGCTGAGCCAGCGGCACACCGCGTCGCTGGATACCGACTAGGGCGATGTTGGACAGTTCTCGGTTTTTTTCCGGGATCTCATGGGCAATGCGGGTCAACGCCCGCTCCATTGCCACCTCGTCCATCAGATGTGATTTAACGTTCATGGTACCTCCGTTTTGGGCAAATAAAAAGCCCGAGACTTCAGTCCGGACACAGAGAAAAGAACGTATAGGCGCGCTAACGTCATATGATCTTTTCAGCCTCTCGGGACTGATTTAAAGATTTGGTCGTCTTATGTTATCCAATCAGACCAAAAAAGTAAAGGCCATTTGGTGATTTTCTACAAAAAAATCGCTGGGCCCGCCATAGAAAACCGCCATGATCGTTTGACCATGGCGGTGATGTCTACTTTTGAGCGGCTTGGGCGGCCTTTTCCTTGAAGGTCGATTTCTTCTCCTGATAGTCACAGTCTTTATTGGTGCAGAGGATCAGGTATCTCACCTTACCGGTCCCCTCGGCCAGCAGCGAGCCGCATTTGGGGCAGGCCTTGTCGATCGGCTTATTCCAGGTGGCGAATTTACACTCAGGGAAGGTCGAACAGCCATAGAAGACTTTGAGCTTTCGGGTCTTTCGTTCGACGATCTGACCGGTCTCACAATCGGGACATTTGATCCCGATCTCTTTTAGGATCGATTTGGTGTTCTTGCACTCGGGATAGCCGCTGCAGGCATAGAAATTGCCCTTGATGGTCTTCTTGATCAGCATGGGTTTACCGCATTTATCACACGGGATATCGGTCAGCTCCGACAGATCATACTTTTTGACATTCTCTTCGGCACTGTCGACCAAAGGCTTCAGCTTATCGTAATAGTGCTTTACGACATTTTGCCATGGGGCATCCTCATCGGAGATATGGTCGAGCTTATCCTCCATCTCGGCCGTAAACTCGGGTTCGACAAATTCGAGGAAGTTTTCCTCGAGGATCTTATTGGTCACCTCACCCAGTTCGGTCGGCTTGAGGGTCTTCTTTTCCTTGATGACATAGCCGCGCTTTAGGATGGTATACATCGTCGGAGCAAAGGTGCTCGGGCGACCGATGCCAAGATCCTCCATCTCACGGATCAGCGATGCTTCGGTATAGCGATTGGGCGGCTGAGTGAACTTTTGCTCCGGTGTGACCTGCTTGGTCTCGAGGGCTTCCCCCTGCTCCACCTGCGGAAAGATGACATCCTTGTCATTACCTGAGCTATATACTTTAAGGAAACCATCAAAGACCAATTGATCGCCTCGGGCTCTGGCGGTGATATCATCCCCCGTCACGATCAGGGTGGTGGTATTAAACAGCGCCGCACTCATCTGTGAAGCGACAAAGCGCTCCCAGATGATGGTATAGAGTCTCAGCTCATCCCGGCCGAGATATCTAGCTACGCTCTCAGGTGTCCGGGTGGGATCGGTCGGTCGGATAGCTTCATGGGCATCCATGGCGCCCTTTTTGGCTAAGTGTTGCCGAGAATGAAGGTATTCTTGGCCGTAGTTGTCCTTGATAAATTCGGCCACGGCCGCCTTGGATTCTTCACTGATCCGGGTCGAATCGGTCCGCATATAAGAGATCAGACCGACGACGCCTTCTTTGACGCGCAGGCCTTCGTAGAGCTTTTGGGCAACCATCATCGTTTTGGACGAGGAGAAGTTGAGCTTACTCGAAGCGTCCTGCTGCAGAGTCGAGGTGGTAAAGGGTGCCATCGGCTGACGCCGTTTTTCTTTTTGTTCGACACTGGTGATGACAAAGGCCGCTTGCTTGATCCGCTCACTTAAGGCCGTGGCATCGGTCTCATTATCGATCGCCAGTTTTTTGCCATCGACCTGAGTCACCTCGGCCTGGAAGGCGCCTTTTTCGGCCTTCAGGTCGAGCAGGAAGCGCCAGTATTCCTTAGGTTCAAACGCTCTGATCTCTCGCTCACGCAGTACGATCAAGCGGGTGGCGACCGATTGGACCCGGCCGGCGGATAGTCCCTTCATGACCTTGCGCCACAAAATCGGCGAGATCTCGTAGCCGACTAAACGGTCGAGGATCCGTCTGGCCTGCTGTGAATCGACCAGGGGTTTATCGATCGGCTTGGGCTGCTTGATCGACCCCTGGACGGCCCTTTTGGTGATCTCATGAAACTTGATCCGGATCGGCTCATCCTCGGGCAGATCGAGCGCTTGGGTCAGATGCCAGGCGATCGCCTCGCCTTCGCGGTCGGGGTCGGTCCCGATAAAGACCTTCTTGGCTTTTTTTCGCTCGCGCTTTAGTTCGGCGATCAGCGGGCCCTTGCCGCGGATCGTAATGTATTGGGGTTCAAAATTGTTCTCGACATCAACGCCCAGTTTGCTCTTGGGGAGGTCTCGAACATGACCGACCGAGGCCATCACTTTATAGCGTTTGCCGAGAAATTTTTCGATGGTTTTGGCTTTGGATGGGGACTCGACGATCACCAGATTATCCGGCATGGTTCCTCCTTATGAATTCGTCCACAAATAGATCGATATCTATGATCGGATTGGCACCTTCTTGAATCAGTCGATTCGGTCCGGCCGCCAGTTCGGAAGTAATGTGTCCCGGTATGGCATGAACAGGCTTACCCAGATCGATCGCATAGTCGATCGTGATCATGCTACCGCTTCGTTGCTTGCATTCTATCACAACCACCTCATCGGCCAGCGCGGCCAACAGACGGTTTCTTTTCGGGAAGTGTTCCGGGCGAGGCCTGGTGCCTGCATCATACTCGCTAAGCAATAGTCCCGTCTCCCGGATGGGTCGTTTTAAGTAGTTATGGGCCTTGGGATAGCAGACATCGAGTCCGCTTCCGAGGACCGCGATCGTCTTGCCGCCGCCGTCGATGGCCGCTCGATGAGCACAGACATCGATCCCGAGGGCAAAACCACTGATAATTACTATATCATGGGAAATCAATTTTTCAACCAATTGTTTACAAACGATCAGACCATAGCCCGAGGGCTGACGCGACCCGATGATCGTGACCGACGGCCGGCCGATTAGCTCAAGATCACCGTCATAATAGAGTTTGTCAGGCTGGGGCAACAGCTCGGAAAAGATCTCCGGATAATAAGAAAAGGGTACGATCGGCATAATCACCTCCGCCTTTTAGTATAGCCACCAAAGGCGACTCAAGGGGCTGTCTAGCCAATCGTTTCCTTATAGAAATGGCGGATGAAGCTTCGGCGGTGGATCGGTGTCGGTCCCAAGCGCCGGATGGCCTCGATATGTTGCTTCGTACCGTAGCCGACGTGGTGATCGAAGCCGTATTCGGGATATTGGCGGTGGTAGTGCTGCATGAGCTCGTCGCGATAGACCTTGGCCACCACCGAGGCGGCCGATATGCATAAACAGCTGTCATCGCCTTTGATGATCGCCGTTTGAGGGATGGGACAATCGAGCGCCAGGGCATCGATCAATAGATGCTGCGGCGTCTGAGAGAGTCCCTCGATCGACTGAAGCATCGAGGCCTTGGTGGCTTCGAGGATATTGATCCGATCGATCACCTCAGCTGAGTGTTGGTGGATACTGATGGCGATGGCCTTGTCTCGGATCTCCTCGGCTAGGGCTTGACGGCGTTTGAGCGAGAGCTTCTTTGAGTCGCGCAGGCCATAGATCGGCTTGTCAGGATCGAGGATGACGGCGGCCGTCACGACCGGCCCGGCCAAGGGACCGCGGCCGACTTCATCAAGTCCGGCCACAAAAAGCAGGCCTTGGCGGTGCAGATCGTTTTCTTTGGCCATCATTTGCTGATACTGCTCGATCATTGCCTTGTCGCGTTGACGCTGTTTTCGGATGGTCTCGATCAGTTGGATCAGGCCCTTTCTGGTGTCGGTTCGAAGAAGCTCCAGCAGTTCTTCATACCTGATCTCGCCCTTATCATAGGCCAAGCGAAGTTGAGCCAGATTAAGGTCTTTCAAGGCTGATCCTTCCCAGCAGTCCGCCCCGGAATTCATCGAGCAACATGCGTGTCAGCCGGTCGTCATCGATCAGGCCGCCCTTTAGCAGCAGACCGCGTTTACGACCGATGGCTTCCAGCATCTTATCGAGATCGCCGCACGCGACATCATAGCGATCGGTCGTGGCCTGGGGATAGGACTGACAAATAGCCGCCAGCAGATGCTTCGACAGCTTATAGCGATCCAAAATATCGTCATTGATGCTGCCGATAAAGGCCAGCCGCAGCGCCTGGTCGTCATTTTCGAATTTAGGCCACAGGATACCGGGGGTATCAAACAGATCGACATTGCCGCTTAAGCGAAGCCACTGCTTGCCCCGGGTGACGCCGGGCTTATCACCGGTCTTGGCACTGCTGCGCCCGATCAATCGGTTGATGAGGGAGCTTTTGCCGACATTTGGGATACCGATGACCATGGCTCGGATCGAGCGGGGCTTTTGGCCCTTGGCCTGTTGGCGCTGGGCGACAAACGAGCCGACGCGGCGGATCGCCTCGAGCAATCGTTTGGGTGGATCGGTCTTGGCATTGAAGGTCAAGACCACATTGCCCCGGGCTTCGTAGTAGTCGATCCATTGCTTGGTGACATTGGGATCGGCCAGGTCGGCTTTATTGAGGACGATCAGCCGTTTTTTCGAGCCCAATAAGTCATCGAATTGCGGATTGGTGGTGGCTTGAGGAGCCCGGGCATCCAAAAGCTCGACGACGATATCGACCAGCTTGATGTGTTCCTGGATCAAATCGCGGGTCTTTTTCATGTGACCGGGATACCACTGGATGTTCATTTATCCTCCCTAACAAAAAGAACTGCACGGGGCAGTCCTATTTGGTTCGTCTGGTAATTCTTTCTTTGACCTTGGAGCGTTTGCCGACTCGATCACGGATGTAGAACAGACGAGCGCGACGAACCTTACCGGTCCGGACGACTTCGATCTTTTCAATCATGGGTGAATGGATCGGGAAGGTTTTTTCAACGCCGACACCACCGCTGACTTTGCGGACAGTGAAGCGCTCCTGGATACCGCCGCCTTGACGCTTGATGACCAAGCCTTCAAAGATCTGGATCCGTTCGCGTTTACCTTCGGTGATACGGATGTGGACCCGGACATTGTCACCAACGCGGAAGTTGGCTACTTCGGGCTTCATATTTTCCATTTCGAGGTCACGAATAATCGATTGATTCATGAGTTGTCCTCCTCTCTTAGTTGATAAATTCGCTTTAATTGTTGTTGGTTGAAGGCATCTTGCTGGATACCCTCTTCAATCAGGTCCGGGCGACGCTTGAGCGTCAGCCGGATCGCCTGGTCCAAACGGTAGTCTTCGATCAGGGCGTGATTGCCTGAAAGAAGGATCTCCGGGACCGTTTGGCCGTCATAGTCTTCGGGCCGAGTATAGTGATCATACTCGAGCAGGAAGGCATTGTGTGATTCGTGCGTCAGTGATTGCTCGGTGATGACCCCGGGAAGCAATCGAATGATGGCATCCATCAATACCATGGCCGGGATCTCTCCGCCGCTTAGGACATAGTCACCGATCGAGATCTCTCGTTCGACATGGCGATCGATGATCCGTTGGTCGATACCCTCGTAGTGGCCGCATAGAAGCGTCATCTCGTCCCACTGACTGAGTTGCTGCACAATGGCTTGGGTCAGCTTTTCACCACGTGGTGATAGGTAGATGACGTGTGCTTTGCCCGCAAGCGCCGCATCCAGAGGCTGAGGCGTCATGACCATCCCGCTGCCGCCGGCATACGGATAGTCGTCCACTCGCCGATGTTTGTCGGTCGAGAAGTCGCGGATATTGAGCACTTCGAGCGAAAACCGGCCCTCGTCTTTGGCTCGGCGGATGATACCGAAGTGATCCAAGCTCTCGAAGAATTCCGGGAACAGGCTCAAGACGGTGAATTTCATCGCAGGCCTTCGATCAGTCGAACGACGATGATTCCGGTCGTAAGATCGATGTCGGTCACAAATTCGGCCACCATCGGGATCAGGATCTCCTCTTGGCCCTGCACGACAAGGATATCGTTTCCGCCGTGGCTTAGAACATCCTGGATCAGTCCGAGCTTTTCACCGTCCTCGGTCACGACACTCGTGCCGATGAGCTCGGTGATCAGATATTCATCCTCTTCGAGCGTGATATCGTCACGCTGCATAAAGACTTCTTGATCGATCAGGTGCTCGATGTCTTCGATCGTCTCGTAGCCGGCCAGCTTCATAAAGCCCATTCCCTTGTGCTGACGAAACTGATCGAGGGTATAGCCGGCTCCATCGATAAAGACCTGACAGCCTTCATAGCAGGAGGGCTCAGGCGAATAAGGATAGAGCTTGATCTCGCCCTTTAGGCCGACGGCTTTGACGAGTTTGCCGATGGCGATCATACGACTTCGACAAAGACTTTGATATTGCGCTTAGTAGCGGCTGCCTTGACGACCGTTCGGACGGCGTTGATGACTCGGCCGCCTTTGCCGATGACTCGTCCCATATCATCCGGGGCCACCCGGACTTCGACGGTAATGACCGAGCCGTCACCGGTTTCACTTACCTGAATCTCTTCGGGATGCTCGACCAGCGGTGTGATAATGGCTGTTACTAAATCTGTCATACTGGTCATGATTATCCTTCCAATATGCCGTTCTTTTTGAACAGATCGCGGGTCCGCTCAGTCGGTTGGGCCCCGTTTTTCATCCATTCTAAAGCTTTTTCAGAATCGATCTTGATCACCTCGGGTTCGACCATCGGATCATAGTAACCGATTTCTTCGATAAACCGGCCATCGCGCGGTGAACGTGAGTCGGCAACGACGACGCGGTAAAAGGGACGTTTCTTCGTACCCATTCGTTTGAGTCTGATTTTTACCATGAATGTTCCTCCTTCATTATTTATCTAAAAAGGCAGTTTGAACCCGCCGAACGGATTGCGACCTTTTTTTGACATCGATCCAAATTGTTTCATCATCTTGCGCATCTGCATAAACTGTTTGACCATGCGGTTGACGTCCTGGATGGTCGTGCCGCTGCCGTTTGCGATGCGCTGCTTGCGTGAGGGATTAAGCAGATTGGGATTTCGTCTCTCGGCCACGGTCATCGATTCGATCATGGCCTTGACCTTAATCAGCTCCCGATCATCGATCTTGAGATCCTTCATGGCCCGGTTGTTCATCCCCGGGATCATGGCCAGGATCTCTTGGAGCGAGCCCATATCCTTCATCTGCTCCATCTGTTCGAGATAGTCCTCGAAGTTGAGGCCTTCTTTTTGAAGCTTTTGTTCGAGCTCCTTGGCTTTCTTTTCATCAAAGCTTCGCTCGGCTCGTTCGATCAGGCTTAGCATATCGCCCATGCCGAGGATTCGTGATGCCATCCGGTCGGGATGGAATTCCTCAAGCATATTGGCCTGGATCTTTTCGCCGACACCGATAAATTTGATCGGTGCACCGGTCATCTGTTTCATCGATAGGGCGGCCCCGCCACGGGTATCACCATCTAGCTTGGTCATGATGATGCCATCGATGCCCAAGCGTTTATGGAATTCATCGGCCACTTCGACTGCGACCTGACCGACCATCGCATCGACTACCAGCAGGATCTCGGTCGGTTTGACGGCGGCTTTGATATCATCCAGCTCCTGCATCAGCTTTTGATCGATCTGTAAGCGACCGGCGGTGTCAAGGATCAGCACATCCCGTGAGGTTTTATGGGCCTCCATCAGAGCCTGCTTGGCGATCTCTGCCGGAGCGATTTGATCGCCCATGGTAAAGACCGGGATATCGAGCTGCTTGCCCAGGACCTGTAATTGGTCGATGGCGGCCGGACGATAGATATCAAGGGCCACCAGCATCGGGCGACGTCCCCGTTCTTTTAGCTTGGCGGCCAGTTTGGCGCCATTGGTGGTTTTTCCTTGTCCTTGGAGTCCGATCATCATAAAGATGCTCGGTCCGTTGGTATTGAAGGTCAGACGGCTGGAGGAGCTTCCCATCAGCTCCGTCAATTCGTCGCGTACGATCTTAACGATCTGCTGACCCGGTGTCAAGCTTTCCATCACCTCGGCTCCCAGCGAACGCTCGGTGACCGTGGCCACAAACTCCTTGACGACCTTGAAGTTGACGTCGGCTTCCAGCAGAGACAGCCGTACTTCGCGCATGACTGCTTTGATGTCCGCTTCCGAAACCTTGCCTTTACCGGTCAGCTTCTTCAGGGCATTTTGCAGCTTATCGCCTAGATTTTCGAGTAACATGAAACCTCCTAATAGATGATTTCATCCATGATGGTTAGGATCTTGCGGTATTCCTCTCGGTCCTCCACACCCATTTGCTGTAGCAGTCGTTTGATGCGCTCCAATTGATCCTCATGGGTCTGGAGCAAAGCATAGAGTCCGAGTTTGTCTTCATATTCGAGAAGCTTTTGAGACGAGCGTTGGATCAGGTCGTGGACGGCTTGACGGGTAATGCCCATCTCATCGGCAATTTCGCTCAAAGAAAAATCTTCATTGACATGAAGATCGATTGCCTGACGCTGCTTATGGGTCAGCAAGTCACCATAGAAATCCACATAATAAGCCAAACGAGCTCGTTCAATCATACTAACTCCTGTAAAGGATGTTTCCTTTACAGTCGTATTGTAATGGTTGTTTGAGCTGCTGTCAAGTATTTTTATTTGACAGATAAAAAGACGTCTGAAACGCCGAACACATTAGGCTAATGAACAATTGAAGAAGGATCCGGTGCGTCCCCCACACAACCGGATCCTCTTCTGTTACATTAAGCTCTCGTACAAGCTTTGGAAAATATCGGGTCTAAGTACTCGCTCCGGACCAGATAAGAGATGACTGGTCTGAGCGATCATGAAAACAAGAATCAAAACAACAACGATCGAGATCAGTATGAATCCGACAATGAATTTTTTCCAGTTGAATTCCACCATGGTATCCTCCTCGACTCTCTATGGTTTTTTTGTCAGAGGATGAATGGTTTTGAATCATTCATAGTTCAATTGGCTCGAAGCATGTTACACTTATGTCAGTCGATAGGTTACTGTTCAAGGACTGTGGGCTGCTATAATTCTTGTGGAATCTCCTGGCTGATCGGTGCGGTGTTTTGTCCGTAGATTATCGGAATATCACCTTCGCGGATCGCATAGCTGAGGCTACTGAAATTAGCCAGTAGAAGGATAAGAAGCAGGCCGATAGTGAAAATTGTTTTTTTCATCTTTCCCTCCCGGTTTTGGTACAGTTACTTTTCTTTAAGTCTATTGTAAGGCCAATCACCGGCGAACACCAGCCGAATTAATGTCGCATTTGGAGCAAATATGTTCAAATCACTCAAACTCAAACAATATGGAAAACACCTCAGGCAAATTCGACAAAGTTCCCGCTTGACCCAAGCTGAGGTCGCCCGTCAAGCCGGTTTATCCCGTGACACCATTCGCCGGATCGAACTGGGCGAGGTCGTGGTCCGATTTGATACCTTGGTGCTGCTCTCAGAGATCTATAAGCGCGATCTACTCGATGATCTGCGCCATTTCAGTGACTCGACCGTCCTGTTTACCTATTATCATCGTCTGGATGAACTGATTGCCACCAACGATACCGAAACACTGCGTCAGCTAAAGGATGACTTCAATGAGTTCAGCCATCAGTATGAGACCGACTATCCGATCATCATCCAGACGAAAAATCAGTTTGAGAAGTTTCTCGATGGTATCACGGCCTTAAACTCCGGCCAGTTTGAGACCAGTGTTGCCACGCTTATTTCGGCGATGGAGATCACCAACCCATCCTTTTCGATCGATCACCTCAAGGCCTCGAAATACTCGCTGTTTGAGCAGCGCATCCTGATCGTCCTGGCGCAGGCCATCGCTCGGTTGAAGGACTATCATCAGTCAAATAAGATCCTACAGCTCCTGTATAATCGTCTCAGCCAGGTATCGGGTTCATCGCTCAATGAAAAACAATTGATCATCAAGATCCTAGGCAATCTGGCTGATAATTATCACCGCATCGAAAACGATAAAAAAGTGATCCAGGTAGCCCGCCAGGGGATCGATTATTGCAATGAGCATCACCTAAGCTATGGACTGAGCATCTTTTTATACCGCCTGGGGATCGCCAAATATCACCTAAAGCAATCCGACTACCTCACTCCCCTACACCAATCGATCATCCTCCTCCAGGTCCTGGGGATGGATCAGCTGGCAGATTACTATCTCCGGGTAACCAAGGAACGATACGGCATCGAGATCCTCGCCTAACAGAGGGGCGGCGATGGTGTATAATAGGTTCAACAAAGCTACTTGATGAAAGGGGCAGTGATGAAACAAATCGGACGGATCATTGTGGTTGGTTTGATCCTGGGGGGTCTGACTTTTCTGTTGATCCATTTGTTGAGTGATACCATGGCCATCAGGCAACGCTACATACTGATTGGTCTGGCTATCTACCTGGTACTGGGTCTGTTTCTCGTTTGGTCGAGACCGCATGTCACCCGAATGGATCAAACCGCTCATCGAGTCGATCGAGTGACTCAGAAACAAGATGTCACCGATATGCGTCGAAAGCTATCGCTATCGACTTTCGGCTATAGCTTTGGTCTGGCGGCGGTTGTTCTATTGGTACTAGATTATCTGATTCGCTGAGTCGATCATTAAGCGAAGCGCCTCCTGTTCAGGAAGCGCTTTTTTTGATTAATTCAACGAACGGATATTGTTGACCGGTTGACGCTTAAGGATCTGACCGACCGGCAGATAGGTGGCCAGGACTCCGAGAAGACTAAAGACGATCAAAATGCCACCATGCCACCACCAATTGTAGTCCCACAGGGCGATCTTTAGCTCGGTCAGAATATTTGACGAGCGACCGTTTATCACGACATAGCCTAAGAGACCAACCAAAACCACGATATGAACCAATCCGATCGCCTGGAGCACGCGCTGGATAGCTTCTTTTAGATAGGTTCGGCGAAAATCCTTTTCCGTCACGCCCAGGCTCTGCAGGATGCCGATCCGCTCCCGTTCGACTTCGAGCTGTCCGCGAAAGGTTCCGGTCTGGATCTGGATGGCGATAAGCAGCAGCGTCCCGGCCAGCAGCCCAATGATCAGACTCGTCCGGATGCCCTTGGTATAGAGCTGTTGCTTTTGGAGATAGAGGCTCTTCACCTGAAAGCCGTTGGTAAAGCCCAAGCGTTTGATCTCGGCCACTCCGGCCTCATCCATAGCCGTCTGATCGACTTGAATGATACTCGAACCAAACCGGATGGCCGGTTCATCGCCCTTATAGCGAAAGATCAGATCGAACGACAGCATGACGTGCATCTTATACGGATAGAGATCATCCATCGTCGATTGCGACACGAACAGGATCGGATTTTGGACACTGTCCGAGAGCGGCCAAAATCCCTCCTCAGGCAGGTGGTGGATGACTCGGGCCACCGGCAAGCGGTAGCGCCGAACGTGATTCGTCCGGACATTGCTCTCGCCGAAGGTGGCGCCCAGGGGCACGGATAATTCGACCCGATCGATGCTTTTCACGACCGGCTTTGTCATGACAGGAGAGCGGCGAATATCATAGCTGATGCTGCCGGCACCGGATAACTCCAGCACCTGCTTCATCCGATTCGCCCGGTCGATCGTCTCCAGACGGGCCGGATCGATCGGTGCCGGCTGCGTCTCTTCGAGATGATAGCCCGGTAGGAGCAAGATGGCCTGCTGCTCGCGGCGAAAAGCGTCCCGATCGAAGTCAGGCCCCAGCATCCTCACCATCGCCTGCTCCAATTCACTCTCAGCTACGATGCCATAGACATCGGTCACCGCCGCCTGATCGATCAGATAGCGGTCCTCCTCCGGGATCACAAACTCCTCGGTCGTGCCGTAGTGCTCGGTGACCATTTCCGATGGGATCAACCGGCGAAAGGTGTCATGCAGTCGGCCTTCATTGACCCCGGGATAGTACATATAGGTCTTGATCCCCCGAACAAAGAGCTCGGTCCGACTCACCCCGGGGATGCGCTCGATCTCTTCCATGAATTCTTTCGAAAGCCTCAGGCTCTGCTGAAACGGGGCCTCGAGCTCAAAATCAGGCATATGAGCGTGGACCGTTTTTTCGCGGTAGTCGCCAAAGGCCAGATAGATCATAAGATAACTCCCGATCAGTATCAGGATAATAGCGCTCATCAGTCCCAGCTGGATCAGCTGTTGCTTGCGGATAAAGCGGCGGTGGCGCCGATTGATCGAGGACAAGCTCTGGGGCTGGCCATCGGTCCGGCCAAGCCGCTGTCTGGTCGATCGCAGGACCCGCTGATCGGTCGTTTCAAGCTTTCCTCTAAGCGGCACCTGTTTGATCCGAAGCATCGGAATAAACAGTCCGATGAGGATACTTAGAAGCGTCAAGCCATAGCCCAGGATCAGCCAGCTTGGATTGAGTCGAAGGATGAGTGAGTCTCCCGTCGCCCGGTTATTTAGCCACAGCAAGACATAGCTGCTTAAAAAACCCGCCACCCCACCGATCGGCAGAGCCAAGGTGATGAGATAGATCGCTTCCCAGGTAAGCATGTGGCGAAGCTGCTGAAAAGTCGCCCCGATCGCCCGCATCAGCGCCAGCTTTCGAAGCCGCTTCCGAAACTGGATCAGACTGATCTGAAAGAGGCTAAAGGCCGTCACCAACGTGAT
>DUPT01000046.1 GCA_012838225.1 Tissierellia bacterium
CTATGGTATAATAGAGACAGGCCAGAACTCCGAGACTGTTAGGAGGCAGCAATGAAAGCAAATACTACCGTGGGACGCGTCGGCAGTCACTTTGCCCTGTTTTCGCTAGGCGCAGTTTTATTCGCTTGGTTTATCCTAAGACAAGTCATGGCTCAACCGGCAGTCGGTGAGATGTTTCCCTATGTCCCGCCGATGTTGGAGATCATCGTGCTGGCGACATCGGTCATCGGGGCGCTGCTTGGTCTGGTAGCCTTACTGCAAAAGGACTTCAGCCTACAGGTCTTTCTCTCCTTAGCCTATTTTGTGGTGGTCTTTATCGGCTTCTACCTACTGTATATCGCATAATCAAAAAACCTCGATGACTCGAGGTTTTTTCCTTTCGGTTCGCTATTCTTGACTTTTCTTTTGCAGGGCCTGAAAGCCGCCTTCGATCACGGCTGAGGCGATCCCCTTAGACCTTAAGAAGCTGGAGGCGGTCGTTGCCCGATCCCCCGAGGCACACAGGGTATAGATGTCCTTGTCGCGAGGCAGTTGATCGTAGTCCTTATAGATCTCCTCGAGGGGGATATTGATCCGGTTTCTGACCGGGTCATCATCACTGAGATTGGCCGGCTTTCTGATATCGAGCAGGACCGAATCATCGTCCAGTGAGAGATAGTCCTCGGCGGTGATGGTAGCGACCTTGGCCACCGGGCGGCCCTGGATCTGCCAGACATTGAGCGCATCCGGGACATAGCCTTCAACCTGCTCAAAGCCGATGCGGCGGGCCATGAAATAGAAGTCCATCAGGATCGAGACCGAGTCATCCGGTACGATAAAGGCGATCGGTGTCGTGACATCGATCAGATTGGCGGCAAAGTTCGAGAAGTTTCGTCGACTTAAGAACAAAGAGTCCGGGATATGACCGCCAAAGAAGGCCTCCTTGGCTCGGACATCGAACAATTGGATGTTTTGCTGCTCGATCTGCTCCATCGTTAAAGCCGGCAGGCTGGTCGGATGATCGACAAAGGGTGCTCCCTTGACATTATTGACCTCCATGACCTCGAAATAGCGCGGTTTGATCCGCATCCTACCAAAGCTTTCGATGAATTCTTCCTTAGACGCCACCTGAAGCTCCGGATTGAACAATCGCTCATAGCCGATGGTAGTATAGGGGCGATCCTCGACGCTGGCACCGCAGGGGCTGCCAAAGCCGTGAGCCGGATAGGCCAGGACATGATCGCCCAGCGGATAGAGTTTTTCGACGATGCTATCATACAGCAGGCCGGTCATTTTCTCGAGATTGTCTTCGCCATAGAAGTCGGTCCGTCCCAGATCACCCATAAACAGGCAATCGCCGGTAAAGACCATATAGGCCTGATCGCGATCGGCTTCATAGACGGCATAGGCCAAATGACCCAGGGTGTGACCCGGGGTATGGAGTGCTTTGATCTTTAGGCTGCTGACGGTGATCTCATCACCGTCATGGATCTTATTGCCATAGACATAGCCCAGGTCCTCATGACCCGATATGTAGACAGTGGCTCCGGTTTTGTCGGCCAGTTCGATCGAACCGATGGTATAGTCTTCGTTGCGGTGGGTCTCCAAAATGGTCGTGATCGACATACCGGCTTCACTGGCGGTATCGATATAGACTTGGACATCACGTCTCGGATCGATCACAGCCAGCTCGCTGCCATCGCCGATCATATAGGAGAAGTGAGCCAGACCTTCGCTCTCGATTTTCTTAAAAAACATAGGCTTCGCTTTCCTTTCGTTGGGATCGGATGATTTGTCTTACCTTTTTAGTGTACCCTAAAATGAAAAAAAGCTCCACTAAGAGCTTTATTCCGTCATCGGATAGAGCATATCGAATGAGCCCGGCATGACCTCGATATCGATCGGGCCGCTCTGGAAGTGCTCGCCATCGACATCGAGTTCGTCCTCGGTCTCGACTCGGATCTTTTGGGTCTCAAAGTAGACGACATATTCATTGGTGATATGCTTGCCGGCCAGGAGTTTGGTGATGATGTCGAGGATCTCGGCCATCGGGGCTTTCTTGATCATCAGGCAGTTGAGCCGGCCGTCATTGACACTGGCCTTGGGGGCCATCTTCGAGAAGCCGCCGATCGAGGAGGAGTTGGAGATCAGGCACAGATAGTACTCGCCATTATACAGGTAGCGCTCACTCCTTAGATAGATCTGGCGACCGGCCAGACCTTGGGTGGCGATCTCACGCATGCCCTCCAGATAGTAGGCCAGTGAGCCGAGGACGGCCTTCAGTTGGCGATCGGTCTTATGGGCGACGGTCGAGACGACGCCGCAGCTGAACACATTGATAAAATAGCGGTCGTTGATCTTTCCGACATCGGTCGGATGGACATCCCAATCGAGCAGCATATCGGCAAACTCGTCCGGCTCCTTGGGGATCTCAAGAAAACTGGCGAAGTCATTGACCGTGCCGGCACTAAAGACAGCCACCGGGATCCGTTTGTCACTTCGCATGACGCCGTTTAGGATCTCATTGAGTGTGCCGTCTCCACCAAAGCTGATCAGTGCATCCATCACCTGGGCATTGCACTGCTCATGGGCTTCCTTTTCCGCATCCCCTTTTTGTTCGGTCGGAAAGATACTGACGGCCATGCCCCGCGTCAGGAGCGCCAGTGCCAATTCATCCAAGCGGTGGTTCTTTCCCGCCTGGGGGTTATAAATAATATGTATCTTCTTCATACTTCCCTCATAGCTTCATTATACTTGATTGGCCGGTTTTGTCTTGCTTTATTTTAGAGGGGCTGTGGGGTATACTTAGACTACCACAGGAGGCACCATGGAAAGTTTGTTACGCCAACTAGATGATAGTGGCATTGAATATATATCGGATGAATCACTGGCCGCTCACACCACCTTTAAGATCGGCGGGCCGGCTCGGCTGATGATCCTGCCGCGCAGTGTCGAACAGATCCGGCGGGTGGTTCAGCTGTCTCGGACCCACCGGCTGCCGCTGTTTTTACTGGGCAATGGTTCGAATGTCTTGTTTTCGGATGAGGGCTTTGATGGCCTGGTCATGAAGCTGGCCAAAAACTTCTCCGACTATAAAATCGACGGCAATACGGTGACTGCCCAATCGGGCGCTCTTTTGTCGTCCATCTGTAAAAAGGCCGCCCGTCAGGGGCTGGCCGGGGCCGAGTTTGGCTCCGGGATCCCCGGTACGGTCGGCGGCGGCATCGTGATGAATGCCGGGGCTTATGACGGTGAGCTAAAGGATGTCGTGACATCGGTCACGGTGATGGACATGGCCGGTACGATCTATCGCTACAATAATGAAGAGATGCGCTTTGGCTACCGGACCTCTCGGGTGTATGAAGAGGGTCTGATCGTGCTGGAGATGACGATGGAGCTTGAAGCGGGCGATCCTCAGGCCATCTGGGCCAAGATCGATGACTTTACGACCAGACGGTGGCGCAAGCAGCCGATCGATCTGCCCAGCGGCGGCTCGACCTTTAAGCGGCCGCCGGGAAACTATGCCGGCAAGCTGATCGAGGAGTCGGGCTGTCGGGGACTGCGCTTTCGAGATGCTCAGGTCTCGACCAAGCACTGCGGCTTTGTGGTCAACCGAGGCCGAGCCACGGCCAAGGATGTCCAGACCTTGATCCGCCTGGTGCAGCGTCGGGTCAAGGAAGCCTACGGGATCTCACTCGAGCCCGAGGTCAAGATCATAGGGGATGGCCATGAGGATTAGTGCCGATTATCATACCCATACGACGTATTCGGATGGACGGACCTCGCATGAGGACAATGTCCGCCAAGCCATCAAGCTCGGACTAAAGACCATCGGGATCGCCGATCACGCCTGGGGCCACGCCTTCTATGGCATTAAAAAAGACAAGCTGCGTGAGATCAAACAAGAGATCGATCGGCTAAAGGAGCGCTTTCCCGAGATCCGGATCCTGCTCTCGATCGAGGCCAATATCCTGGGACGCTCGGGCCAACTCGATGTGACCGAAGAGGAGATGGCGCTCTTTGATGTGGTGCAGGCGGGCTATCATTTCGGTTCGAAGCCGTCATCGTTTGATGATATCGTGTCACACCTGATCAACTACCTAAACCGCTTGTTCGGTTTGTTTAAAAAGACGGCCATCAAACGAAATACGACCGCTTTGATCAATGCCATGAAGCGCTATCCGTTTCATATCCTGACCCATCCGGGGGATAAGGGACCGGTCGATATCGTGGCGGTGGCCGAGGCAGCCATCAAATACAATAAGCTGCTGGAGATCAATCAGCGGCATCACTATCTGACGGTGGAGCAGCTCCGGCTGATCAGGGACATGGATGTCAAGCTGATCATCGGTTCGGATGCGCACCGGCTGGAGGATATCGGCCAGGTGGCCGATTGTATCCAGCGGGTGATAGACGCCGGGATCGACCCGGTCAAGGTCGTGAATCTGAGGACAATATGATTATAAAAATTATTACCGGCATGGCCGGCGGTGGCAAATCGACCGCCCTCGATGCCTTTGAGGACATGGGCTATTATTGTATCGATAATCTCCCACCCAATCTGCTCAAGGAGTTTATCCATCTCCATCAGAACAGCCCGAGTGATCTCGAGGCGTTGGCGGTGGTCATGGATCTGCGTCTGGGCATCTTCTTTGAGGATGTCTGGTCGAAGGTCGAGGAACTGAAGGATCTGGGCTATGATATCGAGATCATCTTCGTCGAAGCCAGTGAGGATGTCTTGATGAAGCGCTTTAGTGAGACCAGAAGAAATCATCCGCTCGAGACAACGGGCGATCGGCGCCAGGCCATCCGCTCGGAAAAAACCAAGCTGTCTAAGCTGCGCGACCGGGCCGATCGGATCATCGATACCTCGCAGTATAATTCACACCAATTGAAGCGTGCCATCCAAGAGAGCTATCGGGCCGATCAAAACGACTATTTCCAAGTGATCGTGACGGCCTTTGGCATCAAGCACGGTGATCTCGAGGGGGCGGATTTCTCATTCGATCTTCGCTTTCTGCCCAATCCCTATTATATCGAGGAGCTAAGGACGCTCTCAGGCCATGATCAGGCGGTCCGAAGCTTTATCATGGATGATGATACCTCAAGAGATACCCTGGACAAGATCAAGAGCCTGCTCGATACTGTCGTCCCGGCGATCAAGCAAAGCGGCCGACATACCGTAAACCTGGGCTTTGGCTGCACCGGGGGCCGCCACCGCTCGATCACCTTTGCCATCCTGGTGGGCGATCATCTACGTGAGCAGGGCTATCAGGTGGTCCATCTCGATCGAGACCTGAGCCGTGGATAAGCGGATCGTCATCATCGGCGGCGGCACGGGGCTATCGTCTCTGCTGCGAGGTCTTAAGCACGTGACAAAGGATCTGCATGCAGTCGTCAATGTGGTCGATGATGGTGGCAGTTCCGGTCTGCTGAGAAAGGATATGGATGTCATCCCGCCGGGGGATATCAGAAACTGCATCCTGGCCATGAGCAATGCGCCGCCGACGATGGAGCGGCTGTTCAACTATCGGTTTGGAAAGGGTTCGCTCGAGGGTCAATCCTTCGGCAATCTGATGCTGGCTGCCCTGGAGGATATCTGTGGCTCGATCGAAGCCTCTATCCAGGAGACGTCTCAGGTGTTCAATATCACCGGCAAGGTCTATCCGGTCACGCTGTCTAATATCCGGCTCCAAGCGGAGCTGACAAACGGCCGGCGAGTGATTGGTGAGTCGCTCATCCCACAAGAGGCCATTCGCCAACACAGTCCGATAAAAACCGTCAATCTGTTACCGGCAAGGCCTAAGACGCTGCCCGAGGTGATCGCAGTGATCGAAACGGCGGATATCGTCCTGGTCGGTCCGGGGAGTCTCTATACCTCTTTATTACCGGCCCTTCTCGTCTCGGGGATCAAGGAGGCCATCATTCGATCGACCGGCAAATGCTTCTATGTCGCCAATCTCATGACGCAACCCGGTGAGACCGATGGACTGAAGCTATCGGATCATATCCGGGTGATCGAGGAGCATATCGAGGACCCGATCTTTGATGGAGTCATCGTCAATAATGCGATGCCTAAGCCCGAGGTCCTACAGGAGTATGCTTCGCAATCCGCCCGGCCCATCGTGATCGAAGACGATGAATGGGACTATTTTCAAGACAAGCAATTGGCTATCAAGCAGGGCGGCTACATCGTCTTGAAAGACGGACTGATCCGTCATCACCACCAACTGGTTGCTAGAGACATCTTGGACTTTGCCGAGGAGCTCAGCCTGAAATAATCCCTAAGCGACCAAGCGGTCGCCCTTTTTTTGCCGCCGTCTGCATTCGCCGGTTATGGTAGAATAAACACAGAAACGGAGGGTTGTATGATTATCAGTGCCGGCGGCATCGTCATCAAAGACAACAAGGTCCTCCTCCTGTATACCACGCATGATCGTTGGGTATTGCCCAAAGGTCATGTCGAGCCGGAAGAGTCGCTCCGCCAGGCGGCGGTGCGCGAAGTTTATGAGGAGGCCGGGATCAAAGCCCGGATCGAACGAAAACTTGGCTGGGTCTATTATGAGTTTGTGTTTCAAGGACGGAATCTAAAGAAAAAAGTCCTATGGTTTCAGATGGAAGAGATTGCCGGGGAACCCACCCCGCAACGAGAAGAAGGCTTCGTTGAAGCTCGATATCTGGCCTGGGATGAGATCGACCCAAAAAAGATGCATCTCAATGAGATCAGAATGATCAAAAAAGCCTTGGCCTAGAAAACCTTCCCTTAGACGGAGAAGGTTTTTTTAGGCGCTCAAGCTCTTATCAACTCGATATCATAGCGTTCTTTAAGAATCCGAATCAAGAGATCGGATAAGCGAGGTTGGTCTAGGATGTCGTTATACAGTAGTGCTTTTTTGAACGAATCGATGGCAGTTGGTTTGTTAAGGTGGAGTTCGGCAAAACCTTTCCTGCCATACAGATGACCCATTGCATATTGGCTTCGTTGTTTACATTGTACGCTATCCCTTTTTCAGCATAGTATAAAGCGGCACTGTCATTGCCTGTTCGATGATTCATATAGGCGGCGTTAAGGTAGATTTTGGTGGGAAGAACACTATCATCAAAATCTCGATGATGATCGATATACTCGGCACAATAGGATAGGATGCCAAGGCTTGTCTGATGATTTTCCAGCGAACTTTCTGTGATACCGATGCCGCTATCGTCTGAATCACTTGAGTAGAAGATCAAAAGCTTAGATGAAGTGTCTATATCTGGACGCCATACTATCGGATCTCCTGAATGGGTGACCGGCGTTCAAGAACAGGTCTTAAGGGCGTCAGAGCCCTCTTTTTGTGACCGAACTGTCACTTGCCGGCTGGCCGGGGTAAGAATATATTCACCTTGGTGTGCTATAATCAGGGCAAAGTGGGGGAATTATGGACACTATCATTAGTTTGATCGAACGTATTTTTTATACGAAATTAGTTGGGTCGCTAGACCTTTATACCATCCTGGCGACCTTATTCAAGTATGTATTTGTGATCATCGTGATGTATTTCATCTATCTGATCGTGCGGATGATCTATCTGGATATCGAGCAGATGCCGACGGATTCGCGCGGCAGTGGAGCCTACCTGCACCTCATCACGCAGCCATCGAAGCTTTCTTTCGATGTTCAGCGGGAGTATCCTTTGTATCAGGTGAATTCAGTCGGCCGAGATGCTTCGAACCATATCGCGATCGCCAATCCATATCTGTCAGGCCGCCATGCCACCATCTATCTTAAAGACGGTAGCTACTTTATCGAGGATCTGGGTTCGGCTAATGGCACAACGCTCAACGGTCAAAAGGTCGAGACGGCCTTGCCGCTGAAGAATAAAGATATCCTCAGCCTGGGAGATGTTGAGTTCTTGTTTATGGTAGGTGAGTGATGCGTCGCCCGAGATTGGCGGAGTTTGTCGTCCGCAGCAAAAGACGGGAGTACTTCTCCAATGTGAAGCTACTCACCTTTATGTTCCAACTGTTATCGATGGGTCTGGTGCTGCTCAATACCCGTCAAGCCTTGACGGTCAATAGCTTGGTGTTTAGTGGTCTATTGATCGGTTTGACCTATCTGTCCAATGTCTTGGTCCAGCGCTATACCAAGGGCGATAACTATCTCATCATGATCGCCAATATGCTCTTTTCGATCGGGATCGTGATGATCTATCGGATCAATCCGGCCCTGGGTGAGCGGCAGTTGCTGCTCTATACCATTGGCGTCGGGGCGTTTTTTATCGCCTACTACTTCCTGCACTATACCGGGCACTTCTGGGAGAACAAGACCTTCTTCTTTCTCGGGATATCGATTGCCATGTTGGCGGTGACGCTGGTCTTTGGTCGAACGCTCGGTGGAGCGACCAACTGGATCGAGGTCGCCGGTTTTCAGTTCCAGCCGTCGGAGTTTACTAAGATCACCTTTGCTTTTTTTATCGCCGCCTTTTATGCCAATCATGCCTTCTTTAAACAGAAGCTCGGCGGGAGTCTCTTTTTGATGATCGCCACCTATATCCTGATCGGCATCTTCTTTCTCCAGGGCGAGCTTGGGACGGCCATCGTGTTCTTTGCGGCCATGATCTGTGCGATGATCGCTTTTGATCGGTCGCGGCTGTTGCTGTTTGCCAATATCGGCTTGGCCTTGGCGGGACTGTTTGTCGCCTATCGCCTGTTTGGTCATATCCAGGTCCGGTTTGAAGTATGGCTCGATCCCTGGGCCGACCCCGATGGTAGAGGCTATCAGATCCTTCAAAGCATGTTTGCTGTGGCCAGTGGCGGCCTGTTCGGTCGCGGGATCGGACTGGGCCAACCCGGGACGATTCCGCTGGCGCACTCAGACTTTATCTTCGCCAGTATCATCGAGGAGATGGGGATCTTTATGGGGATCGCGATCAGTCTATTATATCTGATCGTGTTCTACCGGGGACTCAAGATCTCGCTGAGTCAGACCAATCCCTTCTATAAGGTATTGGCTTTGGTCATCTCGATGATGTTTGCCGCCCAGGCGGCCATCGTCATCGGCGGCGTCCTCAAGCTCATCCCCTTGACCGGGATGGTGTTGCCCTTTATGGCCCATGGCGGAAGCTCTTTATTGGCTTCGTTTGTCATGCTTGGTGCTCTGCAGTACAGCTCGGTGGAACAGTATCCGGAGGTGGCACTTGAAATCAAAGAATAGAAATCGGATCCTGTTTTTGCTCGTTATTGTGGCGGTGCTGTTCTTGGCGGTCTCACTCTACCTGGTCTATTTCCAGTTGTTTGAGGCAGATGAACTGGCAGCTAACAGCTTGAACCGACGAAACTATATCGATGAGTCGCTGGTGGATCGGGGAGATATCCTTGATCGAACCGGTCAGATCCTGGCCCAAAGTCAGGCCACCGATACCGGCTATCAGCGGTCGGTGACATACTCAGTCAGCCTGTCGCATCTGATCGGCTATAACTCGATCACCTACGGCAAGAGTGGGATCGAACAGAGCTATAACGACTATCTGCTCAATATCCAAGACCGCGATGCGGTGGGAAAACTCCGTCAGGTCGTGACCGATGGAACGGTCGGCAACAACCTGACGCTGACGATCGATCATCGCTTGCAGCTGTTGGCCAATGATCTGCTCAAGCCCTACCTGGGCTCGATCGTCGTCACCGACGCGAAGACCGGTGAGGTCTTGGCGATGGCATCGAGTCCGACCTTTGATAGCGACTGGATCGATCAGAACTGGTCTTGGATCATTGAAGATCAGACGGCGCCGCTACTGAATCGGGCGACCCAAGGCCTGTATGCTCCGGGGTCGGTCGTGAAGCTGATCTCTGCCGTGGCCATCCAAGAAAGCGGGATCGATCAGAGCTATGTCGATACCGGAGAAGAGATGGTGACCGGCTACCCTTTTGTCAACTACAATAATGCCGTCTATGGTGAGATCGGGCTGAGACAGGCCTTGATCCATTCAGCCAATACGTATTTTGCCAATAAGAGCCTTCAAGTCGGGGCGGATAAGATGGCTGAGGTGGCCGGGCGATTTATGATCGGGGAGATCATTCCCTTCGATCTGAGCACCGCTCGCTCGAGCTCGCCTTATCAGTCGGGCATGGCCGATGTCGACCTGGCGGCGGCCTCCTTCGGACAGGGTACGACCATGGTCTCGCCGCTCAATATGGCCCTCGTCACCGGCACGATCGCCAATGGCGGCACCATGATGAAGCCCTATCTGGTCAGCGAGATCCACTCGCCGCAGGGCTCACTGATCCGTCGAACCACACCTGAGGTCCTATCGGAGGTCACCTCGCGGCGAAATGCCGATGAGCTTCGAGCCGATATGCAGGCCGTGATCGAGGGAACATCGGCAGCCATCTGGAGTGCCCCGGTCGGCGGTAAGACCGGCACGGCCGAAGCCCAAGACGGCTTAGTCCATGCCTGGTTCACGGGCTTTATCCCACTGGATGATCGTGATATCACGGTGACGGTGGTGCTGGAGAATCAGACGATGACCGGTGCCGGAGCGGCCTCGCCGATCGCGGCGCAGCTGTTTCAGTGGATCTATGATAACTACCACCATGAGTAGACCGGGCAAGACAGCCCGGTCTTTGTTATAATCGGTATAGAGGAACTATGAGCTACTCATCTGATCTTAAGGAAAAACTGATCCGTGAATCCAAGCATCACCCGTCGGAGCTGGCCGGCTTTTTGCAGAGCCGAGGCTCTCTTCACCTAAAAGGTCGGGGCCGACTCGATGTCAGCTTTGAGACGCCCCGAAACGCCATTGCCCGTCACTACTACAAATGGCTTTTGGCTGAGTATGATGCCGAGGTGGACATCGAGCACTTCACCCGGATGCGACGGATCTACCGGGTCCGGATCAAGCAGGCGAATCGGTTGCTCGAGCAGCTTGGCTTTTTGGTCGAAGAAGACGGCCTCCACCACGTCCGGCGAGACATCCCGCTGTCGCTGGTCTCGGGCGAGATCGGGCTGAGAAACTATATCACCGGGGTGTTTTTAGGCGTCGGGATCCTATCGAATCCCTACCGCGACTATCATTTGGAGTTTTCATTTGATTCCGAGGAGCTAAGAGACGGCTTCGCCTCACTGCTTAGCCAATATGAATTGACGCCGAAATTCTTTGACCGGGGAGACAAGCCGGCCTTGTATTTCAAAAGCAGTGAAGCGATCTCCGATTTCCTGAAGATCATCGGAGCCAATGAAGAGGCCTTTGCCTTTGAGGACATCCGAATCGTCAAGGAGGTCAAAAACGATGTTCAGCGCCGAGTCAATCTCGAGACCGCCAATATCACAAAAACCGTCGTGGCCTCCCAAAAGCTGATCGATTGCATCGAGCTGATCCAGCGCCGGCGGGGGCTGAGCACGCTGCCCGATGCGCTGCTTGAGATCGCGCAGCTTCGCTGGGAGGAGCCCGATCTTAGCCTGAAGGAGCTGGGGGAGCGGTGTGATCCGCCGATCTCGAAATCAGCCGTCAATCACCGGCTGAACCGATTGTTGGCCCTGTGTCAGAAAATAGACAACACGCCGAATCCGGAATAGTTTTGGGGTACATATGTCTCAGGAGGCTCTTATGAAACAAGGAATGCTCGAACCCTATGTCAATTTTAACGGCAATGCCCTTGAGGCCCTGACCTTCTATGGTGAGATCTTCGAGGTCGAGCCGGAGGTGATGCTGTTTTCTGATCTGCCGCTGGAGGAGCAAGAAGCCATGGGCTTTGCCGAGGGCGTCATGCATGGTCAGATCGATCTGGGCAATGCCCACCTGATGGGCTCTGATACCATGGGCAATATCATCAACGAAGGCAATCGCTACTATCTGTCCTGGGCATCGGAAAACGTCGCTGACGTGGTCGAGGTGTGGGAGAGATTTGTCGAACACGGCGCCAAGATCATCATGCCCCTGGAGCAGACCTTCTGGGCCGAGAAATACGGTATCCTGGAGGACCGCTTCGGCATCCAGTGGATGATCCAGCGCTACGCACCTTATTCTCAAGAATGATCCCAAGCTGAAAAAAGGAACTATGTCGAAACCATTTGTCCACCTGCATCTACACACCGAATACAGCCTGCTCGACGGATTCGCCCGGATCAACCGGGTGATTCGTCGGGCCAAGGAACTTGACATGCCGGCCATTGCCGTGACCGATCACGGGGTGATGTTCGGGGTGGTCGATTTCTATAAAGAGGCCAAACGCCAGGGCATCAAGCCCATTATCGGCTGTGAGGTCTATGTAGCGACCGATGATCCAAAGGTCAATCACCACCTGGTCCTGTTGGCGAAAAACGATATCGGCTACACCAACCTGATCCAATTGGTATCGGCCGGCTATACCGACCACTTCTACTATAAACCCCGCATCCCGAAGTCGCTCCTGGCCCAGCACACCGACGGCTTGATCGCTTTATCGAGCTGTCTGCAGGGCGAGATCAACTATCAGCTGCTTCGGGGGAATTATCCGGGGGCCAAGGCGGCCGCCGAGGACTATCACGGGCTGTTTGGAGCCGATCACTTCTATCTGGAGCTTCAGGATCACGGCATCCCCGAGCAAAAGGAAACGAATGCTCAGATCATTCGAATCGCTAAAGAGACAGGCATCGGTCTGGTGGCGACCAATGATGTCCACTATACCGAAAAAGACGATCATACCGCCCACGATATGCTGCTGTGTATCCAAACGGGCTCGGTCCTGACCGATCAGGACCGGATGCGCTTTGATACCCAGGAGTTCTACTTAAAGAGCTATGATGAGATGGCTCAGCTATTTCCGACCGAAGCCCTGGCCAATACCCTAAAGATCGCCGACATGATCGACTTCGAGTTTGATTTTCACTCGAAGCATCTGCCGCGCTTTTCGTCTGAGCCGGATTTCGATGCCACCGCCGCCCTTCGGGAATTGACAATGGCCGGCATGCACGAGCGCTATGACGATGTCACGCCCTATCTCGATCGGATGAACTACGAGCTCGAGGTGATCGACTCGATGGGCTATAATGATTATTTTCTCATCGTGCATGACTTTATCAAATACGCCAAGGATCACGGCATCGCCGTCGGTCCCGGTCGAGGCTCGGCCGGCGGATCGATCGTGGCCTATGCGCTCAATATCATCGGGATCGACCCGATGGCCTATGATCTGATCTTCGAGCGCTTCCTAAATCCCGACCGGATCACCATGCCCGACATCGACATCGATTTTGAGGATGAGCGGCGTCAGGAAGTGATCGATTATGTGACTGCAAAATACGGTGCCAAGCATGTGGCCCAGATCATTACCTTTGGGACCTTCGGTGCCCGGGCGGCCGTCCGTGACATCGGCCGGGTGATGGGTCTGGGCTATGGTGAGGTCGATAGGGTGGCGAAGGCCATCCCGACATCGCTTGGCATGACGCTTGATCGGGCGCTCATGGAGTCACCCAGACTCCAGGAGATGGTCTCGGCCAGCACCGATGTGGCGCTGTTGATCGAAAACGCCCGTAAGATCGAGGGCATCCCGCGGCACTGCTCGACCCATGCCGCCGGAGTGGTGGTTTCAGAACAGCCGATGGATCACCATGTCCCGCTCTATCTACATGAGGACGCCATCTCGACTCAATACAATATGAACCTGATCGAGGAGCTCGGTCTTCTCAAGATGGACTTTTTAGGCTTGAGAAACCTGACCATCATCAAGAATGCCTTAGCCTTTATCAAAGCCAATCGGGGCATCGAGGTCGATATCGACCATTTGCCCGATGGCGATCCCGAGACCTTTCAGATGTTGACCGAGGGGGACTCCCTGGGCATCTTCCAACTCGAAAGCTCGGGTATGCGCTCGTTCTTTCGCGAGCTCAAGCCGCAAACGATCGAAGACATCATTGCCGGGATCAGCCTGTACCGACCCGGTCCGATGGAGAGCATCCCGACCTATCTCCGAAACCGCAATCAGGCACGGGCCAGCTACGCTCATCCGGTGATGGAGGAGGTATTATCGGTCACCAATGGCGTCATCGTCTATCAGGAGCAGGTGATGCAGCTGGTGAGAGATCTGGCCGGCTATACGTATGCTCAGTCGGATCTGGTGCGCCGGGCCATGAGTAAAAAGGACATGGCCGTCATGCAAAAGGAACGAAACATCTTCCTTTATGGCGATGGCCAACAGGTATCGGGTTGTATTGCCCGGGGAATGAGTGAAGACCAGGGGAATCGTCTGTTTGATGGTATGATGGACTTTGCCCGCTATGCCTTCAATAAATCACACGCCGCCGGCTATGCCATCATCGCCTATCAAACGGCTTATCTCAAGGCTCACTATCCGGTCGAGTTCATGGCGGCGCTGATGAGCAGTGTCATGGGCAACAGCCCCAAACTGGCTCAGTATATGGACAATGTCCGGGCGATGAAGATCGAGGTCTTGCCGCCCAGCGTCAACCACAGCTTTGAGGGCTTTTCGATCGAGCAATCGTCGATCCGGTTTGGCCTAAAGGCTATCAAAAATGTCGGCACGACACTGATCGCCAGCATCGTACGCACCAGACGAGACGGCTTTCGCTCGCTGGATGATTTTCTCAATCGCCTGAGCATCGGTGTCCTCAATAAGCGAGCGATCGAGAGCCTGATCAAAGCCGGCGCCCTCGATGGACTGGGCGAGACCAGGCGATCGATGATGCTGCGCTATGAAACGATCCTGGATGGCATCCAGCGGGGCTCTCGGGTCAATGCCGCCGGTCAGCTATCCCTGTTTGATGAGGTCGAGCCGCTTCGAAGCGGACCTCGCACCAGTCTGCCCGAATACGACGAAGAACAGCTCTTGGAGATGGAGAAGGAAGTGCTGGGGATGTACTTCAGCGGTCATCCTCTCAGCCGCTACGCCGAGCTGAGACAGAAGTTTCACTGTCGGGATTTCGTCGAATTTACCTCGCTCGATGAGTCGAACGACAATATCATCGTCTCGGCGATCGCCATGCTTCGAAGCATCTCGGTCAAGCTGACCAGGAAAGGCGAACGGATGGCCTTTCTCCGCATGGAGGATGAGTACGAGACGATGGAGATCATCGTTTTTCCCAAGACCTTTCAAGAGGTCGAAAAGCTGTTGGAGCAGGAGCAGTATTTCTTGATCCAGGGTCGCCTCAGTGTCAAAGAGGACGAACCGGCCAAGATCATCGCCAACAGCCTGCGCGGTCTGTCGGAGGATATCGTGGACCAAAAGATCTATCTGCGCCTGCCGGCCTGGGAAACGGGATCGATCGATGATATCATCCGCTTGGCCAAGACCCGACCGGGCCCGGCCAGCTTAAGAGTATATTGTGAAGACAGCGGAGCCGTGAGAGATCTAAAGGGTCATGAGGTCGAACCGACCGACGATCTGATCGCTCAGCTGCAAGCCCTCCTCGGCTCAGATGCCGTGGTCGTGAAATAGGAGAAAGAAAATGAAAAAAATTGCCGTATTGACCAGCGGGGGAGATGCCCCGGGGATGAATGCCGCCATTCGGGCGGTCGTCAGGATGGGGATCCATGAAGGCTTTGAAGTCGTCGGGATCAACCGCGGCTATGAAGGCCTCTTAGAGAGTGATTTTGTCGCACTCAAACGCTCGAGCGTCAGTGATATCCTCCAGCGCGGCGGAACGATCCTAAAGACCGCTCGGAGCAAGGAGTTTTTGGAGCAGGCCGGTCAGGAGCGGGCCGCTCAGATCCTGCAAGCCAATGGTATCGACGCCCTGATCGTCATTGGCGGCGATGGTTCGTTCAAAGGCGCCAAACGGCTCAATGATCTCGGCATTGCCACCATCGGCATCCCCGGAACGATCGACAATGATCTGGGCTATACCGACTACACCATCGGCTTCTATACCGCCATCGAGACCGTGATGGAGGCGGTGTCCAAGCTCAGAGACACCTCCTCGAGCCACGGCCGGATGTTTGTCGTCGAGGTGATGGGACGAAACTGCGGCGATATCGCCTTGTATGCCGGATTGATCTCAGGCGCGGAAAATGTCATCGTGCCCGAGGTCGACTATGATATGCAGGCCATCTGTCACACTATCCAGGCCGGTCAGGAAAAGGGCAAGAGCCATCATATCATCCTGCTGTCTGAGGGCGTGACCGATGCCAATGAATTCACCAAGGAATTGGAGGAGACCTCGGGTACACCGGCCAGACTGGCGGTGATCGGTCACCTCCAGCGCGGGGGCTCACCGACCGCCTTCGATCGATTGCTCGGCACCCGGATGGGCGCTTGGGCGGTCGAGCTGTTAAAAGACGGTAAATCGGGTGTGGCCATCGGCATTCGGGGGAATACATTGCACTATATGGAGATCGATGATGCCATCGCCGTGCGCGATCGGCTGAACATGGACCTGTATGAACTGGCCGATATCCTGGCCCAATAAGGGGGAGTCATGCGTCAAACGAAAATCGTCGGGACCCTCGGTCCCGCCAGCAATAACCCACAAACCTATCGCAGCCTGGTAGCGGCCGGACTCGATGTCACCCGGCTCAACTTCTCTCATGGCAATCATGAGGAGCATTTGAATAATATCCGTCTGATCCGTCAGGTGGCATCAGAGCTCGACGTCCCGATGGCCATCCTGCTCGATACCAAAGGCCCGGAGGTCAGGATCAAGACCATGGCCGAAGGCACGGTCTTAAAAGCGGGCGATCGCTTTATCCTATCGAGCGGTGATTTTATCGGTGATCACACCCGAGCGGCCGTGACGTATGAGGAGTTGTATAAGGATGTCCATCCGGAGAGCATCCTTCTGATCAGTGACGGAACGATCGTTTTGAAGGTGCTAGAAGTCATCGGAGAAGAGATCCACACCGAGGTGCTCCACGGAGCCGAGCTCACCACCAGAAAGGGCGTCAATGCCCCGGGCCTTCGCATCAATCTGCCGGCCGTGACCGAACAGGACAAAAAAGATATCACCTTCGGGGTGGAGCAGGGCGTCGACTTTATCTCGCCGTCATTCATCCGAAAGGCCAGTGATGTCCTCGAGGTCAGGAAAATCCTGGAGGACCTAGGGGCCGGCCATATCCAGATCATATCGAAGATCGAAAACCGGGAGGGCCTCGACAATATCGATGAGATCCTCCAGGTATCCGATGGGATCATGGTGGCACGAGGAGACCTCGGCATGGAGATGCCGATGGAGGAGGTCCCGATGGCCCAAAAGCTGATGATCGCCAAATGCAACCGAGCCGGAAAGACCGTTATCACCGCTACTCAAATGCTTGAGAGCATGACGCATAATCCGCGCCCGACCAGAGCCGAAGCAGCCGATGTGGCCAATGCCATCATCGACGGGACCGATGCGGTGATGCTAAGCGGTGAGATGGCTGCCGGGGCCTATCCGGTCGAATCGGTGGCCATGATGGCTTCGATCGCCCTGGCGACCGAGAGCTCGCTCGATTACGGCAAGCTCTTGACCCAGCAGCAGGACCTGCCCTATCTCGATTCGATCACCTATGCCGTATCCCGGGCTTCGGTGGTCTCGGCCTACAATCTAAATGCCAAGGCCATCCTAACGGCTACCTCAAGCGGCCAGACGGCGCGAAAGATCGCCATGCACCATCCCAAGACTCCGATCGTGGCCGGTGTCACCTCGGAGGGTGTCCGGCGTCAGCTATCACTCGTGCGAGGCGTTCAGGCCCACCTGATCGAAGAATCACACGATATCGATACCATGTTCCATCATCTCGAGGTGATGGCCAAGCAGGCCGGTTTGGTGCAGGACAATGACCTGGTCGTCATCACCTGCGGTGTGCCGATCGGCGTCTCAGGCACCACCAATATGATGAAGATCCATTCCATCGGTGAGGTGACACTTAAAGGCGTCGGATTCGGCGAGCAGTCGTTTACCGGCATCATCCGCTTTGTCGATGATCATCCGGAAAGGTTTGAGCCCGGCGATATCCTCTATACCAGAGGCCTCGATGAAACGATGGCCGAGATGGTCAAGCAGGCCGGTGCCATCATCACCCAAGAAGGCGGCTATACCTCGATGGGAGCGATTGCCGGGACCACTTTTCAGATCCCGACGATCGTCGGAGTGGAGCACCTAAACGATCTGTTAGAAGACGGCATGGTCGCAACGGTCGATCCCAGGGTCGGCATCGTCTACAAAGGACGGTATGACAAGTGATCTATCAAACAACCATCGAACCGCGCTATGCTGAAACGGATCAGATGGGGATCATCTACCACGCCAACTATATCGTCTGGTTTGAGATCGCCCGAACGAAGCTGATGGATATCATGGACTTTGATTATGCCCAGGTCGAGGCCAAGGGATTCTTTTTCCCGGTGCTGAGGATGGAGGCCAGGTATCATAAGCCGGCCGTCTATGGTCGAGCGGTGAGTGTCAGCTGCCTCATCCCAAAATACACCGGCGTCAGGATCTGCTACGAGTATGAGGTGAGAGACAAAGCGACCAATGAGCTGCTCGTCACCGGCTATTCTGAGAGCGGCGTGACCGATAAGACGATGCGAGTCACCAACCTGGCCCGGGCTTATCCGGAATTTGATGCCGCGATCAGAGAATACCGTGATAAGTGTCTGGCCTATAAGCAGAAAAAAGCATCGGAATAAAAGCAAAAAGACAAAAAACCAAAAACAAAAAAAAGATGTTGCTCGAAACGGATCCGTTAGAGCAGCATCTTTTTAGTTCGTCGCGCCCGTCAATCCATCAAGTGAACCATGGCGACAAAGCTTGAGCCACACCGAATCACCCGGTCCGAAATGAATGATCAACCGAGCAGGCAATTGGTTTTTGAATCAGAAGTAGACTGGGATCGGCATTACCAGAAGGGACTGAGAGATCAGTTGTGAGATAGGATTATCTGTTGGTATCTTTTTCATAGTCTCATTCATCACGAGTCAGCCGGCAAGACAAGATGCTCCGATAAAAGACGCTTGTTAGGGTTGTCGGGATGTATTTTTTTGCTCGCTCTTGTATAATTGAAGCTGGAGGGATTTATGGCTAATCACAAGATCTTTATGGTGGCGACAGCTCATCTTGATACGCAGTGGACCTGGGATGCCAGACAGACGGTCCATCGCTATCTGCCGGATACGATCAGTAAAAACATCACCTTATTCCAAACCTTCCCGGGGTACCGGTTTAACTTCGAGGGAGCGTTTCGGTATGCGCTGATTCAGGAGTATTATCCGGCTGAGTTTGAGAAAATCAAGCGCTGGCAACGGACCGGTCGCTGGAATCTGACCGGTGCCACCTGGGAGAGCATGGATGTCTTGGTGCCTTCGAGTGAATCGATCATCCGTCAGATACTTTATGGCAGTGAGTTCTTCCGAGAGCATTTCGGTCGGTCTCCGCGTGATCTGTTCCTGCCGGACTGCTTTGGCTTCGGCTTCAATCTGCCGACCATTGCCCGGCATATGGGGCTCCAGGGTTTTTCAACGCAGAAGCTGGCTTGGAATAAAGCATCCGCCATCCCGATCCCGTTTGCGCTGGGCAAGTGGCATGGCAATGATGGTAACTTTATCTATGCGGCGCTCGATCCCGGCGACTATGAGAACCGAATCGACGGACCGCTTCGCCAAGACAATCTGACCCGCGATCAACTGATCCGAAATGATGGCTTGAGTCTGCGCTACTTCGGGACCGGCGATATCGGCGGGGCGCCTGATCATGAATCCGTCCGAAATCTGGAGTCCGACCTGGGCGAAAAAAATGGGATCGAGGTCATCTCGGCCACACCCGACGATGTCTATCAGGAGATGGCCAAGCGAGACCTGCCGTCCTATTCAGGCGAGCTGTTGCTTCGCCGACATGGCGTAGGCTGTTATACCTCCCGGGCCATTGCCAAGCGCTGGAATGCCCAATGTGAGCGTCTGGCCGATGCCGCCGAGCGGATCAATGCCCTGGCCTCAGCCCTAGGCTATCCCTATCCTAAAGAGGAGATCGATCGCTCCTGGAAGCGATTTTTATGGCATCAGTTTCATGATGATCTGAGTGGAACGAGTATCCCCGAGGCCTATCAGATCGCCTACAATGACTATATCGTCAGCTTAAACCAGCTCAGTGAAGAGCTGATCGGAGGCGTGAGAAATGTCTCGGCTCAGATGGACACTACCGGTCCCGGCGTGCCGATCATCGTTTATAATCCGGTGGCGTTTGAGCGATGCGAGCCGGTAAGCGTCCGAATCCCCGAGGGAGATTATCAGGTCTTTCTAGGCGAGACGGCGGTGCCCTCACAGCGCAAGGGCGATGTCCTACAGTTTTTAGCCGACGCTCCGGGCAGCGGACTGAAGGTCTATCATATCGCTCCGGCTCAGACGAAGCAATCCAATCCGCTGCTCTATAGCAAGACCGATCAGCATATCTTTCAGAATGAATACTATAAGGTGATCGTTGATCAGACGGGTGATATCGTTTCGATCTATGATATCGAGATGAAGCTGGAGTTGTTGGAGGATCCCATTCGCTTGGTCCGGTTTGACAATGATTCCCAGAAATGGCCGGCCTGGGAGATTTTGTATCATGATCTGGAATCTCCGGAAGCATTGGATTATTCCGAGGTCGAGATCGAGCTGTTGGAACAGGGCCCGGTCCGCTTGAGCCTTCAGGTGAAGCGTAGGTTTTCTCACTCCGATGTGATCCAGCGCATCCACCTGATGGCCGGTGTCCGGCGCGTCGAGATCGAGCATGAGATCGATTGGTTCGAACAGGCCAGTCTGTTAAAGCTTGACTTTGTGCTCAGTCTATCACCGGATCTGGCGGCCTATGACTGTGGCGCCGGGGTGGTCTACCGCGGCGTCAATAAGACCAATCTCTATGAGGTACCGGCCCAAGAGTTCGTCTCGCTTAGCAGCGACGATCAAACCATCTCGCTAATGAGTGATTGTAAGTACGGCTGGGATCGCCCGGAGAAGAACCGGTTACGCCTCAGCCTGATCCATACGCCCAGAGGTAGCTTCGGTCCGGCCAAACAGCATCTCCAGGACCTGGGCGAGCATCGGTTCACGGTGGCGATCACCTCCCATCATGGGAGCTTCGATCAGGCCACGATCGAGACCGCTCAGGCTTTTCGTCAACCGATGAGAAGCTTTTATTCCGAGCCGCACCACGGGGTATTGGGCAATGAGATATCACTGATATCGACCATTCAACCGGGACTTAAGGTCATGGCTCTCAAGCAAGCTCAGGACTCCGATAAGCTGGTGGTCCGGGTGCAGGATGTTTCAGGCAAATCACTGCCTGATCGGCGATTGATCTTTGCCAAACGGGTCATGACGGTCCATGAGATCAACGGTCAAGAGGAGTTGATTCCCGGCCGGGTCATGATCGAGGGCTCGAGCGTTAAATTCGATCTCAACCGCAACAGCCTTAAGAGCTTTGTCGTGCAGATGGAGCCCTTGATCGACGAGGAGGTCTCGATCGCCCAGCAGCCGCTAAACCTGCTGTTCAACAGCGATGCCTATTCCCCGGAAGGGTCTCAAAAGATCCATCCCCGGTTTCCGATGGAGCAAATGCCGGAGACGATCCGCTCCCGCGGGATCCGGTTTCAGATCGATCCGACTAAGGTCTACTCGGCCATGCGCTGTGAAGGCCAAAAGGTCATCTTGCCCGAGGGCTATCGCGATCTGGTCTTTTTAGCGGCCAGCCTCGAAGACGATGTCACGGCCGAGTACAATGTCGATGGCAAGAAGCAGACACTCCTGATCCCGAGCTGGCGAGAACCGGTAGGGGATTGGGATGATTTTGCCGGTAAGCGCTACGGCGGCATCAAGACCGTGCCGATCGCCTGGCAGGCCAATCATATCCATACGCCCGAGGGCAATCAGCCGTTTGAGTATGGCTATATGTTCCGCTTCAGCATTCGAGGCAAGAAGATCTATTTTCCCAAGGACTCCTCGGTCGTCGTCTTTGCCGCCAATGCGGTGATGGTGCCGGATGTGGAGGCAGCGGATGATCTATATGATCAGCGATCGCCTCGGCCGACCTTCCATCTCGAGGTCGAGGGCGGCCACGGCAGCGGTGATTATCCGCTCCATGCGCCGATGGATCTTAAGCCGGAGGTGCCCGAACAGTCGGCCTTTGTCGGCTGGGAACCGGATCTTCGCCGGATGCCGGTTGGAGATGTGGTGATCCGGGCGGTGTTTGAGCCCCTGGGGATCGACCTGGCCTCTCACGCCAAGGTCGAAGCTTGCGGCGACTCTCCCGAGGGCGAAGAGGCGGCTCATGTGATCCAAACCGGTGCGGCCAAATGGTGCTCACTCAAAGAAGGTGACAAGTGGCTGATCCTTGATCTGGGTTCGCCGCAAACGATCCGCCGCTATCATATCCGTCACGCCGGAGCCGGTGGGGAGAGTGAGTTATATAATACCAAGGACTTTGAGCTTCAGGTCGAGCAAGAGCACGGCTGGGAGACGATCGACCGGGTAAGAGACAATCGATCAGACTACAGCCTGCGGTCGATCGAACCGACCACCGGCCAGCGCTTTCGCTTACTGATCACCCGGTCCGAGCAATACGGTAACCGGGCGGCCCGCATCTATGGGCTGGAGCTATATGGAGGAAATCATGTTTGATGTCTTAGGACTCGGTGAGCTATTAGTCGATTTCACTAAAACTTCCGGGGAGATGACCTATCAGGCCAATCCCGGCGGAGCCGTCGCCAATGTGATCGCGACCATGAGCAATATGGGCTGTCGGACGGCCTTTATCGGCAAAGTCGGTCGGGATGACTTTGGACGCTTCCTGGCCAAGAGCTTGGAGGACTTTGGC
>DUPT01000047.1 GCA_012838225.1 Tissierellia bacterium
AGGTAAGCATGTGGCGAAGCTGCTGAAAAGTCGCCCCGATCGCCCGCATCAGCGCCAGCTTTCGAAGCCGCTTCCGAAACTGGATCAGACTGATCTGAAAGAGGCTAAAGGCCGTCACCAACGTGATCACGCCCAGCAGGATCAGGCTTAGACTGTCTTCACTGATGCTACTGTCTTGACCAAAGCCAAGCTGATTCGAGAACAGATTGAGGGCCTGGGGATAGGCCTGCTCGAATGCCACCGGCTCGGTGGATCGGATAAAATAATGTACCGGCGGCTGATAGAGCCGATTGCTCTCGACCTTTGATAGGCTTAGGCCTCGCTCAAACAATTGCTCCCCGGTCTCCGGTGAAACAAAGGCGGTCGCATACTGGGTAAAGGGGCCGTCCCAGACCTGGTGATAATTGGCAATGATGCCACTCACCCGCATATCGCGGTGGAGCACGATCTCACCGGCGGCCGGAAATTCCCGTTCGGCCGGAATGCCGTCGATCCCTCCTGAGGGCAGATAGCGGTAGAGGCTTGAAAAGCGGGCCAGATTGTCGGGCTGATAGCGAACGAGTCGATAGCTTCCCCGGGTGCTGATCAGTGTGGCGTCCTTGGCCTCGAGCTCGGAGGTATTGCGGCGGCTCGAACGGCCGACATAGGCCATCACCTGATTGTCAAACGACAAATGATTGGTGATCGATTGACGCAGGGCTTGTTCGGTCTCGGCCTCAGGAAACTGCAGACGCGAGGTCGGATCCGACACCATTTCCTCGATCAGGTGTTCGGTCTCTTGACGATGGAAGTTTTCGATCCGTTCGAGCCGCTCCGACAATGAGCCGCCATCGTCTTCAAACAGGGCCAGTGCCCGGTCGAACCGGGCCTCATTCAACCGGACAAATCGGTCGGTCTCTTCGGCCCGGTCAAACACCACCGGCCTTTGACTGAGAAGCGCCAGATGCTCTTCGATCCGGGAGAGCTTTTGCTGCTGCCAGCGGGTCTGAGCAGACAGGATCCGTTGATGGATCTCAGACCAGTGCTCAGCCAGGTATCGATCGGCCGCAACCAGATCCTGTGTCACGAGTTTTGCCAGATTATCATCGAACAAATAGGTCTCATGCTCGGAGCTAGCGACATGGAAGGTGACGGTGATCGTATCTCCGATCGCCGGCTTTTCAGAAAAATAGCTGATCTGTGACTCGGTCATGACGATCTCATCAAGAGCTTCGGGCAATCGGCCCTCCAGTAGCTTGTTATTCGACATCGACCAAAAGTCGGGACCGGCCGCGGCGACAACGCCTAAGCGCTGATCACGTCCCAGGATCCGATTGGTGGCATAGGGCGTAGTTTTTGCTTGCAGCGTTTGAGCCAGCTCAGGCCGATCGGCGATAAAGACATTGCTCCACTCGCCATAGGCTTCGCGCCGCTGGATCGCTCGATTGATCTGCGAGGTCGAGAGCAGATTCATGGCCAGTGTGACAAAGAAAAACGATAGGATCATCGTCGTCAAAAGGACGAGGGTTTGGCGAGGCCGACCCTTTAGGCCGGAGACTGAGATCCGTCTCAACATGATCTCACCTCGCCGGGCTGATGTTGGTTTGACATGGTGTTCTATTTGCCTTCCCGGGTGTATTTTGTATTGCTTTCATCTATCATATCACTCCTTGGGAGCGACCAGAAAAATCGTGATCGTTTGACTACGGTGATTTCATTTCAAATCGTTTAGTGGAGCGATCGGATATTGTCGACCGGTCGTCGCCGCAGGATGCGCCCCAGCGGCCAGAAGCTGCGTTTTCTGGCATCTTGGACTTTTTTAGCAATCCCATTAGTCGCTCGCCCGTTTCGGGTGTGACAAAGCCGGTCGGGTACTGATTGGTCGGTCCGTCCCAACGGGTAAGATAATCGGCCACGATGCCGGTGAGTGTCATTTCCCGAATCAAGACAGCCTCACGATAGAACAAAACATGCTCCAGGTCCGTCAGATCCGGCCACCAATGTTTCGGTAGAAGCTGTGATACCCAGGTGATCCGTTCATCGATCAGTGACAGCTCGAGACCGGCACTTCGTCGCCTGGTCTGAAGCGTTGTGCCGTCTTCGCCCTCCAGATCACTGGCTGAACGGATGAAGGTCATGCGGTTGATCGAATCGGTAAAACCGATCATCCGATCCGACTGCTCACGGATCGTTTGATCGATATCTTCTTGTCGGAAGACTCGAAAAACCTCTTGGATGAAATCGCGATGATGATCATTTTCTAGGAGTGCCTGAACCATTCTCTCGTGCACTTCGAGATCGAGTGAGCGGATGCGTTCGATCTTTTCGGCCATCGTCGAGGCATCCTCGGCCAGGATCTCGCGCCACAGCTCGGCATTGGCCTGTCTGTTTTGCAGATAGGTGATTTCCACCGAGGTAAAGGGTCTCATTTCAGACGGCTGGATATCCCTTTTTTCCCAGGCATCGATCAAAGCGATCCGCTCATCCCAGTGCTCGGCCAACGCCTCATAGAAGCGCTCGGCGATGACTTGGCCGATGGCGACCCGGGCGGGCTCTGAGGCGGATTGATCCTCATCGATATACATGGTCTGGACCGCTACCTAGACGGTATCCCCCACCTGCGGTGTCTCGGCAAAATGGCTGAGTTGCCCCTGCTCGATCACCATCTCATAGGCTGATTCAGGCCAGGCTCCCTCGATCAGCTTGATATGAGACATCTGTCGGAAGTCATCATCGACGGCCGCCACCAGACCGGCCCGATCATCTCGTCCCAGGATCTGGACTTGGACCGGTTCGGAGTTTTCATCGATCAGCCCCAGCTCCGATTGCGGCTGGTTGATATACACCGCCTGCCATTGGCCGAAGGTGCTCAGGCGTTGAAGTGTTCGATTGGTATTGGCGGTATCGAGCAGGACAAAGGACACCGCCACAAAGAAGAAAGCCAGACTGAGTGCCACCAGTAGGATCCTCGTCTCACGGCGGCGACCCTTTAAGCCGGAAGTAGCGATCTGTCGAAGCATAAGCTCTCCCTTCGTCGACTTGGTCGGCTAACGGTTGTCGGTCACCGACTTGATATAGCCGTCTTGAATCTCAATGATGGTATCGGCCATCGAGGCGATCTCCATATCATGCGTCACCAATACGGTGGTCTGACCCAGCCGGGTCTGGAATTCCTTCAGCAGCCGAAGCACCTCTCGGCCGGTGGCCTCATCGAGATTGCCGGTCGGCTCATCGGCTAAGAGAATTGCCGGCTTGGTAATCAGCGCCCGGGCGATGGCGACCCGCTGGGCCTGGCCGCCGGACAATTCATCCGGGAAGGCTCTCAGCTTATCGCCGATCTCGAGCACCTCAACGATCTCATCGAGATGGGCCTGCTCGGGCTCGACGCCATCGAGATGGCTCGGCAGCAGGATATTCTCGAGCACCGTGTGCTCGGGCAGCAGATTGAAGGATTGAAAGACAAATCCGATCCGGCGCCGGCGAAGCAGTGCCTGCTCATCGGCGGTAGCATCATAGACACTCTCGCCTTCTAGCAGCATCTGACCCGAAGTCGGTTGGTCGAGCGCCCCCAGGATGTGAAGCAGTGTCGATTTACCTGAGCCGCTTTTACCGATGATCGAGTAGAATACGCCTTCTTCAAAGGCCAGATCGACGTCCTTTAGGGCATGGACGGCGATATCGCCTTCACCATAGATCTTGTTGATGCCTTGCAGGGTGATGATTGACATGACTTGCCTCCTATTGTAATGACCGGATGTTTTCGACCGGTTGACGTTTCAGGATATTGCCCAGCGGTAAAAAGGCGGCTATGGTGCCGAGGAAGAGAAAAGCCACCACGATCAATCCATGGATCAGCCAAGGGTATGCGCTCAGACTGATCTGCATCTCGAGCAGGACATCACGCTCCGGACGGGTGATCAGCAGGTACAGGCCGATCACGATCACCAGCGCGATATGTGTCAACAGCACGGCCATCAGCATCCGCTTGAAGGCGTCTAAGAGATAGGTCGAACGGTACTCGCCCGATCGGACGCCCAGACTCTGCAGGATGCCGATCCGGCTTCGCTCAGCCTCAAGCATTCCCCTAGCCGAGGTCGACTGGATCTGTAGCGCCACCACCAACAGAGCCAGTCCCAATAGGCCGACGATCAGAGAGGTCTGGAGGCCCTTGGCATAGAGTCGTTGTTTGATCAGGTAGAGATTGCTGATGGCATAATCATACTCCAGTCCGATCCGCTTGATCTCGAGTGCCTGCTCATCCGTCGGATCACTCAGATAGAGATGGATCAGGGTATTGGCATAGCGCTCACTGCGATGAGCGCGCGATATCGAGCTGAAGCCAAAGCCCCAGATATGCATCCGGTGGGGATAGACCCGCTCCATGAGCTGTCTTGACATCAGCACGACCGGATTTTGCAGACTGTCCGAGAGCGGCCACATGCCCTGGCGCGGCAGATGCTTCAGCACCAGACCGACCGGCAGCTCATGGATGGTGACGGTATTGGACGGCGCCTGATCGAAGGTCAGCAATTGCCCGGTCGGCACCGTCAGGGTGATCGAAGTAAGTCCTTCAAAGCTGGGTTCATGCTCGAGTACTGGTGTTCGCCGGCTGTCATAGCTCAGATAGCCCGAGCCTGTCTCTTGAAGCAGCGCCTTCATCCGCTCGGCTCGGCTGAGCCGCTCGGCATTAGCCTGGGCGACCTGCCCCGGCGGATCGCCCAGCTCATACCCGGGTGAGAGCAGGATCACCTGCTCGCCCCGTTCAAAGGCGTCCCAGTCAAAATCCGGTGAAACGATGTCGCGGAAGCGATCGATATAGTCGGATTCGGTATCGAGGCTGAAGGTATCGACCACCATCGCCTCTTGCGTGAGATAGAGCTTTTCGGCCGGCAGGACATGGACGAGCTCGGTCGAATAATAATCATATTGGAGGCTTTCAGGCAGCATGCCCAGAAGATGATTCAACAACTGATTGTTCTCGATATCGTCATACCATAGGAAGGCCTTATCGCCCCGGATGAATAGATCCTGACGCTCGATCGGGACGGCTTGAGCGATCTCTTCCATCATCTGTCGATCATATCGGCCTACCACCTGATGGCCCCGAACAAACTCGAAGTCGGGCATATCGGTATCGATCACCTGGCTGCGGTATTCCTGGAAGCTCAGGTAGATCAGCCAGAGGCTGCCCAGCAGGATGAACAGGATCAGGCTGTAGAGCAGGCTGCTGATCAGCCGCTGCTTGCGAATAAAGCGGTAGTGACGCCGGTTGATCGATGACAGGCTTTGTTGCCGGATCGGCTGATCGCCCAGGATCTGTCGGGCCTGCTTGGTAGCCGCCTGATCGATCACCTCGATCTGACCGCGTAATGGAATGTCCTCCAATCGTCTCAGCGGCGAAAACAGCCCGATCAGCGAGGCGATCAGTGTGACGACCAGGCCGATGATCAGCCACAGTCCCTCAAACACCAATTGTACTTGATCATTCATCAACTGATTGTTCAGCCGGATCAAAACCCAGGCTACCCCAAAGCCCAACAGGATCCCCAGCGGCAAAGCGATCAGCAGGACAATGATCGCCTCCCAGATCATCAGACGCCGGATCTGAGACAGGGTGGCGCCGATCGATCGCATCAGGGCAAACTTTCGCTGACGCTTTTTTAGCTGGACGAGTGAGATCTGGAAAATGCTAAAGCCGGTGATCAAGCCGAAGACCAATAGCAGGACCCGGCTGATCAGATCCTCACTGATGCCCGAGGCCGCGTCCTTGGCCAATTGATTGATAAAATACGTCTCCCCCTCCCCCGCCGGATGATCTTCATCCAGCAGGAAGATATGATGACCGGCCACGTGAGCCCGATTCGATTCGAGCCGGCTTTGGCCAAGGGCATCATCGAGTAAGGCGGCGCCGGTTTGTGGTGTGACAAAGGCCGTCGGATAGAGATGGATCGGTCCATCCCACATCGTATGATAATCCTGGATGATGCCGACGATTGTCATATGGCGAAGCATGACGGCTTCTTGAGACAACTGCAAATCATTGAATTCGGTGAATTCCGGCCAGTATTGTCTCGGCAGATATTCTCCGAAGTAATAGGCCATCGAATGGGCATTCAGGTATCGATAGGGATCGGACGTGGTGAACATCCTGGTCCGGGTCTGGAGGGTCGTGCCGGAGAACCCCTCCAGCTCAGGAACGGTTCTCACCGTACCGGCTTGGCGGAACTGTTCGGCGGCGAAGCGAATTAGACCGCCCGGCCCGAAATACGAGTAGATAAAGTCCTGATACTCCTCTTCAGTCGGAAAGGAATAGATTTCACGCTGAGTCTCATTCTCGAGCATCGATTGATAAGCGGACTGCTCCTTTTCGGCTATGTATTGCCGGAAATAGAACAAACGATCTTCGGGCGATTCGGGTGCTTGCTCGAACAATTCGATTCCGGCCTGACGCATTTCTTCCGTTTCGGCGATCCGCGCGGCCAATATCTCATCAAAATCCGCCTCCTGGCCCTGACTTTGTTGAAACTCGACCGTCCAGCCGACCTCCTCTTCGAGTCCATCGAAGCGTTGGTCCATGACGACAAGAAATTGTTGATAGACCTCATCCCAGTGCCGGGCGATCGCCTCTTCGAACCGACTGTTCAAATCAGCGATATGCTGGTAGATGATCTCGGACTGGGCGTCTTCTTCCAGATCGCCATGACGGATCGTGGCGGCCACCCGGAGGGTATCGCCCACTTGAGGCGCCTGTTGAAAATAGCTCAGCTGCCCCTGCTCGATCACGATCTCATCGAGTGCCTCCGGCAAGCGCCCCTCGATCACATCGATATGTGACATTGCCCAAAAGGCCTCATCCGCCGCTCCGACGAGCCCGATGGCATCGTCTTGACCGATCAGTCGGACATCGGCGATATCCCCGGCGGAGGCTTTGATATCGGCTAGCCTTTCGGGCGACTCATTGGCATAGACGGCCTGCCAATCGCCAAAGGTATCTCGCCGTTTGTCTTGTCGTGTTTGATTCGCGGTACTCAGTAACAGAAATGACACCGTGACAAAGAAGAAGGCCAGTATCAGTGCCACCAGCAAGATCTTGGTTTGTCTCGGCCGACCCTTTAGGCCCGATTTAGCGATATTTCGAAGCATGATCCCCCCTTGCTACCAGTCTACAATAAACCGCTGGTGTCTGCCAGTTCCGACTCTTTTTTTAAGAAAATATCAGTCGCCTCAAGGGTCTGCCATCGCCTGTCGATGGCATTGAAAAAGGACCGGCTAGGGCCGGTCCTTGGCTTAGTCTTCGATCGATTCACCCGGTTTTAGGATCGTCATCTGAAGCTCTGCCGGGATATCAAGCTGATCAAAGTCGACCTCGATCACCTCGAAGGTATCATAATGCATCGGGATCAGATGCTTGGGCTTGATCATATCGACCGCCCGCAAGGCATCGGACCAATCCATCGTGAAATTGCTGCCGATCGGCAGCAAGGCATAATCGATCGCTTCGTCCTTTAGCAGCAGCATCTCCATCGTCAGTCCCGTATCGCCGGCATGATAGATCTTGGTGCCGTCTAGATCGATCAGGAAGCCGCCGGGATTCCCGCCGTCATAGAGCTTGCCCTCGATCTCGATCGAGCTGCCGTGCCAAGCCGGAGTCATCTTGAAGCGATCGAACCGGCCGCCGATATGCATCGTGTGGACATGATCGAGCCCTTGGCTGTTGAAATAGTGGCCCAGCTCGTGATTGCACACGATCAGGGCACCGGTGTTTTTCGCCAGCTCCACCGTATCACCGATATGGTCGGCGTGGCCGTGCGTGACCAGGATATGCGTCAGCTGACGAAAGTCAGACACCT
>DUPT01000048.1 GCA_012838225.1 Tissierellia bacterium
AATGAAACAATGAATCAATTTACTAATAACACTTGGGATTATACAGATACAGAAGGGCTAGTTCATGAGGAAAAATGCAAGATGGTACATTCTGGTTAACGGTGGTTTAGATGATGAATCTGTTAGCAAAAGGATTCACCAGCTTGTTGAGATTATAAAAGATATGGATATTCCGTGGACTCACTTTATATCAGGGGCTGCGGATGCATCAGTTTTAGGTACTTATTGTGATAAAGAAGCTCTAGAATCAATCACAAAAAAGCAGATTTAGATGTGCGTGATATTCGGAAAGCAGACCGATTTGAGTCATCGTTGCTAGAAACGAATTATAACAATATGAACCGTGATAATAGGAGGAATTCCATGGCTGGAGACAGAAAGAAAGTAAAGAGAGAAGCTCCGAAGTACGAACAGATAATTGCTATGAATGACGATAAAATCAATGTGTTAATACTAGGGACTTCAGGATGTGGAAAGTCCACACTTATTAACTCTATTCTAGAAGCAAATGAAGCACCAACAGGGGTTGGTGAAGCCGTAACAAAAGAAATAGCAATTTACCAAAACGATGCCCTCCCGTTTAGGATGATTGACTCTGTTGGATACGAATATGGTCTTTTCAAGCAAAACCGCATAAAAAGAGATATAGCTAAGTTCTGCAAGGAAGGCGTTAAAACGGCTGATGTGGAAAAACTGATACATATGATTTGGTTCTGTATTGATGGAACAATCAAACGTATCGATCAGGAAGTCCTAGGTTATATTAAGAGCGTAACTAACGATTGGAAGAATGTTCCGGTCTTTGTTGTGTTTACTAAATCTTATTCAGCTGTTGAAGTCGAAGAGAACATTTCAATGGCTAAGGCAGCATTTGAAAAGTATAACGAAAGCCATAAAAGAAAGCAGATAAATGTTAAAGATATTATCCCGGTAGTTGCAAAAGAGTACCAGATAAACGATAGCGTGACAGTTCCGCCAATGGGGTTAGATGAACTGGTCAGCAGAACAATAGAATTGGCTCCTGAAGCAAAGCAAATTAGCAAGGATGCAATAAAGGACATTGACCTCAAGATGAAGAATACCATGGCGAATGCTCTAATCGGAGGGGCTACTACTGCAGCTACAGCTGTGGGAGCTATCCCTATTCCAATCCCGGATGCAGCCATACTGGTTCCAATTCAGTCTGGAATGCTAGCCAGTGTTGCAAAAATATATGGCATACGAGATAAGGATGATGCAAATGAAATCAAAGATACCATCATAAAAGTTGGCGGTACAACAATGGGTGGGAAAGCTTTGCTAAATGCACTAAAGGCAATCCCGGGATTGAATGTTGCTGCTGCTGTACTCAATGCTGCAGTAGCGGGATCCATTACCTTAGCAGCTGGAGAAATAAGTAATGTTTTATTCCAAAAGGCTTATACTAATGAGATTGAACTTAAGAATATTGACTGGAATAAAGAAATTACCAAGATGTTTAATGAATATATGCCAGGCATCATTGATGCATTGAAATCAATTTCACAGGATAAAGACGGAAAGATTGATATAAAGACAATTGGAGAGGCATTAGCAAGTCTAGCTAAGACATTTTCTTCAAAAGGAAATAAATAATAAAAGAACATAGACAGGGAATAAGTTACATGGCCGGAGCAATGATGCTTCGGCATTTTGTATTGATTAAGAGGTCAAAACTGCAAAAAATGAGGAACAAACGGTAATGTTTGACGGCTTATAATATGATCTCTATCCGTGCGCTATCCGTACGCATATTTGAATGATATAATTAAAAAAGTAGGTTGAGATGTTATGAAAAGAGGATGCTATGGAATATGAAGTGGATGTCAAGAAATTGGAAGATCTGGCAAATGAATTGTTCCCGGGACTAACGATGTTTGTTCGTGATGTTAATCTTCCTCAGAATGCGTTTGAAAAGTACGAGATAGACGCAGTTATAAGAGAAAAAGCTTTTGTGGATGCTTCCGCAAGAGTTATGGGAATGATAACGACTCACAGATATGCAATCCTTTCTAACCATATGATTGACATAAGTGCAATGGAACATGGTACAAACTGGGGATTGTGTGTTGCAAACAGAGATTCCCGTTTTAAAGTCCTCGATATATATGAGTATGAGGGAAAAACACAAATCCTGCTGTTGCATCTGCCGGAGGATTATAGGTGGAAGTATTTCGAGAACACTAAATTCAGTATCGAAGATGATCTTATAAGAGATAGCAGAGAACGATTCAAGAACAAATGCTTAACCGAACCGGTTCCAGAATTAGCTACGCAAGAGTGGCTGGATAGATGCAGCTTCCCCATAGGGATGGACGAAGAGGGCAACTTTTTTGATACAACTATCGATCTCAAAGAAGTTACCATGGATGTTGATGAGGCCAGTTTTAGAGATTTTTACAACAAGGTTATTTTTGCAAAGTTGCCGGAACCATGCATAGTTTCGGTCAAGGATGGGGTTGGAGGCGATGAAAAAGATGACTCTGCATTGCTAATAGGTTATATAGACGAAGAATGCGGTGTGTCATTTCATGTTCTTTGTACCGGCAGAATAGAAAACAATCGAATAATTGTGTCAGAAAGGGACTGGAGCACTGTAAATATAGTGAGATATGATTCTGTTGAACATCAATCATTTATACCACAGAAATATCTGGATATTGATATTGAACCATTTGAGGACTATATAAATAAAACAATTGAATCATATGCTACGAACAACGAAGATAAGCTAAAAATAAGGGATATGGATTTCCTCGATCAATTTAGAAGTCCGGGATATCCTGACGATTTACAAGTCGGATTGTTTAAAGAAGGAAATGATCCGGAGGGTGTTTGGGTTAGATGCAGTGCACTTGGAGAGAAAACTATGTTTGGGAAACTGTTAAATGAGCCATTTGCCGACTTTGGTGTTCACTGTGGAGATACAATAGAATTTGTGCCATACCAAAATGATAAGGAAGAATTATTTCTTGTTGCATTGCTGGAAAAGGATGATGGGCCAATTAATTAAAGGAAAGTGAGGCAGATATGATAAATATTCCAGATTATTATACCAAGGTTGACTCGATGCCTGAGGATCCAGAAAACTCAATTCCATATTGTACCCGCAGCAGTCAGGCAGAAGTTTTTGCAATGGTCTACCCAATAGAACTGGAACAAGCTATGCCTTTCGATGATGTGCAGAAGTTGATAGACGGTATTCATGCCCAGCTTGGTGATAATCAAGGGCTTATAGAAGTGGGAAGAAACTCCACAAAAGACGGGCAGGCTTATATTTACAGCATAGTAAAGACTCTTCTAGAGCCCCATGGAGTTCAGTACACTTTATCGTATCAGATGATAAAGGACGGAGGAATAATTCAGTTGCAAGGCTTCTTTAGTGAAGCAGGGACGACGGGGCAGAGAGATGCATTGGTATATGCTGCTTTAAGCAGTGAAGGAAAAATTGGAGATGATCTTTCAGGGTGGACAGAAGATCCATATGACCCAAATTACAAGCATGGAGCATTAATGAACCTTTCTGAGGCTGAACATGTAGATGAAATGTTTCCAGAACATCCTCTAACGATGGCTCGTGAGCTAAAGAACTTCATAAACGAAAACAACTAAAACTGTCCAATATTTTTTTAACCTACATGGCCGGAGCAATAACGCTTCGGCCTTTTTGTATGCCTGGAAAGGAGGAAATCGTATGGCATATTTTACGCAGGAACAGATGAGAAAAATAAGGGATATGGATCTTCTGACATATTTACAGACCTATGAGCCTACAAATCTCGTGCATGTTCACGGTAAGGAATACTGCACTAGAGAGCATGACAGTCTCAAGATATCCAACGGCAAATGGATGTGGTGGTCGAGAGGGTTCGGTGGATCATCCGCCCTAGATTATCTCATCAAGGTAGAGGGGTTCACATTCGTAGACGCAGCGAAGAAGATTATTGGAGAGGTGGAAGCGAAACCTCCCATCTATGTTTCTAATAATCCGAAGGAATCATCCAAGAGGTTGCTGCTTCCGGACAAGTGCAAGACATCCAATAAAATAAGGCACTATCTGTTTTCAAGAGGTATTAGTCCGTAACTCGCAATTTTAGGGAGTACGATCTCCGATAGTGTCCAATGGTCTAACAGCTATTCCATTTCAATGATAATATCAAATGATTCCCTGATCTCCACCATAACCAAGATGAAAAGAGCCGATGAACGGATAAACGTGCATGGCTCTTTTTACACTAGACCCTATTTCGTTCAGGCTTTTCTTTGCAAACAACTGTTTATCTTCGGCCATTGCGTTATACTGTAATCATGAATTATAAAACCGGTCGTATCAAGAGCTTTGAACCGATCCGGGTAGTCGCTATGGCAGGTGTTGTTTTTTATCACCTGAATGCCCAATCAGCACCCTATGGCTACCTCGGTGTTGTAACGCTATTCGTGATGGCGGGCTATCTGTCGCTTCATCACGTCCTACAGGATAAACCGCGCTCGATTCCGGATCAACTGATTCAGAAATGGCACAAGCTGTTTCCTCCCATGATCATGATGATATTGACGGTGAGTCTTTTGATGATCGTCTTTTATCCCAACTTCTTGGGGAGCTATGGTGGCAGCGTCAGGGCCTCTGTTCTGGGACTCAACAACTATCACCAACTGTTATCAGGTGATTCCTATTTTCAAGGACAGATGTACCTAAAGCCACTGACACATCTGTGGGCGATCGCTTTAGAAATCCAGTTCTACCTCTTATTCATCCTCGGTGTCAGCCGGTTCTATGATCCTCAGAAAAAGCGACAGTGGTCGCGGGCTCTGATAGGAATCAGTCTGGTTTCGATTGGGATATGCTGGATCAAACTGAAGGTATATCAAGATCCGACACCGGCGTATTATGGTCTCGAGTCGCGACTGTTTAGTTTTACGATCGGCATGCTGGCTCGTCAGATGACGATCGATTTTCAGACTTTTCGGTGGAAGCGAACCGCCGCTTTTATCGGTTTTAGCTTATCTAGCTTGTTGCTGTTTACCAATGTTGAGTCGATGACGATCCAGTTGGTGGCTTATTCACTCCTGATCGCAATACTACTGATCGTCAGCTTTTATGATAATTCGTTTCTCAGATCACTCGGAGAGCTGTCGGTATTTCGTTGGCTCAGTGCCCGAAGCTATCTGATCTATCTGTGGCATTATCCGATCATTGCCATGGGCTCTCGGTTATTAGCCAACACCAAGCTGCCGGCGATCGTCTTTATGATCCTGGTGCTGATGTTAAGTCTATTTGTCGCTGACAGAAGCTACCGATGGCATCGCAGCCTGAATCGGCACCAGATCAATCGGGGATTGTCGCTGGTCATGGCCCTGATGCTTCTGATCATTCCCTATCGCACGGTGTATGAGCGGCGGGCGGATGAAAGCTTTCGCCAGTTGGAAAAGGAGCTGAGTCAAGACGAGGCTGCTGATCGGGTGGAGACTTCTCAAGCACCGACAGCCGATCACCTGCTGCATCCGTCGGCGACGAGAAGTGATTTTTCGGAATCGTTTATCACTTGGTTCGATCAGTTGAATCAGATCAGTCCTGAGGTTGACTATAGCTTTGATGACTTTCTTCGCTACCGAGATATTCCGGTCACCCTGATCGGGGACTCGATCGCCTATATCGCTCAGCCTCATTTCTCGAGCTACCTGCCAAACATCGTCACCTCCGCCGAGAAGAGTCGATTGTTAGAGGAGGTCGATCAATACTATTTTCAGTTGAAGCAGCGCGGGCAGATCGGCGATGTGCTGGTGGTCTCGTTTGGCTCAAACTCGGTCGAGGAAACGGACGACGGTCTGGAAAAGATCTGGCAGGACCTCGCAGATAAGCCGATGATCCTGGTCGATCTTGTCATGCCGTATCCGGTCAATGAGGAATCGCGCAACAAAATAATCCATGAGTTTGCAGCTACCCATGAGCATGTCTACCTGGCGAGCTGGTATGACTATGCCAAAGAGCAACCGGATTTCTTTCTGGCAGACTTCATGCATCCCAATGATCTCGGATCAAGAGCCTTCATCCATCTGATCACTAATCAGGTGATCGCTATCGCCCGGCAGATGGAGGCCGATGGAGAATTGAAGATCCAATAAAATCATCTGACTGAGACCTTATTGAATAGGAAAACCGGGATTTCTCCCGGTGTTTTTTTGTTTCGATTCATCTGTCGGGCGGTTGCTTTAGATCCGCCACTTCGCCCATATCCGGGATCCATAATTCACCCACCTCGATCAGGCTAGAAGCATCTTGATTCTGGCCCTTTCTGGTCGATGGAATGGTGCCATCCAATTGTCCTCGGATGCTCTGGGATCGGAGGAGGTTGAAGTCACGGAAGGTCTTAACGCCGACTAAAAAATCGTCATAGCTGATAAAAGCGGTCGGGTCCTGTTTGACATAGGGTGAGATCAGCTGAACGGTCTTGGCCAGCTTCACCTCAAAATGTCCTGTTTCAAAATAGCTGCCAATAAACTCATCAAACAATGCTCGGTAGCGTTCATGATACGGTTTATTCAACATCACCTGATGGAAGAGGGGGCGCTTGAGCATATAGGAGCCCTCTCCCGGCGTGTCGATCGGGTAGTTGACAAACAGCTTGGCATCATTGATCGGATCAGGCATTCCCAGCGGGTAGGTGGCAAAGGCCAGGTTATAGTCCCAAGGCAGCATCGATAGGATCCCATTCTCCTCATAGAGAAAATAGTTATGACCGGTCGGACCGAGATAGGAGTCGAGATTGACGACAAACACCTGAGGCACAAAATAGCGCAGCACCTGCTCGATATCGACGGCTTGCTCGAGGTTTTCGCCGGTAGATAAGATCTTGAGCGACTCGATCAAGCGCCGTTTATCCATTGGCGTGACATCGAATTTTGCCTTACGCCAGATATTATCATAGCTGTCGATCGCATCGTCGGTATAGCGCAGATGGACATCGGCATTCTCATGGGCCAATCGCTTATAGTCCGGTTTATACAGCTTGCCATAGGCCGGCCCATAGTTTCTTCGGGCAAAGGCCTCCTCCGGCTCCTCAATGGCCAGAAACAGTCCCCAGGGCTCACCATTGACCGTGACCCAGACAAAGCTCGTCAGCGGCGTCGCTACGCCCATATAGCGCATCATATCATAGGCAAAATAGCTTTTGAGATAGGCATTGTCCTGAAACGACGAATCGAGTGAGAACTTATCGAGCCCATAGTAGTGGTGGCCGGTGATATATTCATCGAATTTGATCTTTAGACTGAAGCGGCGATGACCATACTTTTCGGTCAGACGAAGTGAATTGTTGCCCTTGGTCCGAAGTCCGACGTCTTCGATCGTCTCACCATCGATCACGATATCCATCCGGTGATATTCTTCCTTGGCGGCTTGATCGATCAGACCATCCCAGTCATCATAGATAATATCGATGGTATGGATCCGACCGTCATCAAACAGCCTCGACTCATACTCGGGATGACTCAAGGAGCGAAAGGGGGCCTCATACCAAAAGACGAGGTAGAGGGTCAATCCGATGACCAGGCTGATGAGTCCGAGGATGATCTTATCGAGATGGCGATGTTTAAGCATACTTAGCCCAGATAGTCGCCGTTATACGACACCAAGACCGCCCGAGTCGCTCCGAGGTCCTCGAGCTGATTGATAAAGCCGGTATCCTGATCCTTTAGACGGAGCTCGATATTTAGCTCAAGCCGATCGGACTCAACGATCTTACTCTTGATCACCGAGCGATTGGTCGCCTGAGCGATATGCTCCATCAGGACCGACTCGGCCGTAAGTGGGGCATGGACGACCAGGATATAGGGCTGATCGCCGGGCTTTCTTGAGCTGAAGAAATAGAGCACCAGCCCGATCATGACCGAGCCCAGGACAGCCAGGGGAATCAGACCGGCTGCCAGGACGATCCCTGAGGCAATACTCCAGAACAAAAAGGCGATATCCATCGGGTCCTTGATGGCCGTTCGAAAACGCACGATCGAGAGCGCACCGACCATCCCAAGAGACAAGATGATATTACTGGTGATGGCCAGGATCACCAGGGTCGTGATCATATTGAGGGCGATCAGCGTCAGACCGAAGCTGGCCGAATACATCACACCGCTATAGGTCTTTTTATAGATATAGTAGATGAAAAGACCTAAGATGAACGACAGGATCAGCGCCAGCACCATATCAAATAGTGAGATACTGCGCATATTGCTCAGAAAGCTTGATTTAAAGATGTCCTGGAAGGTCATGGTTCCTCCTAGTCAAACCGCCGGGAAGCGGCGTATTTCGAGTAAGCGCCCGATCGGCGGCTGGAGAGGCCGCTCACTTGTCGGACGATATCGGGTAGAAAGTCATCGTATTTGATCTCAAGGATCGCCGCATCGGCCGTCGGAAAAAGCGGCTTGTCCGGCTGGAGAAAATCAGCCGGATCCCAGCTGATATGGAGGTTTCGGTCGATCGTCAAACGGACATTGCCGGCCTCCAAGCGATAGGCCGTCCGATCATAGCGGGTGATCGAGCGGGGCCTCAGACCGTGGTGACGCATCTTGATATAGAGTTCCACCAGCAGCGGCACATCGCTACCTAGCAGCCAATCGATATCCATCGCCACGATCCGCTCCACCTGCTCAAGGCTCAAGCGAGCCTGTCGCTTGGTCGAGACCGAGCCGTGCTTGGACTTCTTCTCTAACCGAATGAAATCCAGCCGGTCATCATAGTAGCGGAGGCGATACTTGTCCCGGATCTGAAGGCCCGAGAGCTTCTCTCGCAGCGCCTGATCCTCAGGCGTATCAAAATACAAACTGCTCACACGGTAGTTACCGTGTGAGTCAGCATGCTTGTCCGTTTCAAAGACTCGGCTCAGGCGAGAGCGCAGGATGATCTCATCGGCCGGACTGAGTTGGATCTTCAGTTCATTGCGGTATTTGTTCGCGGGACGCTTAGTCGTCGTAGCCGGAGTCATCATAGCCGGAGTCATCATAGCCGGAATCGTCATAGCCGCTATCGTCATAATCGGAGTCGTCATCGATCGGAGCCGGAGCCGGGGCCGGTGCTTGATACGGGCTATCATCATAGTCGGTATCATCATAGACCGGGGCTTGGTACGGGCTGTCATCATAGTCGGTATCGACGCCGTCATAGTCGGTGTCATCATAGTTGGTATCGACGCCGTCATAGTCGGTATCATCGTAGTTGGTATCGATGCCGTCATAATCGGTATCATCATAGTTACTCGTGCCATCGATATTGAGCTTGATCTTACCGGCATTGATTTTTTCTTGTTTGCGATCATCAAAGTCGCTTTGACCGAAGTCACTCACGCCATAGTCGGAATCATCATCGACGACCAGTGTATTATCGAGTTGGTTGTCCTTTAAGAAGGTCTGCAGGTCGGTGACGATATTTTTCATAAAGTCATCACTTGGCAGGACCGAGCCTTGCTTGATCTCGAGTTCGATGTGTCTGTCGTCATCATCGAGCTTGATGAAGCCTTGATCGATGATGGCCTTTACGATATCGACCACGGCCAGGCGGGTCTGGTGACCGCTCTTTTGAGTCAGGCTGTTCAGGATGTTTTTCCCGTCATCATTGAGGCCTTCGATCGCTTGGACGATGCCGTTTTCGTCAAAGGTCAGCTCAAGCTTGGGATTGACTGATACGATCAGGCTGCCTTCTTGGGGCAGGCTGGCTTCTTGCGTCGGTGCCGGTTGGTCGGTCTTGGCGATTCCGGTGGAACAGCCGGCCAGGACCGTAACGCTTAACAGCAGTAGTACCATTATTAGACTTAATCTCTTTTTCATCATTCTCTCCTGTGATATAGGGTGGGACAGTGGTTGTCCAGTTAGTATAGATTACGGATCGGTTGATCTAAAAACGGGGTCGCAGTGAAAATTAATCATCAAATTCTGAATCTTCGTATTCGGAGTCGTCCCATTCGTAGACATCGTCGTAGTCGCTATCATCATCGGGCAGCGTCGGCGTCGGCGCTTCGATCTCATAATCACTGTCTTGATCGTACTCCGAATCATCATAGACCGGTGGGGTGGGCTCGGGTCTTGGCTCGATCGGTATGATGATCTTTCCCGGGGCATCGTCATCCTCACTCAGATCACCATCGATCTCGATGCGGATATTGATCCGATCCTTCAGATGCTGTTTGATATTATCCCGGACGATCGGTTGGGCCTGCTTTTGCCACTCGGCATCATAGGTCGCAAGATCGACTCGGACCTTGCCGCCCTCACTCAGATAGCCCTCATCGATCGCTCGATCGATCAGTTCGTTCATGACGGTGTCGAGATGCTTCCTCTTATAGGGATACCCCTCGACCAGGTGCTCACCATCCAGATTCATCCCGGCCAGACCGATGACGGTCTCAGATTGATTGATATCGATCCGCACCTCCGGATTGATCGCCAGATAGACTGAGGCGAAGGTGGTGTAGTGCTGGATCACACCGGAGATGACGAGGATGAGTGCCAGGGCGGTGGCAAGGGTCGGCACCCAGAAGTATTTTTTCAGTTTTTTGAGGAGCGACGGCTTCGGTAGTCGCTCGATCGGCGCCATCGCGACGATATCAGATACCTTGTCACCGACCTGATAATCGAAATTGGCGCATTTGATGAAACGACCGCCATCATCGAGTACGATGGCATAGCTGAAATGGGTTTCCATGACCAGATATTTCATTGCCGGGCACCTCCTTCCTTGATAAATGTCATTCCGATATGATCTCTGATGATGTCATAGCCATTGGAGTAGATGATCATCAGGGCCATCAGATACTTGCGGTGTCGCTCGATGACTTTGCGGTTGACACCGGTGGCACTGACGAGCTGTTTGATCGGCAGCTTCTTGGTCCGCAGGAGCTCCCGGATGATCTCGGGATGCTCCCTAGCATGCCGGAGCACAGCTTGAGCGGATTGAAGTGTCCGCTCCTGCTTTGGCGTATGGTCGGCGATATCGCTCAGCGATAGACCAAACTGCACGAGCTGATCGGACAGCTCCTCGATTTCGGCCGCGGTGGCCGATCGATCCTCGAGGGCGGCCGCCTCGTCCTTGGGATCGACCAGGGTATCCTCGAGCGTCAGGTCCTCATCACCCAGACTGCTTGAGAGCGAGACGGAGCGGTGTCTGGCCTCGGAGCGATAATAATCGATCAATCGATTTTTCATCACCAGTGAAGCATAGCTTAGAAACGCCCCCCGATCGGCCTGATAGCTCTCGATCGCTTCATGAAAGCCGATCATGGCTATGCTTAGCTCGTCACCCTCGGCGGCGGCATTCATCTTCGCGATCTCGCTTCGAATGAATGGCAAATAATCGCGGATCAGTTGATCCGCAAGAAACGAATTGCCTTGAGCGGCGGCTACGCGTTGTACGATCGGATTAGCCATAGTTTTCCCTCCCGGGGTCGTCACTATAGATTACGGAATGAGTCCCCGTCAAAACGGGGTCGGACTAGGAAGTAGTTTCATTATACCCAAAAGTTATTTTTCTGTCAGAAAAAGACCCGGCCGACCATCGTCATTTAGGGCTTACCAGCCCTAAAGTCGGTTGGAACTGGTATAATCAAGGTAATAATTTTGAGGTGATATATGTCGGGAGAAGTTGCTGCTTTATTGACCGCGATCAGTTGGACCCTGACGGGCTTATTCTTTCAGTGGGTGACCAATCGGATCGGCTCGCTCTCACTCAATCTGATCCGCTTGGTGATGGCTTTTCTGATGATCGGCGTCTATGCCTATCTCACGCGGGGGATGTGGCTGCCAAGCGATGCCACGACCCATGCTTGGCTGTGGCTTAGTATCTCGGGTCTGATCGGCTTTGTCCTGGGGGACTACTACCTGTTTAAATCGTATGAATTGGTCGGAGCCAGGATCGGTCTACTGATCTTTTCGAGTGCCCCGATCTTTGCCGGAGTCGCCGGCTTTTTTCTCTGGGGAGAGCGGCTGAGCTGGTGGAGTGGGCTTGGCATCGCCCTGGTCCTATCCGGCATCGGCCTCGTCATCCTGACGCGTTCGCCGGCCTCGGCCGATCAAACGGGCGTCCGGTTCAAGTTCGATCCCAGGGGGCTGCTTTATGCCTTTGTCGCCGCCGCCGGCCAGGCCTTTGGCCTGATCGCCAGTAAGCTCGGGATGGGTGATTATGATCCGGTGGCCGCGACACAGATTCGGATCATTGCCGCCATCATCGGCTTTGTCATCATCTACTTTGTGAGCTCTCATTGGCCTACTTTCTTCCGGGCCCTCCGGGATAAGAAGGCCTTGGCCATGAGCTCGCTTGGCGCCCTGTTTGGCCCGTTTATCGGCGTGACGCTATCACTGTATGCCGTCCAGCGGACCAATACCGCCATCGCCTCGACGATCATGTCCTTGATGCCGGTCATCATCATCCCGTTTTCGATCCTCATCTATAAAGAGAAGATCCAAGCCAGTGAGGTGCTCGGAGCCTTTGTCGCTATTGCCGGCACGGCCGTGCTTCTGTTGATGAATTGATAGCACAGACGCTGATTTTAACGTATAATAAACAAAAAAAGGAGGCCAAGCATGATCGAACAAGTCTATCGCTTCTCCCGATCGGATGAGAAGGCGATTGAAAAAATCCTATTCGACGAGCAGCTGCACTATCTCCATATGGTCCTGCCTCAAGGCGAGGGCCTGCCGATCCATTATTCGAATTCAACCGTCTATATGAGTGTCATCAGAGGCCAATTATCGATCGGGCTCGATCAGCAGGCCATCGCAGTCTATCCGGCCGGCACGATGCTAAAGATTCCCGTCGACACCCAAATGAATGTTCAAAACGCTCACCCGGAAGTCTTGGAACTGATCGTTGTCAAGGCCCCGGCCCCTGTTGTTTAAAAAAGTCTGTTGATCGGACTTTTTCTTTGTATGTAAGGAGGATACCCCATGGCAAGCTTATTGATATCCAATGGAACCATCATCACGATGGATGAGGATCGGACCAGACTCACAGGCCATATCGCGGTCGAGAAAGATCGGATCGTTTCTATCACCCCTGAGCGACCGGCCGGTCGCTTCGATAAGGAAATCGATGCCACCGGAAAGATCGTCATCCCCGGCCTGATCCAGACCCATGTCCATTTGACTCAGGCGCTGTTTCGCGGCCAGGCCGATGATATGGTCCTGATGGACTGGCTGCAAAAAAGAGTCTGGCCGCTCGAGGCCTCTCATGACGCGGAGAGCAATTATTATTCGGCCCAGTTGGGTCTGGCCGAGATGCTCCTGGGCGGCACCACCGCCATCGTCGACATGGAGACGGTCTATCATGCCGATGATGCCATCCGGGCGATCGAAGAATCGGGTATGCGGGCCATCACCGGCAAGTGTTTGATGAGTGATGATCCGTCACTGCCCGATGGGCTGAGACAGCCCAATCAGGCAGCGCTCCAAGAGACGATGGATCTCTATCAGAAATGGCATATGGCAGACAACGGACGCATCCGCTACGCCCTGACGCCTCGGTTTGTCGTGAGCTGTGATGAGGAGCTCCTTTTGGAGGTGGTCCGTTTGGCCGAGCAGTACGATCTGATGATCCATTCGCATGCCTCCGAGTCCCGAGGCGAGATCGCCATCGTCGAGGACAAGTTCGGTCGGCCCAATGTCGAATACCTGCATAAGATCGGTCTGAGCGGCCCCCATGTCATCCTGGCTCACTGCATCTGGCTAAATGAGCGGGAGATGGATATCCTAGTCGACACTAAGACAAGGATCAGTCACTGCCCCGGCTCCAATCTAAAACTGGCCTCAGGCATCGCCAAGATCCCGGAGCTCCTAAAACGGGGGGCTAAGATCTCGATCGGCTCCGACGGAGCACCGTGCAACAATCGCATGAGTGTTTTTAATGAGATGTATCTGGCGGCCTTGATCCAAAAGGTCCGGCTGGGCGACCCCCAGGCCCTAAATGCCGATGAGGTATTGGCCATGGCCACCCGAGGCGGCGCCGAAGCGATGGGTCAGCTCGACGACATCGGAAGCCTCGAGGTCGGAAAAAAAGCCGACATCACGATCATCTCCCTAAGTCAGGCCCACCAACAACCGGCCGAGCAGATCGATCCGGTGGCCCAGATCGTCTACGCCAGTCAGGCCCAAGACGTCTATGCCACCATCGTCGATGGTCGGGTGTTGATGGAGGACAGACAACTCAAAACACTCGATTATATCGATATCAAAACCAATACCAACCGGATCATCGCGCAAAAACTGGCGAGATTATAAGAGGGATATATGAAAGAAAAACTGATGGTCATGGTCGATGTCGCCCTGGGGCGCATCCCGGCTCAACTGGTACTAAAAAATGCCAACCTGGTCAATGTCTTCACCGGCGAGATCTATCCGACCGATATCGCCATCCATATGGGCTATGTGGCCGGCCTGGGGGAGTATCACGGCGCCCAGGAGATCGACTGTACCGGAAAATTCGTCACCCCCGGTCTGATCGATGCCCATGTCCATATCGAATCGGCCATGGTGACCCCGGATCAGTTTGCGAAGGCGATCCTGCCTCGGGGCACCACCACCGTCATTGCCGATCCGCATGAGATCGCCAATGTCGCCGGCATCCCGGGCATCGCCTACCTGATGGAATCGGCCGAAAATCTGCCCTTGAACGTTCTGATGATGCTGCCGTCTTGTGTCCCGGCGACGCCGTTTGAGAACAGCGGCGCCGACCTCAAAGCCGAGGATCTGGCGGAGCTGATGGCTCATCCCAAGGTCATGGGCCTGGGGGAGGTGATGGATACCAATTCCGTCCTCAACTGTCGCCACGGGGTGTTTGATAAGATCGTTTTGGCTAAAAAGGCCAATAAGCAGATCGATGGTCACTCCCCGGGCTTAGCGGGCAAGGACCTGACAGCCTATATCATGGCCGGCATTCGAAGCGATCATGAAACGGTCAATGTCGAGGAGGCCCGAGAGCGCCTTCGCCTCGGTGCGACCATCATGCTGCGAGAGGGCTCCCAGGCCAGAAATGTCAAGGACCTGCTGCCGGTCGTGACGCCTGAGACCCAGCAGCACTGCTTCTTTTGCAGTGATGATAAGCACCCGAGTGAGATCCTATCCGAGGGCCATATCGATCACAATGTCCGGCTGGCCATTGCCGAGGGGCTCGATCCGGTCACCGCCATCCGCATGGCGACGATCAATCCGGCCAAGCACTTCGGGATTCCCAATGTCGGTGCAGTCGCGCCGGGCTATAAGGCGGATCTGCTGATCGTGGATGACCTGACGGAGTTTAGAGTCGAGCAGATCTTTAAAAAGGGACGACTGGTCGCAAAGGATGGGACAGCCTTGTTTGAGACCGAGCCGATCAATGATTCGAGCATGCGCCGAAGCGTCAAGATCTCTCCGCTGAGTGATACCACCTTCGATCTGCCGCCAAACTATCAGCAGTTGCCGGTCATCGGCATCAATTCCTTCTCACTGCTGACCGACCGGTTAGAATATGATGAGACCAAACGAGACAGCTATCATAAGATCACGGTGATCGAGCGCCACCACGCCACCGGATCACACTACAGCGCCCTGATCGCCGGCTTTGGCGACTTTAAAGGTGCCATTGCATCGACCGTCGCCCACGATTCACATAATATCGTGGTACTCGGCGCCAATGACGAGGATATGCGGCTGGCAGTCGAGACATTGCGAGATATCGGCGGGGGACTGACGCTGATCCTAGATCATGAGATCATCGGCTCACTCCCGCTGCCGATCGCGGGACTGATGAGTGATCGACCGGTCCAGGAGGTAAACGATAAGCTCGAGCAGCTGAAGCAAAAAGCCTATCAGCTGGGTGTGACGCCTGATATCGATCCGTTTATGACGCTGCAGTTCATGGCGCTGCCGGTCATTCCCGATCTAAAGATCACCGACATCGGACTCTTCGACGTGACAAATTTCGAGTTTATCCGCTAAGCCATCAGCCGGTCGAGTGACCGGCTTTCTTATTCTAAAGCTTCATCCAAAAGCGCATCTCCTCCGACTGGCGGTGTTATCCGACAGACTTATATGTTACAATCTCACGAGGAGAAGACCATGCGTAAACGTCTGAAGTGTCTTATCATAAGCCTTATACTGTTCACATCGTGTCAGCCGGTCGTGCCGGCCGAGGAGCCGATCGTCGTACCGGCGATGACGTCTCATCCGGTGACGATCGAACCGATCAGCCAATCGGTCGAAACGAGTCAAAGCTTGACCGAGCTCTATCCGCCGCCACCGCCTCCGGAGGACCGCTATCCGGCCGAAGGGGTGCGCGGCATCTATCTGTCGGCCTATGGAGCGGTCAGTCCCGACTTTTCAAATCATGCCAAGGAATTGATCCGGACCACCGGTCTAAACGCGGTGGTGATCGATTATAAGGACGACTACGGCCATATCGTATCGACCCATACCTCAAGTGATCCGGTGCTCCAAAGCGCCGTCCGGGAGGTCTATTCGGCGGCTGATATGATCGAAGGCTACCATCAGGCCGGAGCCTATACCATTGCCCGGATCGTCTGCTTCAAGGATGCCTATCGCTCACAGGCAGAGCCGGCCAGTGCTATGCAGAACCCCGATGGCTCGGTCTTTATCGCCCCGACCGGTGATGCCTATCTCAATCCGTTCGATAAAGCCAACTGGGACTATCTGGTAGCCGCTTCGATCGAGGCGGCCAAGGCCGGCTTTGATGAGATCCAGTTTGATTATGTCCGCTTTCCGGAGAGCTTCAATACGCTGGCGGCGAGCGTCGTATTGGATCAGGGCGACTATGCCGAGCTTGATATGTCCGAGGAGGAAAAAAGGTCGCAGGTGATCGCCGATTTCATCGGCTATGCCAGAGAGAAGCTGGCGCCGTATCACGTCCGGCTGAGCGTCGATATCTTCGGCTATGTCGCCATGACGGTCGATGATGGCAATGTCGGTCAGAACTTTCTAAAGATCTGTCAGAATGTCGATGTGATCTCGAGCATGATCTATCCAAGCCACTGGAGCGATGGCTCGTTTGGGGCGGACAAGCCCGATACGCAGCCGGGTCTGGTCGTGGGCGGCTATATCACCCGTGAGCTTGAGCTTCTGAGTACCCTCGAGTCGCCACCGGTGACAAGGCCCTGGCTGCAGTCCTTTACCGCCAGCTACCTTGGCGCCGGGAATTATATCGACTACGGTCCGGCTGAGATCGAGGCTCAGATCGAAGCGCTGCGCCACGCCGGGGTGTTTGAATACCTGCTGTGGGATCCGTCGAATAACTATTTTACCAATGTGAACTACTAAGCCGGCTGAGCCGGCTTTTTCACTTCTTAAGAAAATCCTAAGTGGACAGACAGATTGATGAAAGAAAAATTTGGCTATAATGAAAACACCACATAAGACCGGGAGAAGAACTTGAGTCAAATAACAACACCGCCCAATGAGCTGCCGCCGGGCCTAAGTGAAGCCGAAGCGGCCCAGCTCCTAGCCGAGGGAAAAGGCAATACCGCACTGGATAAAAAGACCCGCAGTGTGGGGAAGATCATCTTTGATAATGTGTTTACACTCTTCAATCTGATCAACTCCATCCTGGGGGTGATCGTGCTGCTGGTCAGTCTGATCGATCCGACCTATTTTAAAAATCTTCTGTTTATGGGCGTGGTAGCGGCCAATACCTTTATCTATGCCTTCCAGGAGATCCGGGCCAAACTGGCCGTCGATCAGCTGGCCATCCTGACTGAGCCACAGGCGACTGTCCGCCGGGATAGTCAAGAGCGCTCGGTCCCGGTGGCCGAGCTCGTCCCGGGCGATGTCCAGCACATCAAGGCCGGTCAGCAGATCCCGATCGATGGCGAGGTCATCCTAAGCGATGGCCTAGAGATCGACGAGGCGCTCTTGACCGGTGAATCGAACGCGGTCGTCAAGCAACCGACCGATGAGGTCCTCTCAGGCTCGGTCGTCATGAGCGGTGAGGGCTATATCCGGGTGACCAAGGTCTCCAAAGACACCTTTGCCGCCAAGATCCTGGGCGATGCCAAGCGAGAGGGCCGCCTCCACTCGCCACTGATGCGAAGCCTGAATAAGATCCTTAAATACATCTCTCTGATCATCTTTCCTTTAGGCGCGGTCCTGATATGGTATGCCTATGTCTATGGTGAGCCGGGAGAGTCGCTGCGATCGATCGTCTCGACGGCCGGTTTGTTGGTATCGATGCTGCCCGAGGGGCTGGTCCTTTTGACATCGGTCGCGCTGGCGATGGCGACGGTCCGCTTGGGCCAGGTCAATACCTTGGTCCAGACGGTCCCGAGTGTCGAGACCCTGGCTCGAGTCGATGTGCTGTGTCTCGATAAGACCGGTACGATCACGACCGGTGATATGACGCTGTTAGCTCTCGTCGACCTGCAGGACAATGAGATGATCCTGTATCAATCGGGGGAGGAGGCGGAGGCGATCAATCAGTCACTGACGGAGTTCAAAGAAACGGGCGATGTCAGAAAAGACTTAAGCGATGCCCTGATCGCCCTCTCCAAGGTGTTCCCTGATGGCAATGCCACCCAGGCCGCGATCACCGATGTCTTCTTCGATAATCCGTCGCCTTGGCAAGCGCTCGATCATGTGCCGTTTTCCTCGAAACGCAAATGGTCCGGCGCGAGCTTTAAAGACCAGGGCAGCTGGTATATCGGCGCGGCCGATAAGCTGATCAAGCCGGCGGATTACTCAGCCTATAAAGACACCCTCGAGCAGATCGCCCGGGCCGGCTATCGGGTGATCCTATTGGCCCACAGCCGACACTCTATGACACAGCGGCAGATCACTCAGGGCAGCTTAGCAGATGATTTGTCACCTGAAGCCATCCTGATCATTGCCGATGAGATCCGTCAAGACGTGGCCGAAACCCTGGCCTTCTTCCATCAACAAGGAGTCCAGCTAAAGATCATCTCAGGTGATCACCCCCGAACGCTTGAAGCCATCGCCAAGCGAGCGGGTATCGAGGGCTACGATCAGCTGGCCGATCTGTCTGAGATATCGGAGGATGAGGACTACACCGACCTGGTCAATCAGCATCTGCTGTTTGGTCGCGTCTCACCCTTCCAGAAGCGCCGGCTGCTAAAGGCCCTTCAGGATCAAGGCCATATCGTAGCCATGACAGGTGATGGGGTCAATGATGTTCTAGCGCTAAAGGACGCCGATTGCGGGGTGGCGATGGCCTCCGGCTCAGAGGCCGCCCGGGCGGTGGCCGATATCGTGCTGCTCGATGATGAATTGGCCCGTATGGTCGATGCCGTCGATGAGGGGCGCCGAGTGATCAATAATATCCAGCGGGTGGCTTCGCTCTTTTTGATCAAGACCACCTATGCCATCTTGTTTGCCCTGTCGATTCTGCCGCTGCAGATCAGTTATCCGATCCTGCCGATCCAGGGGAGTCTGATCAATTCCCTGACGGTTGGCATCCCGGCCTTTATCTTGGCGCTAAAGCCAAACCGCGAGCGGGTCATGGGGAAGTTCTTGGCCAATGTCATGCCCCTGGCCTGGCCAGCCGGACTCTCAGCCGCCCTGATGCTGATCGCTTTGCAGGTGGCTGAGAAATGGTTTGCCATCAGTCCCGAGGCCATCTCGACCTATGGCACCTTCATCCTGATCTCGATCTCCCTTAGGGCCCTTTTTGCCGTATCGCGACCGTTTGATTGGATCAAGCGGGCCCTGTTTGCCTTCAGTACGATCGTCCCGCTGGGCGCACTGTTTCTCTTCCCGAGCTTTCTGATGATCGAATTGCCCAAAGGCCGAGACTGGTTCATCTTCTTTGGACTGATCCTGATGGCCCTGGGACTGACGGAGGCGATGTATCGCTGGTCGAGGAGCTATCCGATGCGAAAATTCGTCCGCCGGATCCTGGGAAAATCGAGAGAGGACATCCTCAAAGAAGAATGGGACAAGCAGCGCATCCAAGGCCGACGGCTCCACAATCTGCGTGATCGCTTCCAGAAACGACGAAGGTATCGCCTAAGGACCTGGCGTAAACGGCGGATCGAGGATATCGAACGAGAGCGAGCGGAAAAAAGACAGCGCACGATCGAGCATGTCAGAAAATATTCAAAGAAAAATGACCCGGGATCATAAATGATCAACGGGTCATTTTTACTAGTCAAAAATCTCGGGTCGATCCTTTAGGCTATGGCCAAGGATCAGCCCCAGGACACCGGCTGAGAGGATCTGGCCGGCGCCAACGGTCAAAATAAAGTACCACAGATCGCCCGGGATGCCATAGGCATAGCGAAGGATCAGCGGGATCATCAGGGCATTGATGATGATCGGGGGGAGGGTCCCAAGCCACAGCGGTCGGCGGCGAAGCATATACGTCAAGCCGGCTGCGATCAGTGAAGCGAGGGAGCCAAAGACGACATCGGCCCAGATGGCACCGGTCAAAAGATTGGCTAGAAGACAGCCGATAAATACCCCCGGCACGGCCGCCGGTGTGAAATAGGGTAGGATGGTCAGGGCCTCCGACAGCCGAAGCTGGATCACGCCGCTGGCCAGCCCTAAGGCATTGGCCACGTAGGTGAGTACGATATAGAGGGCGGCGATCAGCCCCGCCTGAACGATCGATCTGGTTTTCATAGTATTCTCCCTAGTTTTGTTTTATGTGTGGATGGTTTCGAACACACTGGAAGGTATCATATCGAATTTGGGCGATGTTTGCAACATCCAGCCGAAATATGATCCCTGATTAATTTCCTATAAGTAAAACTCGATGGGTCGATGCAATGGATCAAAAGACATTTTCCAATATACAAGGACTTGCGTTGGAATTTTTGGTTGCTGGAGCAGTAGCATCAGTCAGTATTCCAGTTGTTGTCGAATACGCCGTACCGCTACTAATTCAACAAGGTACTATGATGTTTGTCCTGCTTTTCTTGAATCTTTGGTTCGCTAAAAGAATCTTTGGCAAATATTGGTTTGAAAACAGCATGGTTCTTTTTGGGACTTACACTGGGGTGGCCGCTACAGGATTATTATTGCTAAAAACATGTGATCCTGAGCTAAGGTCAGAT
>DUPT01000049.1 GCA_012838225.1 Tissierellia bacterium
CATCGACTGACGCTGTTTTCCCAGCTGGCGAAGAAAGGTACTTAAGCTCGAAGAGGAGAGCGATAGCTTACCGAAGCGTTGGGAGAGGAAGCTTGATTCATAAGCGCCATCGACTCGTTTTAAGACAGAACGCAAAAAGTAAACCCCTAGAATACTTGAAAAATCAAGGAGTGTAGGGGTTTTTTCTAGATATTCACTGGCTGGGTGAATCCCTAAAATTGCGAGTTACGGATTAGTAGCTACACTTGGGCTAATTCTTGGAGTAGGTTGGTATTTTAAAGTTCTTCGAAAAAATAAGCGTAAGAACAACTCGCTTTAGCGATGGCGTCGCCGCTAAAGCCCCTTGCTTCAGCTAAGGGGCTACAGCGGCGTTTTTTTTGAGTCAGGCTTCCATCACTATGGACGACTAGCCATGTCGTATCTATTGTCGGCGGAGCGCCACTGCTTTCCATCATTAGGCTCTATATAGATAGCCAGACATTAGCCGTCGATTCCAACCAGCCTCATTCCTTTACTTTCATTCGTCATATAGATTGAAGTGATGACTGTTTCACGAGGTGTTGACGAAACACATACATGCCGATCCCCGCGGCAATGGTGATATTGAAGCTATCGACATCGGGAGTCATCGCGATCGAAACCGGTGTTGCCATTTGTCGGATGGATTCGTCGAGTCCTCGGCTCTCATTGCCAAAGATCAGACTGTACGGTGTTTCAATATTCTCTAGCTGGGACACCTCAAGTGTTCCACCACCCATAAAAGCAAACAGCGTATGCTCCGGGAAGACTTGTCGGTAGTCCTCGATGCTCGGGAAGCGCTCGATATGCATGGCAAAGACGGCGCCCATCGAAGCTCTGATGACCTGAGGGTGCGTTTCATCACAGGCCGGGCCGATCAAGGCGATATTATTATAGCCTAAACCGAGGGCCGTGCGGATGATGGTGCCGAGATTGCCGAAATTTGAGGGCTCATCCAAGACGATATGATCGCTTTGATCCAGAGCCGGCCAATTGGGTCGGAAGATGCCTAGGACATAGACATTTTCTCTTTGAGCCAGCTTCTCGAGCAGTCGATCATCCTGTCGGATCATGGTTGGATCGATCCTTTTAGCCAGTTCATGGCGAATGGCCTGGTCCGTCTTGGTGTGGACAAGGACCGCTTCGATCCATTCAGGCTTTCGATCGATCAGCTCAAAGGTCGGAAAGGCGCCCCAAGTATAGGAGTAGGGGCGTTTCTTGGAGTAAACTTTATAGCTCATGGTTTTCCCTTCATCGGCCGTGGAGTTTAAGGTATAATAAGATGATATCACCTTTGAAATAGGGAGTATATGCATTATCGTAAATTCTCGAGCTATCTTCGCCAAACGTATGGTGAGAAGGTCTATAAGATCCCGATCTCGCTTGATGGAACATGCCCCAATCGCGATGGTTCCGTCGGAGTCGGCGGTTGTACCATCTGTTCCGAGGGTGGGGTAGGCTTTGAGCTCCACCATTTCGCCAAACCGATCGAAGAACAGCTCCGGTTGAACAAAGCCCATATCTCGCATAAGTATCGGGCGAATAAATTCATCATCTATTTTCAAAACTATACCACGACGTATCGATCGATCGACGACATCGTGGATCTCCTAACGCAGGTCGATGGGGATGATGTCGTCGAGATCGGACTTTCCGCCAGGCCGGATACCCTGCCGAATGAACTGCTGGCAGTCCTGGCCGACTATCCGAAAAAGATCGTACTGGAGCTTGGTGTCCAGTTGTTTAATGATCGGATCCTCTCAGACATCAATCGCGGTCATGACGTGGCGGCTATCCTCGATGCCTTCGATCGGATCAATCAGTACGGCTTAAGCGTCTGTGCCCATCTGATCCTGAATCTGCCCGGTGCGACGATGGAGGATACCGTCACAGCGGTCGAGACGTTGAACCGTTATCAGATCGAGCGGGTCAAGCTGCACTCTTTATATATACCGAAGGGCTCGGCCATCGCCAAGGACTATCTGGCGGGCGGGCTTGAACTGATCGGTGCAATGGACTATTATGATCGACTGGAGGCGTTTATTCGACGAGCCCATCCGGCGATGGTGATCGAGCGGCTGTTTGGCCGGGCACCCGCTGAAGATTCCTTGTTCTGCAACTGGGACCGGTCTTGGCGTTATCTACAAAACGAATTTGAAAGGCGTCTGGCGGCCAACCAGATCTTTCAGGGAGATGATTTCGATGAAACAAAATATTCATGATGTCCGCGAATGGGATCGCTTCCTGATCCCCTATACGCAGACGGTGGAAGAATTAAAAATCAAGTTCAAATCGATCCGTAACGGGTATCGTGAGGTGAGTGAGTATTCTCCGATCGAATTTATCACCGGACGGGTCAAAAAGGTGTCCTCGATCCTGGAAAAATCCAAACGGCATGATATCCCGTTCGATCAGATCAAGGATCAGATGGAGGATATCGCCGGCATTCGGATCATGTGTCAGCTGCTCGATGACATCTATACCGTCGTCGAGCATATCCGCGAACGCGATGGACATGATTTTGAGATCGTGTATGAGAAGGACTATATCCACGACTATAAGGACTCGGGCTATCGCAGCTATCATATGGTGATCAGATATCCGGTCCAAACGGCCTTTGGCCTAGAGAAGGTATTGGCCGAGATCCAGATCCGGACGCTGGCTATGAACTTCTGGGCCACCATCGAGCACTCCTTAAACTATAAATACCGTCAAAATATCCCGGACTCGATCCGCCAGCGCCTTCAGCAGGCGGCTATCGCCGTCTGGTCGCTCGATAATGAGATGCTCCAGATCAAGGATGAGATCATGCAGGCCCAGGCTATGTTTGAGGCCAACTCCAATATCATCCGCTCGATCACCGAGCAGCTGCAGCTGATCAAGACCCTGGGCGATGCCGGTACGGCCGCTCGTTTGCAAGCCAAGTTTGAACAGATTCTGGATCTGTCGAGCAATGAACAATTGGAGGTTCTGCTTGAAGAGATCCAGTCTCATATCCCCAGCATTGAGGAAATATGAAGCTATTTGCCATCAGTGATCTCCACCTCGGCTTTTCACTGAATAAGCCGATGCATATCTTTGGAGATAACTGGACCAATCACTATATGAAAATCAAAGTCGACTGGTACCACCGGGTCAAACAGGACGATCTGGTCATTGTGGCCGGTGATATCTCCTGGGCGATGCGAATGGATGAGGCCCGGGTCGATCTGGAATGGATCGATGCTCTGCCGGGAAAAAAAGTCCTGATCAAGGGCAACCATGACTATTGGTGGCAGTCGATGGCCAAGATGCAAGGCACCTATCCCAATATCAGCTTTATCCTAAACAACTACTACGCCGAAAAAGGCGTCGCCGTCTGTGGCTCACGGGGCTGGATCCTGCCCGGAAGCGATGGCTTTCTGGACGAGGACATGAAGGTCTATCTGCGAGAGGTCCAGCGGCTTGAGCGATCGCTCCGGTTGGCGAAAGACGACCCGACGGTCGAACAGATCGTTGTCGCCTTTCACTATCCGCCGGCGACCATCCACTCGCCTCAAAACGAATTCACCGAGCTATTGCAGGAGTTTTCGATCAAGCAAGTGGTCTATGGTCACTTGCATGATAAGGAGTCTTGGAACCAGGCGATCCGAGGGGAACACGGCGGAGTGAACTATCACTTGGTGAGCTGTGACTTTACCGATTTTCGTTTGGTCGAGATCCCGGTAGGTGATGATGATTAGACTCGATCACGCCGCCTATATCTTTGATTTTGACGGCACGATGATAAACAGTCTGCCGCTGTGGCGAGCGCTGGACGAAACGTATCTCAAACAGCATGCGATTGAGGTGCCGGAAGATCTGCAGCGCTCAATCGAGGGGATGAATTTCTTTGACTGTGCCGGCTACTTTCGTCAGCGCTTCGGCATCACCGATCCGGAGGAGCTCATCATCGCCGAATGGATGGCCATCATCCATCAGCAGCTGATCGAGCATCCGCTAAAGGAGGATGTCGTCCGCTTTCTCGAACAGACGGATCGCCGGCTGGCCATTGCTACTTCAAATTCACGTTTGATCATTGAGGATGTTTTGGCGGTCAACTGCTTGAGTGATCGCTTTTTGTCCATCGTCACCAGTGATGAGGTCGGTCGATCGAAGCCCGATCCGGCAGTCTTTCTTCGAGCCGCCTCGCTCCTCGGGACGCCGCCTGAGGCCTGCGCCGTCTTTGAGGACACCGAGGCCGGTGTGCTCGGAGCCAAACGAGCCGGTATGACGGCCGTGGCCGTCTACGATCCATCCAATCCCGTATGGGATCAGACGGTAGCAATCGCTGACTATGCCATTGTCAGCTTTGATGAGATATTGGAGGAATCATGAGCTATTATGTCGCACTCGATGTCGGGGGTTCGAAGGTCCTAGGGGCGCTATTCGACGCCAAGGGCAAGATCATCGCCACCAAGAAGGTCAAGACCTTTGCCGCCCGCGGCACCGATTTTGTCTATCAGCAGATCAAGCTGGTGATCGATACGCTGCTGGAGGGGCGAAAGAAGGTCAAGGGGATCGGCGTCATCGTGCCGGGGATCGTGCTCAATCACGATTATGTCGAGTTTTGCCCCAATGTGCCCTTCGATCACTTCCCCCTGGGCATGCTCCTGCGAGAAGAGTATGCTATGCCGGTGGCCCTGGGCAATGATGTGTCGCTGGCCGTCTATGGCGAATGGAAGTCGTATGATCGTCCGGTCGATCACGCCGTCGGTCTGTTTGTCGGCACCGGTGTCGGCGGCGGCCTGATCCTGGATCGTAAGCTCTACACCGGACAAGGCGGTGGGGGAGAGCTCGGTCATATGGTGCTGGTGGCTCACGGAGCCGGCTGCGGCTGCGGCAATGAGGGCTGTCTCGAGGCCTATGCCGGAAAAGCCGGACTGCTTCGGCGCCTTAAGGCCGCTCAGACGAGAGGTCGGGAGTCATTGCTCTACGACTATCTCAAATCAGACGGCTCGATGATCACCAGCGAAGCCTTTCGCACCTGCTACGAAGCGGGTGATGAACTGGCCCTCGAGCTGATCGATCAAGCCAGCTATTATCTCGGTCTGGCGGTGGCCAATTTCATCAATATGCTCCACCCCGAGCTCTTCATCTTTGGCGGCGGGATCATGGAATCACTCCATCCGGTCATGCTGCCGAGGATCAAACAGGTGGCAAAAAACAATGCCATGCCGGCTCTGGGCACGAACTTGGAGTTTTCTATGAGTCGGCTCGGTGACAATGCCGGCATCGTCGGCTCCTTCTATCAAATCTATGAAATGGTGAATCATGCTTAAATCGATGACCGGCTTTGGAAGACATCAGATCGAACGCGAGGACTACAGTCTGAAGATCGAAATGAAAAGCGTCAACTCCCGCTACCTTGACATCCACTTCCGGATGCCCAAGCTCTTCAATGCCTATGAGGAGCTGATGCGTAATCAGATCGCTCAGACCATCCGGCGCGGGAAGGTCGATCTGTTCATCGAGTTTCATCTCCGAGCCGGTGCCGGCGTCACGATCGAACCCAATCTCGATCTGGCGGCCAAATACGTCGCCGCCTATCGCAGCATCGCCAAGCATGAGCATCTGTCTCAGGACATCCCGATGGAGCTGTTGGCGGCCATACCGGAGATGTTGAGTGTGACCGAATCCGATATCGATGAAGAATCACTCCAACAAGACATCACAGCCGTCCTAAAAACGGTTCTCGATCAGCTCGATGAGATGCGCTCGACCGAAGGGCAGAATCTAAAGCAGGATCTGTTGAACCGGGCCGGCTATATCGAGCAGGCGGCCGACAGGATCGCCAAGAAGCATCCTCAGATCCTGCGCCAATACAAGGACCAGATGGCCAAGCGCCTGCAGGAATTGATCGAACAGCCCGAAGTGATCGATAATGAGCGCTTGGAGATCGAGCTGGCGATCTATGCCGAAAAGAAGGATATCCAAGAGGAGCTCACCCGGATCGCGTCCCATTTAGGCCAGTTCGAGCAGATCCTAAGCGCCGGCGGTGAGGTCGGTCGGACGCTCGACTTTTTGTCACAGGAGCTGAACCGGGAAATCAATACCATCGGATCGAAGGCCTCAGGCTATGATATCAGCCGTGAGGTGATCGAGCTGAAAAGCCAGCTCGATAAGATCCGGGAACAAATCCAAAACGTGGAGTAGCTATGCTGAAAAGACAAGGCAATCTGTTCGTCGTCAGCGGACCATCCGGTGCCGGCAAGGGCAGTATCATAAAAGAGCTGATCAAGCAGCGCCGGGATATCTGGGTCAGTGTGTCGGCGACCAGCCGCGATCCCAGAGACGGCGAGCAAGAGGCCATCAGTTATTTTTTTAAAACCAAACAGGAGTTTCGGCGCCTGATCGACCAACAAGCCTTCCTCGAATGGGCCCAGGTGTTTCGAAACTACTACGGCACCCTGCGTGAACCCGTCCTGGAGGCCCTGAAAAAGGGCGTCAATGTCATCCTGGAGATCGACATCCAGGGGGCCCTGCAGATCAAGGAGATGTATCAGGAGGCGATCTTCGTCTTTATCCTGCCGCCCTCGCTCGAGGAGCTGGAAAACCGGATCATCCACCGCGGCTCCGAGACGCCTGAGAGCCTGGCACTGCGACTCAAGACCGCCCTCGAAGAAATCGCCTATATCGAAAAATACGATTATTTTATCATCAATGACGACCTGGCCGACTCCACCGCCAAGCTCGATGCCATCATCACGGCTGAAAATGCCAAGGTGGCCCAAGATGTTGTGGCACTCCTGGAGCAAGCCGACAAAGGATTTATGCTTGGCTGATTATTCGCTTGTTTTGTTGGAGGCTGTGCGCAGCTTCGATCAAACCTATACCTATCAGGCTACGACCCCTCTTCAGATCGGAGAACGGGTCTTAGTGCCATTTGGGGCAAAAGATGAACCCAAGGAAGCCGTCGTCTTCGGAGAGGCGGAGGCGGCCGCGGCGACCAAGCCGATCATCCGAAAACTTCAGGTCGATCGGCTCTCGCCGGAGCTGATCGAGACGCTTCGCTGGGCCGAGGACTACTATGTGGCCCCGATCGGTGCCCTGGCCAAGCTCGCCCTGCCCAAGGCCGTCCGCTTCGACGCCTCGCTGCGCTATGAGATCCTCGATCCGACGCTGGATGAGACGACTCGACAACGGATCGGAGCTGGGGTGCTTCCCGGTAAGGAGCTGACGCAACTGGTCGAAGCCGGCCGGATCGCCCGGATCTATTCAGCTGATAAAAAGGCCCTGCCGAGTCAGCGCTTTCTTGAGCGAGGCACCGTCGAATCGCTCCGACAACTTCAGGACAGCCTGTCTCAGAGACAGACCGTCGTCCACCATGTGATCGAGGAGCTGTTGGATCAGGCAAGGATCCCGGTGCCGGGGAATGTCACGGCCAAGCATATCCGCTTGCTTGAAGCCGGCAGCGATGCCCGACTGGTTCGTCGTCCGAAAAGGCCGGACAATAATCAGGTGGTAGACGAGCTGCCACCGCTTAGCGCCGAGCAGCAAGCGATCGCCGATCAGCTAGCCGCCGGCACTCACTTGATCTATGGACCGCCGGCCTCGGGTAAGACCACCATCCTGATCGATCGGATCCGTCACACCCTCGATCAGGGCCTGCAGGCGATCGTACTGGTGCCGGAGAGACTGTTGGCGGAGGCCCTCAGCCAGCGGCTGCGTCAGTCTTTTGTCGAACCGATCGCCACCATCCACTCCGGCCTGAGTGGTGGAGAGATCCGGGAGCGCTATCATTTTGTGGCAGAAGGGGATTATCGCATCATCGTCGGGACCAGAAATGCCATCCTGGCGCCACTGAAGGAGCCGGGACTGATCGCGATCGATGATTTTCATGACGATGCCTTCTATTCCGATGAGCCGCCGGTCGATTTTCGTCGCTTGGCGATCCGCTATGCGGCCGAACTGGCGATCCCACTCATCCTGAGCAGCTCGACACCGGATCTGATCTATCTGTCCGATGAGTCGATCACCAAGCACTATCTGCCTCAGAGCTTCCATCCGGTGAGTCGACAGACACATATCATCGATATGACGACTCAGCTTGTCGGTGCCAAGACGGCCTGGCTAAGCCGGCCCTTGGAAGAGGCCTTGGATGAAAAGAGTCTGTTGTTTTTGAACCGGATCGGCTATGCGTCGCTGGTCGTTTGCCGCCAGTGCGGCCGGGCGATCCGTTGTCCCAAGTGTCAGCAGCCGATGATGCTCCATCAAAAGCAGCGACGGCTTCAGTGTCGCCAGTGCGGAGTATCACAGCCGCTGCCGACGAGCTGTCCCGACTGCTCGGGAGCGTCGTTTGACTATATCGGACTGGGGCTTGAGAAGCTGCGAGAGCTGTTGGAGCTGCGTTATCCGACGAAACACCTTCGGCAGTTTGATTCGCACAGCCTGCGAAAAAAGTCCGATCAGGCCGAGGTTGGTCGTTGGCTCAGCCAGGCCGATATCCTCCTGGCGACCCAGATCCTGACCAAGGGTCATGAGATCCCCGGGCTGAAGGTGGTCGGACTCCTATCACCCGATACCTTGCTCTATACGCCGGAGTATCGCGGCCGGGAGAAGTGCTTTCAGACCATCATCCAGGTGGGGGGCCGGGTCGGCCGGACTCAGCCGGGAGCGGTCTACCTGCAGACCTATACGCCCGAGAGCGATGTCTATCAGCTGGCGGCCAAAGGCGATATCCCGGGCTTTTATCGTCTGGAATACCGGCTAAGGCAGCGCCACCGCTTGCCACCGCATACGCATATGATAAAATTAGTCGTGGCGGATAAAACCCGCGGCGATACCGAGGCGTATGCTCAAAAGCTTACCGCCCTGCTAAAAGGTCGCTTCGACTATACGATCAAGGGACCCTACAGCCCGATGTTTGAGCGCGTGGGCGGCTACTACCGGCAGGCGCTTTTGATCCAAGATGAATCAACGATGGACGACCTCAAAGACTTTCTGCGCTCCGTCCGACCGAGACGCTCGGTCCGACTGCAGGTGGTGGTCGATCCGCTGATAACACTATACTAGGAGGAGTGATGGCACTGTTAACCATCCGAAAAGACGAAGATCCCATCCTGCGAAAGGTTTCGCGGCCGGTGGTGAAGTTTGATGAGAGACTCAAGCAGCTGGCTGAGGATATGATCGAGACCATGCTCGACAATGAAGGCGTCGGTCTGGCCGGCGTCCAGGTGGGGAAGCTGTGGCGGATCATCACGTATGATCAGCACAATGAAGAGGGGTCGTTTGTCATGGTAAACCCCGAGATCCTCGCAGAGAGCGGGGTCTGTCAGGACTATGAGGCCTGTCTGAGCGTCAGTGATACGTACGGCTTAGTCGAGCGACCGAGCTCGATCACCGTCCGCTTCCAAGACGTCGATGGCCAGGAGCGTACCCTCGAGGCGGATGAGAATCTGTCGCGGATCCTGTGTCACGAGATCGATCATCTCGATGGGGTGCTGTTTATCGATAAGCTGATCCCGGAGCCGGACGATGCTCCAGACGACGAAACGGACCAATAGATGCGGATCGTCTTTATGGGCACGCCCGACTACGCCTGTCCGTCGTTGACAAAGCTTCATCGTGAGCATGAGATCGTTATGGTCTATACGCAGCCCGATCGGCCGAGTGGCCGGGGCTATCAGCTGAGCGCCTCACCGATCAAGAAGCTGGCCGAGCGTTTGGGCCTGCCGATCCATCAGCCGGCCAGTCTTCGAGGGGAAGCCGAAGCGGCCTTTCTGCGTAGCCTATCGCCCGATGTCGTCGTCGTGATCGCCTATGGCAGTCTCTTACCTCAGGCGTTGCTTGATATCCCGCGCTTTGGCTGCATCAATGCCCACGGCTCGCTCCTACCGAGGCATCGCGGCGCTTCACCGATGCAGCAGGCCATCCTCGATGGCGATCAGCTCACCGGCGTCACCACGATGCTGATGGATCAGGGGATGGATACGGGTCAGATCCTGCTGCAACAGTCGACAGAGCTCGGGGATAAGACGATCTCTCAGCTGCACGATGAATTGGCTGAGCTGTCGGCGGATCTGTTAGTGGAAACTCTTCGCCGGATCCAACGGATCGAGCCTCAGGCCCAAGACGACGCCCAGGCGACATACACTACTAAGATCAGCCGTCAAGACGGCCTGATCGATTGGCGGCTGCCGGCTGAGGAGCTGCACCGTCGCTGGCGGGCCTATCATCCTTGGCCGGGCGTGACGACCCGTCTTCATAACAAGCCGCTGAAGCTGCATGAGATCGAGGTAATCCCGGACGGTACCGGCGAGCCCGGGGCTGTTATCGCCACCTCTCAAGCGGGTATAGATATAGCAACCGGAGACGGCGTCATCCGAATCAAACGTCTTCAACCTCCGGGCAAACGAGCGATGAGCGCTGTCGACTATCTGCGAGGCAATGCGCTTGCGAAAGGTGAAATATTAGGTGAGTAAATGAATTATATCTTTTTGATTCTGATCGTGTCGGTGGCCTTTAGTATCGTCCAGGGCATGGTGAGAAACAATTTTGTCAAATACCATCGGGTAGCCAATGCCCGCGGAGTGAGCGGGGCTGAGATCGCCCAAGCCATCAGTGATCACTTCGGACTGGGTGTCCAGGTGGGTCGCTCCAAGGGTGGGGCTCTAAGTGATCACTATGATCCCAGGACCAAGCAGATCAATCTGTCGCGAGAGGTCTATGAGGGCCGAAGCGTAGCGGCCGCCGCCATTGCCGCCCATGAAATGGGCCATGCCCAGCAGCATAATGAGAACTACTCGGCGCTCGCGATGAGAAATCGTCTCTTTCCGATCGTCAGCATCTCATCCTCGCTTTGGATGTGGCTTCTTATCGCCGGGATCATGATGCGAAGCGTCGGCTTGCAGACTGCCGCCTTGGTGATGTTTGGTGCGGTCGTGCTCTTTCAGGTCATCACGCTGCCGGTCGAGTTCAATGCTTCTCGTCGGGCCGAGCGCTTCTTGACCGAGTATGGCATCATCTCACAAGACCAACTGCCGGGGGCTCAGGCGGTCCTGAAATCGGCCGGCTACACCTATGTTGTGGCTGCGCTGGCCTCGATCGGCCAATTGGCCCTGCTGCTTGGCCAAAGAAGGCGCTGATGGATTTCTATACTGAATTGATGTACGCTCTCAGAGAATGGCAATCACGTCGCAGTGACGTGAAGTCCATTCTCTTTGAACGTAAAAAGACGCTTCCGGAACGTGATTTTCCTCAGTTTCATCAAAACTTCAAAGGTGTGATCGAAAACTACACCGAGCTTGAAGCCGTGCTAAAAAAGTACTCCAAGCTGCCGATCGAGAAATACCAGACCAATCACAAGCTATACATGCTGATCGCCATCTACGGCCTGCTCTATCTGAGAAAAGCCGACTATGCTATCACCTCACAGATCGTGGAGCTGATCAAGCAGACGACACCGGGCCTCAGTGGCATGAGTAACGGAATCCTGCGAAGCATCGGTCGCGATAAGGACAAGCTTCAGGCGGCCCCCTTGGTGGATTCGATCCATCCCGAGCTGCATGACGCTTTGGCGGCCGACTATGGGGAGCGGGATGTGGCACACTACCTTGAGCTGGCCCGAGACAAGGCCCCGATCGATCTGCTCTGTCTAAAGGACAGAGACACAGTTCAAGCCGACCTGGCCAGTCGCGGCTTTGAGAGCGAACAGCTGCCCTATGCCCGGTTTGGGCTGCGGCTGACCGGTCAGATCCAGGGCCTGTTTGAGGATGAGGCCTTTCACCGAGGCGATATCTATGTCCAGTCCCAAATGAGTCAGGTGGTGGGCTCGTTGATCGAGCAGACCGAGGGCAAGTTTGTCCTTGATCTGGCGGCCGCCCCCGGCGGTAAGAGCTTTACCATGTGGCGACATGATCCGACCAGACAATACACCCTAAACGATGTCTCAAAGGCCAAGGCCGATCGGATCCAACAAAACCTGCGCCGACTTCGACTCGAACAGCTTCGGGTGACGATCTTTGATGCCACCCGGCTCGTCGGGCGCTGGATCGGTTCCTTCGATGTGGTAGTGATCGATGCCCCCTGCTCAGGCAGCGGTATTTTGATAAAGCAGGCCGAGGCTAAGCTTGAGCGAACGGCCAAGCAGATCCGGGAGCTGATGGATCGTCAGAGCGCCATGCTCGATCACGCCGCCAAGTATGTCAAAAAGCAAGGGTTTCTGATTTACAGCACTTGTAGTATACTAATGGGTGAGAATGAAGAGCGGATCGAGCAGTTCCTGCACCGTCATCCCAACTTCAGACTCCAGGCAATTGAACTAGACCCTGTTCTACTGGATGGTCCTTACCTTAAGACCACTCCGTTTGACGGTCAATTTGACGGATTCTTTGCAGGCATACTCCATAGGGTGGATTGATGAAATCATTTGGTCTGACCAATATCGGCAATTATCGCTTGAAGAACGATGACTCCTTTTACTGCAGTGACGGTAAAAAAGGTATCTATATCGTAGCGGACGGCATGGGTGGCTATCGCGGTGGCGAAGTGGCTTCCCGTTTGGCGGTGCGTTCAGCCCTCGATGTCATGAAGCAGCGCTCGGTACTGACGCCGGCCTTGGCCGATCAGGTGATCGGGCTGATCCAGGAGAAGCTGCGACAAGAAATCAAACGCAACCCCGATCTGAGTGATATGGGGACGACGCTGATCTGTTGTGTCAGTGATCATAATGATATGACCTGTATGCATATCGGTGACTCCCGAGCCTATCACTACAGCCGGGGCAGACTCTCACAGCTGACAGAGGATCATACTCTGGTCAATATCCTGTATAAGAACGGTGTCATTCGAAAGGATGAGCTCAAGAGCCATCCCCAGCGAAATGTGTTGATGAAATCGATCACGGCAAATGAAACGGTCGAGCCCGACATCTTTTCGTTTGAACTGGGCGTCGGGGAATTCCTGCTGCTATGCTCGGACGGATTGACCGAGCAGATGACACGCAAACAATTAGAGAAATTTTTTGAAGAAGATGATGAACCCAGCGTGATCGGCGAAAAACTCGTCGATGAAGCGTTGCGACTGGGTGGACGCGACAATATTGCCGTTGTCGTGATAAGAGGATAAGGCATGATAGGAAAGAAACTCAAGGATCGCTACGATGTGTTGGAGATGATCGGCAGTGGCGGCATGGCCACGGTCTATCTGGCGTATTGTAATTATCTCAAACGAAATGTCGCCATCAAGGTATTGACCAATGTCAGCCAGGACGAGGAGGAGGATCCGCTAAGCTTTGAAGCGAAGGCGATCGCCCGGGTATCACATACCAATATCGTCTCGGTCTATGATATGTTCGAAGAGGATGGCAAGACCTTTATCGTGATGGAGTATGTCAAGGGAGATACCCTCAAGGATCATATCCATCGCTCGGCACCGCTCGATGAAAGGGAGATCATCACCCTTTCAACCAAGCTGGCCAGCGCCCTAAACGCCGCCCATACCAGCGGCGTCATCCACCGCGATATCAAACCGGAAAATATCATACTCGACCCCAACGGAGAACCTAAGCTGACGGACTTCGGGATCGCTCATGTCAGTAATGAGGGCACCATCGTCCGCTCCGATCAGATCTTCGGGTCGCTCCGCTATGCTTCACCCGAGCAGCTCAAGGGCAATATCGTCGATGAACGAAGCGATATCTATTCGCTGGGGGTGGTGCTGTATGAGATGGCCACCGGGAAGATGCCCTTTCCGGATGAATCCCCGGTCACGGCCGCCTTTCGAAAGCTCAAGGAGCCGCTGCCGGCAGTCAGTGTATTGAATCCTCGGATTTCACCCGAGCTTGAAAAGATCATTCTAAAGGCGACCAATATCGAGCCCTCACAGCGCTACCATTCCATGTTGGAATTCTTTATGGCACTCCAAAAGCTCAATGAGACCGCGGCCGTCATGCCGGCCCAACAGCCGGCGCCCTATATCAGCTCGAATAACTATAAGAATCGGACGGTCGTCAATTCCAAGACCGAGCGCCATATCGGTCCGCCACCGACCGAGAGTCGTTCGCTGATGCCGCTCTGGATGGGACTGCTGCTGGGCGTGATCGTATCGGGGATCATCCTGGTGATGAGCCTGGGAACGGCGGCCGCCAATCCGGCCGATATCTCGGTCCCTGATCTGAGTGACGGCATCACCTATGAACAGGCCAAGGAGAGGCTCAATGCACTCGGCCTCTACGCCGAGGTCGAACAGGCCCTCTATCATGACACCCTAGCCAAGGGCTATGTCATCTCCCAACGAGAAGCCCCGGGCAGCCTGGCCAGGCATAAGGATATCATCCACCTGAGCGTCAGCCGCGGTCAGGAGCCGACCGGCATGCCGGACTTTATCCATCTGACCAAGCAACAGGCGATCGAACGCGCGGCGGGTCTGCCGATCACGCTGCGGTTTGAAGAGGTGTTCGATTCCGATGTCCTAAAGGGACTGGTGTTTGAGCAAAGCATCCCCAAAGACAGTCGGATCGAACCGGGCAGCACGCTGATCCTAAAGATGTCCAAGGGCTCAGAGGACCGCAAGGTCAAGGTGCCCGATCTTAGCGGCTTGAGTGAAGACGAAGCCGATCAGTACCTGCGAGAAGCCAAGCTTCGGATGGAAACGACCGAGCGCTACTCCGATACGGTCGAAGAGGGGCATGTGATATCGCATCGACCCTCAGCCGATACGGAGGTCAACGAGGATTCGATCGTGGATGTCGTGATCAGTCGAGGCCGACAGATCAAGCAGACGACGGTGCCGGATGTGACGAATATCCCTCACGCCGATGCCATCGCGGCCCTGCGAAATGTCAAGCTGCAAAACTCCTTTACCGAGGAGTATTCAAACGATGTGGCCGAAGGCCTAGTCATCTCGCAATCGCCCGGCGAAGGCACCGAGGTCGAGGAGGATACGGTCGTCAATCTCGTGATCAGTCTCGGTCCTGAGACCGTCACGGTCCCAAGCGTCACCGGTCTGATCCAAAGCGAGGCCTCGACGATCCTGACAAATGCCGGTCTTCGTATGAGCTTTAGTGAGACCTATTCGGATACGGTCGCCAAGGGCTATGTCATCTCACAATCGCCCGGGCAGGGCGCATCGGCTCCCCGAGGCAGTACCGTCAGTGTCGTTATCAGTCAGGGCGCTGAAGGGGCTGAAGAGATCGTCTATAAGGAGCTGAAGATCGTCGTACCCTATAGTGATATCCCGACCGACTCCTTCACCGTGTCCCTAGCGTATGAGCTCGGTGGTGTCAGGACGGATAGTCGGGTGATCGAAGCGACCAAGGATCCGAGCCTCACCGAGTACACGACGATCGTGTCGATGCCGGCCGGCTCGACCTGGTATCTCTATATCAACAACAGTCAAGCCCCCCTCCAGCAG
>DUPT01000050.1 GCA_012838225.1 Tissierellia bacterium
AGCTGATGGTATTGGCCTTGATCTTTAGAATCATGTCCTCATAGGCCTTGGCGTCGCGAACGCCGATCAGCCCGCCCATATTGGCGATGCCGTCTTTTTTGGCACTCATGGTAAAGAAGTCGGCATAGGCGAACATCTCCTGAGTGATCTCCTTGATCGACTTTTTGGCATAGCCGCGTTCGTCTCGTTGGATGAAGTAGGCATTCTCGGCGAAGCGGGCCGCGTCGATATTGAGCGGGATATCATACTTCTGACAGACCTTGGCGACGGCTTTCATATTGGCCATGGAGACGGGTTGGCCGCCGGCAGAGTTATTGGTCACGGTCATAACGACCAGTCCGACCTTTTCGGGCGTGTGTTCCTTGATCAGTTTTTCCAGTTTTTTGACATCCATATTGCCTTTGAATTTGGCGCGGATCGAGGGATCCTTGGCCTCTTCGACCACGCAGTCGATGGCTCTGGCTCCGGCGATCTCGACGTGAGCTCTGGTGGTGTCAAAGAACATATTGGAGATGGCGACCTTGCCCTCGTGCAGCAGCAGAGGAAAGACGACCTTTTCAGCCGCCCGGCCCTGGTGGACCGGCTGGATATAGTCATAGCCGAAAATGTCTTGAGCGCTTTGAGTCAGCGCATAGAAGCTCTTGCCGCCGGCGTAGGCTTCGTCGCCTCGCATGACTCCGGCCCATTGCTCCTGGCTCATGGCATTGGTGCCCGAGTCTGTCAGCAGGTCGATATAGACGTCTTCACCGCGTAAGTTGAACATATTGTACTTGGCTTCTTTGATCAGTTTCTCACGCTGTTTGCGTGTGGTCATCTTGATCGTTTCCACCATCTTGATGCGGAACGGTTCCGCGACATATTTGATTGCCAATGTAACACCTCCTGTAAATACCCCGGTCATCCAAGCGGACTAGCGGTCAGTATATGTAATCGGCAAACGATTAACTCAATTATACTATAGACGATGGCGCAAAAAAGGGTAAATCAACCGAAGGCAAAAGAAAATCGCCGAGAAAGCTTGACCCTGACGTTACGTTAGGCTTTATAATCAAACCGGGAGGCAGGATGTATATTCAGGAAGTGGCCAAGGAGTCGGGCATCAGTGTTCGCACCCTCCGTTATTATGATGAGATCGGACTGCTCAAGCCCGATGAGATAAGTCCGTCGGGTTATCGGATCTACCGGGAGCAGGCGCTTAAGCGATTGCAGCGGATCCTGTTCTATCGGGAGCTTGATTTTCCCTTGGAAAAAATCAAGCAGCTGCTGGCGTCCGGGGCGGATGAAGAGCATCAGATGAGAGGCCAGCTGGAGCTCCTAAGGCTGAAACAAAAACGGCTCGAGGGGATCATCAAACTCTTGGAGCAGCGATTGAAAGGAGAAGCAAGCGTGAGTATCAAGGAATTCAATATGGATGAGATCAAGGCCCACGAAGACAAGTATCGGGCAGAGGTCGAGGACAAATACGGTCAGAGCGAGGCCTATCAGGAAAGTCAAAAGAGAACCTCGAAGTATGGTGAAAAGGATTGGCAGGCGATCAAGCAAGCCTCGGATGCGATCTATCAGGGACTGGCTAAGCGGCGGCATCAGCCGCCGGAAAGCGAAGAGGTCCAGGGACTGATCAGCGACTGGCAGGCACTGATCACAAAGTACTTCTATCCCTGTTCGGATGAGATCCTGGCGAGCCTCGGTGAGATGTATCAAGCGGATGAGCGCTTTCGCGACAATATCGATCAATACGGTGAGGGTCTGACCGACTTTATGTCGGAAGCCATCCGGATCTATACGACGAAATAGGAGCGATCAAAGGGTCTGTTTTGATCTCAAACCAAAGTGGAAAAGTCTATGACGGATCCACTTTTTTTGTTGCCGACGATTAGACTGATAGCAGGAGGCAGACCATGAGACAAGAACGCGGATCGATCACGGTCTTTTTAACGATCCTACTGGCTTTTCTTTTGATCATCGGGTTGATCGTGTCAGAGTATGCCCATATCCGCTTCTCCTTTCGAAAGGCTCAGGCCGATCAATATCTGGCCCTCGATCAGGCGCTATCGGATTTTGATCGACCGCTGTTTCAGGAGATGGGGCTGCTGGGCGTTGAGACGGATAGAACGGAATACTACTTTCAGCCGCTGAGTGAGCGGGAGGTATTGGAGGCGTCGATCCTGGCGCTGATGGAGGAGAGGCGGTTGGTCGATCTGACCAATCGGGTAGAGGATCTGATCAATCAATTGTTGGATCGCTTGCTGGGACTCGACTTCGAGCTGTTTGATGTCCAGGAGCTAAATGACGATCTGCATCAGCTGCTGGCGCGCGATGTCGAATCAGATGATATCGCCTCGGTCGTGGCGGAATTTGTCGTGCGGATCGTAGCCGCCAAGCCCTATGTCGAGCTCAGAGGCATCAGCTTTGATCGGTTGAAGGATCTGCTGTTTGATCTGAAGTTTGAGGAGATCAAGCAGCTGTCGCCTTATTTTACGCTTAAGGATAATCTTCGCGAGAACTATTCCAGGGTCCGAAAGACGCTCCAAAAGTATGACCGGCTGCGGGTGCTCGATCGGTTCGATCTGGCGGACTATGCGGTCGACTACCTGGGCTATTCGCTGACAAGGACCGATAAAGAGACGCTCCATACCGAGTTTATTTTGACGAGCGCCGAGACCAAGCGCTTCCAGCGGCCCATCATCAGCGCCGAGCTGTTTGCGCTTCGCTTGACCCTCAATCTGATCGAGGTGACGATCAATCCCGTGATGCGAAACCGGGTGATCGCTACGACCGGCGGGATCCCGAAGCTGTTTGCCCTCGAGGCGCTTCGTTTAGCCGCTACCGAGGCCTACATGGACGTTCGGCATATCCTCGATCGAAAGCCGGTGCCGCTGTATAAGGGAACGGCCGGCTGGTTGATCGATTCGGGTGGGTTTAAGCGCTATAGCAGCGGCTGGACCTATCCCGACTATTTAAAGGTGATGCTGATGCTGACGCCAAAAAGCATCTACTACAATCGGCTGCAGCATGCGTTGGAGCATAACTATGATCTTGACCTCCGGCAGACCTTTACCGCTGTCAAGGATGAACGGGAGGTCACGATCACCGGCAATGTCTTGCGGCGTGATTTTACCAGGCGTTTGAAAGGAGAACTCTATTATGTCCGACCGGGGATCGATCAGCCTTGAAGCCAGCTTGGGGATGTCGCTTTTACTGGCTCTGATGGGACTGTTCTTTTCGATCATCTATGGCAGTCTCATCCAGGGCATCAGCTATTCCGAGGCTGCTCAGGCCTATATCCGGCTCAATCATGAGATCATCAGTGAATCGGTGATCGAGCGAAACTTGAGCCTGTCGTATTCTCTGATTAATGATGGCTATATCCTTTCGACCTTTCGGGGGCTTAAAGAGGAGCTGCCGATGAGTGACTCGCTGTATGCCAATGCAGTCGATTATATCACCTTTGTCACTGATACCGGCACGAAGTTCCATCGTCCGCTGTGTCCGACCGTCAAGCTCAGTCTGAGACCGATCCGGTATGAGGAGGCGATCAAATACTATTCACCCTGTGGGGTGTGTCGGCCGGGAAAATAGCCCATCCGGGTGAGAGATAGTCAGCGCCTACGGGGTATAATTAACACTATGAAAAGTTCGCTGCTATTTCTACTACTGTTGTTGCTGGTAGCTTGTCAATCGAATCGGGTGGAGACCCGGCGAGACAGCGTCAGTTATACCGCCGAGGAAACGACGGTGCAAGACGACGAGACCATGTTGGTGGGCCAGGAAAAGCATATTCGGGATGGGGTTCCCGGCATAAAGGAGATCGTCACACAGGTGACGCTGCAGGGGAACAAGGTAATTTCTGAGGAAGTGGTCTCAGAGACCATCATAGAAGAAGCGGTATCGGCCATCATCGCTCGTGGCGTGAGGGAGATCAAACAGCGTCAAGTAACTCTTAGCGATAGATCGGTCGAAACGATTACTCAAGACGATTCGACACTGGAGGCCGGTCAAGAACAGGTCCTGGCTGACGGCAATCCGGGACAGACAAAGATCACCTATGAAGACACCTATATCAAGGGCCGGCTAAGCTCATCAAAGATTCTCCGGCGAGAGGTGATCATCGCCGCTAAGCCAAAGCTTATAGCTGTCGGGACCAAGGAATCGGCCGAGACAGGATCGGACAGTTATGTCGTCCAAAGCGGCGATACGCTCTACCGGATCGCTGTGAACTTCAATACGACCGTGGATGCCATCAAGCGCTTAAACGACTTAAGCAGTAATACCATTTCAGTCGGTCAGCGGCTGAAGCTGCCGAGTGAAGCCGAGACGGCCGGTCCTCAACCGCCAAGCCCAACGCCTCCGAGGACGGGTGACTATGGTGCGATCCCAAACGATGATATCAGCTGGTGGTTCCAGCCCGGACCGCCGTCTAGCATTTCTGGTGAGGTCGCTCAAATCATCTCAGACCACCGCGTCTACTGGAAACTGAGCCCCGGACGAAATGTCGTCTATTTGACCTTTGATGAGGGCTATGAGTATGGCAACAATACCTCGAAAATTTTGGCGACACTAAAGGACAAAGGCGTCAAGGCGACCTTCTTTATCACCGGTGGGTATCTCGATGCCCATCCGGAGCTGGTCCAAGCGATGGAAAATGATGGTCATCAATTGGCCAATCACACGATCGATCACTACCGGGCACCGAGCGCCCTCAGTGAGAGCACGGATAAGTTTATCTCGGATGTGATCGAGCTCAATGACCGGGTGCCGGCGATGACCAAGCTGCACCGGCCACCTGAGGGCGGCTATTCGCAGCGATCGCTCCAGATCCTCGATGATCTGGGCTATACGACTGTCTTTTGGAGCTTTGCCTATCGAGACTGGCTAACGAACGATCAACCCGATCCGACCTGGGCCAAGCAGCATATCCTAAACAATCTCTTTCCCGGATCGATTCTCTTACTGCATGCGGTCAGTGACACCAATGTGGCTATTCTAGGCGAAGTGATCGATGGCATCCATGATCAGGGCTATACGATCGAATTACTCCCCACTGACTGAGTCGAAACCGTCCGGCCGTCTTCGTCGGACGGTTTTTCATGTCCGAGAGCGGTTCGTTTTTGAAGCATTTTGTGGTATTGTTAATAACGAAATGAGAAAGAATGACCGACTCAGACGTGAAGCCTGAGTGTGAGGGATGACGTGGAACACTATATCGAACCAAAGACCAAGCGAGGCTTGGCAACGCTCAATAAAATCATCGATGCGGCTGAGAAGCTGTTTGTTGAGAAGGGCTATTATGATACGCAGGTGAATGATATCGCTCAGGAAGCCGGCGTGGCAACGGGAACATTTTATATCTACTTTCCTGATAAGATCAGCGTCTTTCGCCACCTGGTGCAGACACTGGGTCATCAGTTGCGAAAAGAAATCAGTATCAAGACGAAGGATTGCCGGACATTCACCGAGGCGGAAGAAGCCGGGTTGAGGATGTTTATCCAGTTTGTTCAGGAGCATATCGGTTTATTCCATATCGTTTGGCAGGCTCAATACGTTGATATCGATAGCTTCAAAAACTATTATGAACGGTTTTCAGCCGCTTATACCAAGCATATCAAACGGGCCATCAAGCGGGGAGAGATCAAGCCCTTTAAGCCGGAGATGCTATCTTATTATATGATCGGCGTCTATAACTTTGTCGTGCTTAAGGTACTGCTGTTTGATCAAACAACGCCCACGGAAGCATTGATCCAGGATACGCTCCGGTTTGTCCGATTTGGCTATGAGAAGCTTCCTTTAGAAACCGACGCTTAGTCGGTTTTTTGTTTTTCAAAGATTTTGATCATTTGCTACAATTCCATAATAAATAATCAACTAAAAACAGTTTGACATACATTTAGAAGGGTGATACTATGGCAGTAAACATGAGACATGATTCATGTATCATGTTAAATCATCTAAGGAGGAACCAATGGATCTCAGTCGGTACAAAACAGGCATGATGGTTATGATCGCAGTCTTGTGGTTGGTGATCATGTTTCTAGGTTGGCAGGGACAGTTCGTTGCCGCCATGGTCTTGGGCGTTATTCTAATGTTACTACATATGATGTTAGGTGTAGCCCATAAGGGAAAGCTATCCAAGAAGTTCTTTATCTATCCCTTACTCTCTTGGTCCGTACTCTGGATTCTCAGCTTTATTCTTTCGAAGGTCTTTTCTGATAAGTTTGCCGGAATGATACCTACTTTCACAGTCACCGGTCTGCATCCGTCGTTTGCACCTACCTTCTATCTCTACTGGTTTGGCGGGATGCTGACACTCTCACTCGGTATGTATATCCTTCAAGATCATTGGCTGTCTCAAGAACAATGGGATGAGTTTGTTCGAGAGGTCAATACAGACAAGGAGGAGACAAATGTCTAGCACCACCGTAACGATTATTCTTGTATTCTCTGGCTTAATGATCGCCGCATCGTTTCTGATCGGTATCCTGGCGCAGCGCCGAGCCAAAACACAACAGGCCTATTTTGGCGGGACCTCGATGTTTGGTCCGGTAGCGATTGGACTTTCGAGTATGGCCGGTATTGCCAGTGCTTTTGCCGTAGTCGGTGTTCCCGGTATCATTTATACGACGGGTCATCCGATGACCTTTTGGATGTTATCCGGGGCGGCCTTTGCGATGGCCTATCTGATCCTGGGAAAACGCGTCCGAGCGATGGCGGAAATCGCCCCGATCTCGAGTCTGGGCGATATCAGTGATATTCGGTTTAACAACAATCGTCTGATCAAGGCGCTGATGTCTCTAGTTATCGTGCTGGGATGTGTCGGTTATTTGGCCGCTCAAATCACTGCCGGATCAGCTATGTTTGCCCACCTGTTGGGCTGGTCGGATCTGGCCACCGGTCTGTTGATCTTTGGGATCCTTACCGTTTATACCGCGATTTCAGGCGAAGTCGGTGGGATCATGACTCAGGCCTTCCAAGGCTTTATCATGGTGTTGGCAAGTATCGTTATGATCATTGCTTTCTTTATGATCACCGGTGGCTTTGGCAATGTCCTTGAAGCCGTCAGCTCGGTGCCGGAGATAAGCGCCAATGGTGTGACAAAGACACTCGGACCTGATTTCTTGAACGCCTGGGGAGCCCTGCCGGGTGGAACCAGTCTGGCCTGGATGTTGATCCCGATCTTGGGTGCTCTCGGTCAACCGCAGATCCTGACCAGAATGTATGCTCTGAAGGATCCGCGTGAGCTACCCAAAACGGCGATGGTCACTGCCATCACTCATACGATCGTCGGCTTTGTAGCCGTGGCAGCCGCCTACGGCGCTCTCTACCTGGTCGCTACCGGACAAATCGCTCCGTTGGCCTCGGGTGATGCTGCCTTCTACGCTTTCTCTGACTATGCCGGTGTCTTGGTCCAGCTACTCGGCTATGCGGCGGTATTGGCGGCGGCGATGAGTTCAGCCAGTATGTTTTTGACATCGTCTTCGACCCTGTTGTCGCGGGATCTGCCGGCGGCGTTGGGGATCGAGATCCCCCAAAACAAACAGATCAATGTATCGCGTATCTTTATGATCATCCTGGGGATCGCCAGTATCGTTATTTCGATCCGCAGCAGTGAAATGGTCGCCATCCTCGGTACCTTTGGTTGGGGGACCCTCGTATCGGCCACCTTCCCGGTGTTCGTCATCGGTCTGCTGTGGGAGCGAGCGAATGAAAAGGGTGTCTTGGCCGGAATCGCCGTCTCGTTTGTACTTAACCTCTTAGCTCTCACACCCATTCAGCTACCGGGTGGACTACCGGCCTATTTCAACACGATCGCGATATCGATCGCCGTGACGATTTTTGTGTCACTGTTGACGCCGAAGCAGGAGCTGAGTCCGAAGATGAAAAAAGTCATCGAACTGTAGCAGACACAGAAGATTGCACAGCGGTGCAATCTTCTGTCCATTTATAAGGAGGCAGGATGAAAATACTAGGGATTTCCGGAAGTCCCCGCTCAGACGGAAACACCAGTGCTTATATTCAGATGGTATTAGATGAAATGGCCGAGCGCGGAGCCGAGGTGGAACTGATCCGTTTGGCCGGAAAAAACCTCAGAGGCTGCACGGGGTGCTATCAGTGCATCGAAGCTAAAAAATGTGTGATAGAGGATGATTTCCAAGCGATCTTTCAATCGATCATTGAGGCCGATGGACTGCTACTGGGGTCACCGGTCTATCATTCATCCATTACCGCCGAGCTTAAAGCGGTCCTGGATCGGGCCGGCTTTTCCGGTCGTTGGGCGATGAATGAGATGAAGGAGAAGGATAGTGCTTATACCTGGAAAGGGACTGTTTTCTCGGATAAGGTCGTAGCCCCGATCACTGTGGCCAGGCGAGCCGGACAGAATTTCACTTTTGCTCAACTGCTATTATGGGCGACGGCCAATGACTGCATCGTGGTGGGTAATAACTACTGGAATGTCGGTGTCGCCGGGAAGGGCGGAGCGTTTGATGCTGAAGCCGATACCGAGGGTGTCGGCATCATGAAAGGTCTAGCCGAGAGGATGTACACACTGCTTAAGACGATGGGGAAATAACGAGGAGTAAACATGAATAATGCCTGGATCGGTAATCTGCTTCATTCAAGGGCGCGGATCGATAATACCAAAGAAGTATTGATCGATCTCGACGCCAACCAAGGCTATACCTATGGGATGCTGGATGAACGAGCCAATCGGCTGGCAGATCTACTGCGAAATAAATACCATGTAGCCAAGGGAGATCGGGTGGCGATGGTGTCCAGAAATCGCATCGAAATGGTCGATGCTTTTTATGCGACCGCCAAGGTCGGGGCGATCCTGGTGCCGTATAATGCCAGACTGTCGGCCAATGAACTGACCCGGTTGATCGAGAAGGAAACACCCAAGGTCCTGTTTTTTGAGGATCTGTTTGAGTCTCATATCAAACTGATCGAACAGACCGGGATCGTCGAACACCTGGTCATCCTAAAAAATAATGAGGATCCATCGGAGTATCCCGACTATGACTCGGAGACAAAGGATCGCTCGACGGCTATGATCACTTGTCCTGAGTTAGAGCTCGAGGATATCCATTTGATCATCCATACCGGCGGGACCACCGGCCTACCTAAGGGCGGCCTGGTCAGCCACCGCAATCTGCTGTTCAACTCATTCAATGAAATCTGCACCTGGGGCCTAAGTCACGATGACAGCACGCTGCTGCTCCTACCGATGTTTCACACCGGCGGCTGGAATCTGTTGACCCTGCCCTTGCTCCATGTCGGCGGCACGCTCTATATCAACCGTCAATTCGATCCTCAGACTACGCTTGAGATGGTTCATCAAAAGAAGATCAATCTGCTGTTTGGCGCGGCGACGATTTTTCGGATGATGGTCGAGCAGCCGGAATTTTCTGAGACCGATTTTAGTGAAGTCAAATGGGTCATGGCCGGTGCGGCCCCGACACCGATCAATATCATGGAGCAGTTTTGGGATAAGGGCGTCAAATTCGTCCTAGGCTACGGTATGACCGAAGCCGGACCCAACAATCTCTCACCGGCCGTCCACTTTCTCGATATGGACATGGTCAAGGACAAATACGCTTCGGTCGGTCGACCGATGTATATGACCATGGTCAAGCTGGTCGATGAGGCCGATCAGGTGATCACCGAGCCCCACGTGCCGGGCGAGATCCTGTGGAGTGGACCGCAAATCTTTAGCGGCTATTGGGATAATGAAGCCGAGACGGATGAGGTCATGCTTGATGGATGGGTTCGAAGCGGTGATATGGCCACCTTTGATGAGGACGGCTTCTTCTATATCGTCGGCCGAAAAAAGAATATGTTCATCTCGGGCGGTGAGAATGTCTTCCCACCCGAGATCGAGAGTGCTCTCTATGAGATCGAGGCCATTCGGGAGTGCTGTGTCTTTGGCGTGCCCGATGACAAATGGGGCGAAGTCGGTAAAGCCGTCATCTCCTTAAAGCCGGGCCAAACGATCACGCAAGAAGAAATCAAGTCTCAACTCGGCTCGAAGCTCTCACGCTATAAGATCCCGAAATACTATCAGTTGGTCGAGGACATCCCAAAAAACAATGTCGGTAAGATCGTCGTGTCTGAGGTGATCAAGCGCTACGGTGACACGAAAGAGCAGGCCGATCGATGATAAAACAATCCACTATCGGCATCCGATCGATCGGCATCTATGTGCCCGAGGACATCAGAGACAGTCACTGGATCGCCCGGGCATCAGATATCCCGCAGCCGGTCATTCGAGAAAAATTCGGGATCAATCAGGTCCATAAGGCTAGGCCGGAGGAGACCGTATCTCAGATGGGCATCAAGGCCGCCTTGGAGGCCCTAGGCGACTTCGATCCGATGGAGCTCGACCTGGTCGTCTATTGCGGCAGTGAGTATAAGGACTACTACCTGTTCAACTGCGCCGCCGCTATTCAAGAGGGCATCGGGGCTCGCCGGGCGGAGACCTTTGAGATCCACGCCCTGTGCTCAGCCGGCGTCTATAGTCTCAAGGTGCTCAAGAGCATGATGCTCCAAGACGAGGCGATCAATCACGTCCTCTTGGTCAGCGCCTCCAAGGAGGGCGATCTGATCAATTTTAAAGACAACAAAAGCCGGTTTATGTTCAACTTTGGCGATGGAGCAGCCGCTGTGTTGCTACAGAAGGATCTGGGCGAGAACATCGTCTTAGAAACGGCCATGATCAGTGATGGCCGGTTTGCCACCGATGTCAGTGTTCCCGGCGTGGGCAATGTCAATTTCCCCATCACCGCCCAATCAGATCCGGCCAACTTTTCCCTGCGGGTCCGAGACATTGAGAGCATGAAGGAGCGGTTGGACCCGATCACCTTCGACAATTTCACCAAAGTGATCGCTCAAGCGGCTGAAAAAAGCGGCTACCGTAAGGAAGATATTGCTTTTATCGCACCGCTGTTCATGAAAAAGTCGATCCTGGATGAGATCATGAGTCGCTTTGGGTTGACCGAAGACAATACCTTTTTACTCGAAGATTATGGTCACTGCCAATCGGCCGATGTCTTTATCTCACTTCAAGAGGGCTTGAGGTTGGGCCGAGTCAAGCCGGGGGATCTGGTCGTGCTGGTCAGTGCCGGCACCGGCTATACCTGGACGGCCACCGCCCTGAAATGGGGACCGATAGAGGAGGAAAAATGAGACTCCAAGATAAGATCGCGATCGTCACCGGTGCCTCCCAGGGCATTGGACAGGCCATTGCCGAAACCTTTGTCCGAGAAGGGGCGATCGTACTAAACCTTAGTATCACTCAACCGGTCTATGACAATGACAGGGTTACTTTCTATCCGGTCGATGTGACCGACCGGACCGAACTCGAGAAGCTGATCCCTGAGCTTCACCGGGCGTATGGCCGATTCGATATCCTGGTCAATAACGCCGGCATCACCCGAGATGCGCTGATGACTCGCATGAGTGAGGACATGTGGGATGCGGTCATCGACATCAATCTAAAGGGCGTATTCAATGTCACTCAGCTGGTAGCTCCCTATATGATCGAGCAGCAAACCGGCTCCATCATCAATATCTCAAGCGTCGTCGGCGAGTATGGCAATATCGGACAGACCAACTACGCTGCAACCAAGGCGGGAGTGGTGGCCATGGCCAAGACCTGGGCCAAGGAGTTCACCCGAAAGGGCGGCGCTGTCCGTGTCAATGCGATCGCTCCGGGCTTTATCAATACCGATATGATGAAAACCGTTCCGGACAAGGTGCTAGATCCCATCCGGCAAAAGACACCGCTGAAGCGACTGGGTGAGCCTCAAGAGATCGCCAATGCGGCACTGTTTCTGGCCTCAGAGGAAGCGTCGTTTATCACCGGACATTTGCTGAGCGTCAATGGCGGGATCGTTCTATGAGAGAAGTCGTCGTTGTCTCGGCAGCTCGGTCTCCGATCGGCTCCTTTGGCGGCAGCTTTAGAGCGGCCATGATCAGCTAAAAAAGCATCGTGAAGATGCTTTTTTTACGTACTTGATTTGTGTTTCGATCGACTCCATCGTTCACTCAAGACAAATCCGGCAGCTTGCGTTATGATGGTAGTATCAAGCCGTAGGGAGGAATGAAGATGGATCCACGCATACAACAATTGGCGGACACACTTATCAATTTTTCGGTGAAGGCTCAGTCGGGCGATAAGGTGCTGATCGAGGGGAGAGGACAGTCTTGTCGACCGTTGATCCAAGCCATCATTCGCGAATGCATCAAGGTGGGCGCGTTGCCCTTTGTCGAGATCAGTGATCCGGTGATCACCCGTGAACTGATTCGAGCGGATAATGATGAGCTGTTTGCGCTGAAGGATTTTTTTGCCTTAGAGCGGATGAAGGCAATGGACTGCTATATCGGGATCGGCTCACCCGACAATATGAACGAGCTGTCCGATCTATCGGGCGAGCTGATGGCCCGCTACAATAAGTTTTCACTGCCGAGCCTCAAGCAACGAGTCGATCAGACCCGCTGGGTGGTCCTGCGCTATCCCAATCCCGCTCTGGCCCAATCAGCCAAGCTGAGCCAGGAGGGCTTTGAGGATTTCTACTTCAACGTCTGCAATCTCGACTATTCCAAGATGGATCAGGCGATGATGGCGCTGCAGGAATTGATGGAGCGGACGGATCGAGTCCGTTTAGTCGGACCGGACTATGATCTGAGCTTCTCGATCAAGGGCGTTCCGGTCATTCGCTGCGCCGGGGAACTCAATATCCCGGATGGAGAGATCTATACCGCACCGGTGAGAGACTCGGTCAATGGCACGATCCATTACAATACGCCGTCCAACTACCTGGGCTTTACGTTTGAGGATGTCCGGTTTACCTTTGAGAAGGGCCGAATCGTCGAGGCCACTGCCAATGATTCTGAGAAACTCAACCAGATCCTCGATACGGATGAGGGGGCCCGCTATATCGGCGAATTTGCCATCGGGGTCAATCCGTATATTGAGGAACCGATGCTCGATACCCTGTTCGATGAAAAGATCAAGGGCAGCTTTCACTTCACACCGGGCAGCTCGTATGAGGACGCCTACAATGGCAATGATTCAGCCGTTCACTGGGATCTGGTCGCCATCCAGCGAGCCGACTACGGCGGCGGAGAGATGTATTTTGATGATGTATTGGTGAGACGTGACGGCATCTTTTTGCTGCCGGAGCTGGCCGGGCTCAATCCGGAGAATCTCGTCTAAAGGCTATGGTATAATAGAGACAGGCCAGAACTCCGAGACTGTTAGGAGGCAGCAATGAAAGCAAATACTACCGTGGGACGCGTCGGCA
>DUPT01000051.1 GCA_012838225.1 Tissierellia bacterium
AGGATCCACGTGTTGGCAGTGACATCGTATTTCAGTTGGTAATAGATCAGCTGGTCATCGATCGTGGAATGACAATCGAACAGGATCATCGGCGTCCCGGCGAGCCGCTGAGACTGCTGCGCGATGATCTGATCGACCCGGATGACCCGGTTCTCTCCCCGATACTGCCAGCGAAACTTGATCGGCCTGACCAAACCCTTATCATCAAATGAGGCCACCATTTGAATCGGTTTTGCAATCACTTTCATGTCATCACCTCTGGATCGATAATAACACGAACATACGTTCTTTGTCAATCGGTGGCCGGGTTGACATGGACCATGATGTGCTTGACCTCGGGGAAGTCCTGTTCGATCCGATCATGGACTTCTTCAGCGATATGATGGGCATCGAGCAGCGTCAGCGACCACTCGACTCCGATCTCGGCATCGACAAAGATCCGGTTACCGTGCATCCGGGTGCGCAGCGCATCGATCGATTTGACCCGGTTATGTGACAGAATGGTTTGACGAAGGGCCGACACCGTCGCCTCATCGGCCGCCTCATCGGTCAGATCCGAGATCGACTGCTTGTAGAGATCGAGGGCCACCCGAAAGATATTGAAGGCGATAAACAGCGAAAACAGCGGCTGAAAGATGAGCCAGCCCCGCGTGGCCAGATACGCCCCGACCAGTGCCAGGGCTGAGCTTAGGACATCATTCAAATAGTTTTTGCCATCGGCTTCATAGATGCTCGAGCGGATCTGTTTGGCCTGTCTGATCGTAAACTGCGACAATAGAAACTTAGCGACGATCGAGACGCCCCCGGCGATCAGGGCGATCACCGTCGGCCGATGCACGACCGGAAAGCGCAGCTCCTCCACCGCTCGCCAGACCACACCGCCGGCGACCAAAAACAAAAACAGGGCCAGGATCTTTCCCAGGACTGCTTCAAAGCGCTCATGCCCATAGGGATGCCCGGCATCGGCCTCCTTGGCACTGATCCGGACGCCGACATAGGCGATCAGGGTGGTCAGCATATCGGACAGAGAATCGATCCCGTCGGCCACGATGACCGAGGAATGACCGATCAGACCGGCGACGACCTTGAAGATGCCTAGGAAAGCATTGGTCGCCAGTGACACCAGAGTCAACCGTTTGGCAGTATCTAGACGTTCCATGGTGCCACCTATATCCTCAGATCGATCCGGTAGCAGGCGGTCTGAGCCTCGATCATGGCGGCGTCCTCTTGGCGACAGGTGAAGATGAAGACCTGACGCTGTTTGGCGATCTCCCGCAGGACGGCCAGCGTTCGCTTGAGTCTCGGATTGTCCCAGTTACTGAAGGCCTCATCAAAGAACAGCGGCAAGGCTCTCGCCTTCTCCACCGTATCGATGATGGCCAGCCGAAGCGCCAGATACAGCTGAGACCGGATGCCCTTGGAGTGTGAGGCAGCCAGCTTCACCAATTCACCATTCGATTTCTTGAGATAGAAGTCCTCCTCGATCGTCAGGATCTGGTGATAGCGATTGGAGGTGAAATCCTTCAGATAATCGGAGGCCAGATCGAGCAGCTCCGGCTGGTGGGTCTCAATGAACTGCCGGTAGTGCTGCTGCAGGATATTGTACAGCAGTCGCAGGCTATTATAATCGTAGAGCAGATCGCGCCGCTTCTCTTCGAGCGAACGGATCTCGTTTCGGTATTCCTCGACGGGCTTGAGCTTTTCATACTGTCGCATCCGCTCCCGAGCCGAGGCACTGCGTGAGATGGTCTGACGAAACTGCTCCTGGAGAGCGGCCTCCTGCTGATTGAGCTCCGCCAGTGATATCGACTCGATCTCCTCGAGCGCCTCCGGCTTGGCCGGGTCCTCATCCCACTGGCGCTGCAGCTCATCGAAGAAGGCGATTGCCGCCAGATCGGATTGCAGCAGTTCGATCGCGCGATCGGGGGCTTCACTATAGGCCTTGAGCGGCCGGATCTGTTCGGCTCGTAGCGAGCTCTGATAGGCCAGCTTTTCCTGGACCGCCGTCAACTCCTTTTCGACCCGGGCGATCTGTTCGAGCTTTTGATCCTGGCGATCCTGCTTGCGAAACAAGGCCCGTTCTTTAGCAAATACCTCATCACTGCTCAAAAAGCCAAACCGCTCAAGCATCTCGGCCTGCTCGGCCTGGAGGCGGATGATCCGCTCCTGAGAGGCAGCCACGGTCTGATCATGCTCCTGAAGCGCTCTGGCCAGCTGAGCCATCTCCCCCAGCGCCGTCTGATCAAAACCGGCGCTCAGGCGATGCTGTCGCCGCTGGGCGTGATACGACATATAGAGATAGACAAAATAGGCCAGGATGATGGCGCCGATCGCTACCGCGGCGATCGTGATATTTCTCGCCAGGGTGAACTCGGTCTGTTCAAACAGGCTGATCAAATAGCCAAGGCCGGCCAGCAGCACCACCAGGATGGCCGGAAAGATCAGCGAGGGCTTGATCCGACTGAGGCTGATATAGCCGAAGTCTTCATAGTCCGGCACCGCCGTGAAGTTCTCGGCCGCCAGGGCCTGAAAACGATCTCGGCCGGCTAAGCGCTCTTCTTCCGAGCGCTCGATCGTCTGAGCTAACCGGTCGATCTCAGTCTCACTTCGCTGAAGCTCCGAGGCATAGTCATCGAATTCACTCAAAAAGGTATTTTCGGTCTCATCTAAACGATCGAGCTCGCGCTCCAATTGAGCCAGATGAGCTCGGCGCTGGTTGAGTTGTTCACTGAAGTTTTCGACATCGAATTCGATCTCCTTGTAGCGGTCGATGAATTCCTGACCGAGTGAGCGACTCAGGTTTTCCTGATGGATCGCCTGACGGGCTTTCTTGAGCTGCTCCCAGTCGTTTTTCTTGGCCTCGAGCCGGTGGTAATGATCGATCTGCGCCTTCAGCTCCTCGATCTGAGTCGCCAGATCGAGTGATAGCTTCTCACTGCCGGAAAACTCCGCCAGATCGTTGCGATACATCCGGGCACTCTCCTCGATCTCCTCGAGCTCGGCCCTTAGCTCCCCCAGCTCCATCTCGATCATATTGAGGGGGCGTCCCGAGTGGGCATGCTTGGTATAGAGACTTTTTCGCTGCTCGTCGAGCTGGACCAGCGCGGCCTTGGGACTGAGCATCCCCGGGATATCAAAGGTGGTCGATAGCTCATCGAAGACATACTCCATGCTGCGCTTATCGATATCGAGCAGGTCGTCGGCTTCGAGGGTATAGAGGTTTTCGAGCAGATTGCGATCGATATCGAACAGGGGGCGATTCTGGATCTTCTCGGTCCGGCCCTCGGCTTGATAGAAGCCTTGGATATTAGAGCGCAGCCGCCGCTGGATGGTCTCGCCCTGGAAGGTCTCGAGCGAGAGATCGGCCTCATCCTCTCCCCACGGGATATAAGGGAAGCGATCGCGATTGGCCGGCGTGAAGCCGCACAGCAGCGTCTTGAACGACTCGAACAGCGTCGACTTACCGGCTTCGTTATTGCCAAAGACCAGATTGATCTGATCTTGGGAGAATCGATAGGTCTCGTCTTTGAATTTGCCAAAGGCTCTCAGATGGATCTGTTTTATTTTCATTGGCGGCCTCGATAAAAGGATTCCAAAAGTAATCGGCGGACATGGTCTTTATTTTTGGCATACCACAGACGGTATTCCTGGCCCGAGACACCGTGCAGACCGGTCTGATCGATCTGGCCAAACAGCTTGTCGTCAAAGTCGCTCAGGAGCTCCAAAAAGAAAGGATTTTGAGTGATATCGCTCAGCGGAGCCATCTGGGTGTGATCGAGGAATTCGATCATCTGATCGGCCTCCTCTCGGACCAGTCGGAGGATCTCCGGCAGATCCTTGAGCTCCTCCGGGATCAAAAAGCCCTCTAGTCTAATCTGGGCGATCTGATGAGGCCGGTGCATAGCCAGGAGCTGTTCATACGTCCGGACCCGGAAATTGTCGCCCGATTCCAAAACGGCTTCCAACCGGGCAAACTGCAGCTGCGACGACGGGATGAACCGGACGGTCAGCTTATCGGTGATCCGGACATCGAGATAGCCTCTGGGGCCAAGCTCCGAGCGAGACGTCGGAAAGAACGAGCCGGGATAATGGATCTGTTTGTTTTGGCCATAGCTAGCCCGCTCATGGACATGGCCCAGGGCCAGATAGTCATAGCCGGCCGCCTCGAGCTCGGCCACACTCGTAGCCAGATAGGACGAGCGATTGTCCGCCTCGATCTGAGGAGCGATCTGGCTGTGGAAGAGACCAATGGTCGGTTTGTCATCATCAAAGACCGGCAGTTCTTCGATCGTTCGCAGATCGAACTGCTGGTCAAAGCTTTGCCCCACGATCCGGTACCTCGGCCGTTCGATGATATCGAGCTCAGATGAGAGAATATGGGCAAACGGCATCGGCAGTCGATGGGTCACATCATGGTTTCCCCGGACCAGGTAAATGTCAATCATTTGATCAGCCAAGCGCCTGAGCTGGCGGATCAGAAAGATCTCATTGCGCGGATCGATCGAGGAATCATCAAGTAAATCGCCGGCGATCAAGACAGCATCGACCTTTTCGGCAATCGCCCGATCGATCATATCGACAAAGGCTTGGCGCATGCTTTGGCGCAGAAATTGACGCAGCGAGGCGTTATGTGATTCGAATTCTAGACCGAAGTGATAGTCGGCCAGATGGAAGAAGCGGACCATAAAATCTCCTTGTTGAACGATAGAGGCTGAAGGTGCAGATTCATCTAATTATTATATTCGAATATTCATCAAATAAGATCGAGAAGACTTTGCAAACTTGGCCGGTTGGGTTATAATTGGCTCAATGTAACTATAACACAATCCGGAGAAGATACTCAATGCGACGAGAACGGAATGTCAACCTATCGGGTGACTACCAAAAAATCACCAAAATAAATAAACACTATATCCGCAACGAGATCTATTTTAACAGTGTGTTGACGCCGAGCCTGCTGGCTCGGACCAGAATACATCTCCCCAATCTTTCGGACTATCAGATGTTAGAAGACCGGGCCGTCTATGTCAGTCCGGTACTTTTAGGTAAACCCCTTCTGGGAAATACAGACTTCTCAAGCTCGACCAAGGTCGAAATCATCAATAAGTACCTCAAGATCATCCAGGACTTTGAGAGCCTGCCGCTGTTCATGCAGCTCAATCTCGTCCGGGCGGAAAACTTCTATCTGGTAGATGATGAATTGATCCATCGCGGGGTCTTGATCATCGAGGACGTTGATTTCAATTATCAACTCACCATGGGACACCTGTTGAAAGCAGTATCCAAATTTGCTTTAGATTTGATCGACAATGACTTGTCGCTATTTAACTTTAAAAACTATTTCCGAAACCTGCCCAATAATACGGCCGTCTTCTCGATCGAAAATATCATCGATGATGTCAAGGAAGTCTATATCAACGATCTGTTCGTCGAGGACAATCTGATGCTGCCCGAGGAGGAAGTCGTTGTCACAAGCCCCGTCAAATACTTCAATCTAAAGTTTGTCTCGCTTGTCCTGATCGCCCTGATCATGGTCGGCACGACCTCGTTTGCCATGCGTCAGGCGATCCAGATCAAGGCGGTCAATGACCTCAATGCCCTGTTTAAGATCGAACAGGTCGATAATACCTTCCTGTTTCTGGATGAGAGCTATTCGCCCAGCAATCACTCGATCACCGAATGGGACTGGAGCGTCTATCTCGAGGGCGAGCTGATCAGTCAGTATCAGACGCCAAGCATCAATACCACCCTCACCCAGCCCGGCGACTACCGAGTCAGCCTAAAGGTCAAGGATTCGACCGGCAATTGGTCCTTGCCGTATGAGCAGACCCTGTCATATGAACCAAAGACCGTCGCCAGTGATGAGCTCGATGCCTTCCGCTTCCATCTGGCCCAGTACTCGGAAGAGACGTATCAGTCGGGCCACCGAGCGATCCAGGTCGAGCCGGGTCAAAACGCCTTCTATACGCAAGACGTCCTTTTGAGCGGCGAGGTCAATCTGGCCTTTTCGATCAAGACCGGCGCCCGCCAGGCGGTCGATCTGACTGTGATCGGCTATCAGGCCGGCCGAGAGATCACCCGTCAAACGATCGTCTTGACGATCGATGAGGCCTGGACCGAGCAGCAGCTTCGGTTCGAGACCGACCTGATCGATAAGCTGGAGCTTGAATTCTCCCGCCTAAGCGACACCATCTACCTGGATGACTTTACGATCCAGTCCAACCAAGTCACTCATAACTAGAGAGAAGCCATCGCTTCTCTCTTTTTTACTCGATATAACGCATCAGATCCCGGGCAAACTGCCCGGTTTTTGTTTGGAGCGATCGGTCTTGAAGGATCTCGCCCGGATCATTGGCGATCGCCTGCTGATAGAACCTGGCCGGCAAACGAAAGCCCTTATTGATATGATAGGCCCCAATGATCTGGCGGGCCACACTGTCCGAGCCGGAATTGCCTGAGACGACCAGGGCAAAGACGTATTTATCGTAGAAGGGTCCTCGGCGATATAGGACGCTCAGCCGATTGACCACCGCCATCATCTTAGCGCTTAAGGCGTCGTTATAATTGGGAGCCAGCAAGAGCAGTGCCCCCGCCTGATCGATCTGCTGAAGGATCCTATCGGTGAAAAGGCCCCCAAAATGACACGACTGGATCGAGCTGTAGTAGCCGCAGGTCTTATAGGAGCAGCCGGCACAGTCTCTGATATGTTCATCCAGGATCTCGATCGCCAGATAGTCGATCTTAAGGTGGTGTTCGACCTCGCGAAACAGCTGCATCGTATTCGAGCGATCCGGTCGGGAATTGGCATGGAGGACCAATAGCTTTTTGACCTTCGTCGGCGTATAAGCGGCCAGGCGCTGACCGGCCTGCCGGGCCTGAGCCAGGAGAGCGCTCAAGCGATCGGTCTCAAGATTTCTCGCCCACTTCCGCATATTCTTTAGATCCTGTATGGCCTCGATCACTGAATGTCCGGGAAACTCCATCCCGCGACCGTTTAGCAGGTGGATGATTTCCTTGGCCGCCTCCTTGGTATAGAGATCACTCGAACTGGTGATGAGGACCGAGCCGACACCGGATCGAAACGCCTCAGGGTCGTCTTTTAGGCGCTGATAGATATGATCATCTCGGCCATACTCATCGAGACTTAGGCCAAACACGACCTTCTCACCCTCAAACGAGTGATCGGCTTGAAAGTGCTCAAGCATCTGATCGAGCAACCGGTCGGGTCTATTCGAGCGAACGACTTGCAGACTCATAGGCCTCCCCTACCTCCCTATAGGTCCGTTGGACTTTCCGGCGCAGCGAGGGATTGTCGAGTTTCTCCAGCAGCAGTCCCTGCTCAGTGAAGCGGTAGCGCTCGCCCCAGGCGATATTTCCCAGATACTGAGAGCTGTAGTGGACTTGGCCTCGCAGCATATCGGTGATGGCGATGGCGGCCGAAGAGAGGGCCGGCGCCAGATAGGGCTTATAGCCGAAGCTTCGGATGAGCAGGTTTTCCTTGAGGGTCAATACACTCAGCTCCAGTGATGTCTCAAAATCAAAATCGTTGGCGTCGTTGGCGACAAACAGTCCTTGACCGTGCGGGCCAAACATCCGGACACCGGCTCCGCCGTAATAGGCGGCCCGGGCGGCCATCACCCCTTGACCAAAGCCCATCACCCGTGCCGGCTCGATCGAAAAGTGTCTGATCAGCGTCGTAGCCAGGTAGTCGACCGGATCACTGACGACGCCAAACAGGCCCTGATAGCCTTGTAAGAGCAGGTCGTTGGCATAGCTTTTTAGGAGCCGCCAGTTTGACCCAAACTGCACCAGTCGGGCGTCTGTCACCGGCTCACCGACCTTAGGCACCGACACCGAGGCGACAAAAAACACCATATCGGCTCGGCCCAGCTCAGCCGGCTCAGCCAGGGTGACCATTGGAAAGGTCGTCACAAGAGAGCGGATCTGATTCAGTTCGTGCGACAGCCGGTTTCGATTGGCCTCATTGGGATCGACCAGGATCAATTCATCATAGCGATCTTGTCCGTAGAGCATCAGTCCCAGGACCATCGTGATCCCGACATCCCCCAGACCGATGATGCCAAGCGTTCTGACACGGCCCAGATCCGGGGCCTCCAGGTAGCAGTCTTCATGATAGTGGTTGGGTGTCCACTGGGTTCGTTTCATTTTTTGATCCGATCTAGCCATTCGCGGTCCTGGCGTAGGAGCTGTGAAGGTTTACGTGATTCTTCCGGGACGATGCCTCGGCCATAATAGGGATGGCGCGGTAGGCTGACCCATTCGGGCAGATGTCTGAGCTGCGGGTAGCGATCCGTCTGGTGTTGATAGAGCTCCTCGAGCACCTCCAGCAGGCTGATGGCATGATCCAGACAAGCCCGTGAGAAGCTGTACTGAGCCTCGATCGGGATTTGGCTTAGAAACGGGATCCGATTATACGGATAGATCAGATTGATCGAGGGCCAAAAGGCCGGCGATATACCGGAGGATACGTGATAGACCGAATCACCGCCCAAATAAGGATAGAGCTTGCTCTCGGCAAACCAGTGGCGAAGCCTTGGCAGCTCATACGCCGCCTGCACCTCGAGATCATAGCTCCGAGCGATCGCTCGGCCCTGCTGAGAGATCAAGCCGACATAGAGCGTATCGACACCAAGCCTCATCTCTTGCATCAGCGGCATCAGTCGCCGCAGCCGATAGCCCTTGTTCAAGAGATCATCGACTAACAGGATCGGCCGATCGAAGCTCTCGATCATCCGCACCTGATTCTCAAGGGCCATATAATCAGGCGACTCCTCGATCTGCCAGCGGCTCAGATCCGAGGCAAAGTACTTCTCGGTATGGAGTGACTTGGTGACGGTATTGGGCAGGACCCGTTTTTTTAGGATCTCACCGAAGGGCACCGCCAGATAGGGGCCTAAGCGTTTGGGGTCAGTCGGTGTCAGCTCGACACCGTTTTTTTGGGTGATGAGCTGGGCCAGACGCTGATAGACCCGGTGCTGATACAGCGGCAGGATAAAATGCCCCGGGTAGAGCCGGCCGATCTCAAGCAACAGCTTTTGTCGAGTCTCATGAAGGGTCCGCAGGAAGCGCTCGTCTTGACGATAGCCGTCCTTGATCAGATCATCGAGATCAAAGTGCAGGCTGCACGGGGTCCGAAGATCGACCTGATTGTCCAGAAAACCGATCATTCGCAGCTCAGGATAGTCGGTCGAGGTGGTGGCCCGAGCGATCCCCTGACGAGCCGCCTCGGCCAGAACATCACAGACCAGATGAAAGAAGTCGCCCTCTAACTGATCGATCCGAAGCGTCGTCTCATCACAGTGAAAATGGATCTTGGCACCACTGATCGGATCGTGCAGTTTGTGTGAGCCGAGGCTGATCACCGGCTTAAGATGATCATCACTCAGCACGAGTGCGTCCTTTGTCAGCTGATGATCCTGATAGGCATCGTGCTCATAGATGAACCGACGGGCCAACGGATCGATCAACTGCGAGATATCCCGGCGTGAACCCAGGCCCGAGCGGATCAGGCTCGATGAGATAGCCTCATAGCCTTTGAGCGGGATGCGCTCGATCGACAGACCCAGTTTTGCCGCCACGGCCTCGATATCGGATGATTCCGATCGGGCAAACACCAGATGGTGGAATCGTCTGATCAGCTTGGCCTGGCGATAGGCTGAAGCGCCCCGGATGACGTCCTCACCGACGATCAGCGATACATCCTCACCCAGGAGCGACTGAAGCTCCCGCAGATCCTTGTCATTGGCGATATTGATCGAGATGGTCTCGGGAAATTCATACAAGTGGAGCTCATCAGCGATCGAGAGCCGCATGATCTCTCGTCTGATGCGGTTGGGCTGAGTCCGTTTCGACCAGCTGAATTCATCGATCGCCAAATAGACATCATAGCCCAGGGCCGCCACCGCCCGAGCGACCGCTTCATGGCCCAGACTGAACGGATCGAATGAGCCCGGGAAAAAGGCGGCCGGACGCCGGCTTTGATCCCTCAGCTCCGTTCGCTCATCGATCGTCTCCGAAAGGATCCGGCGGATCGGTTGGTAGAAATAGGCGAGCCGCGTTGAGGTGGTGAATCGATGCTCGAGGGTAAACAGAAGCTTTGGCAGGATCGGCCCCAAGGCCTCACTGACGAGTCTACGATCCCACAGCAGCTGAGCGATGGTCGTCAGGCTCAGCACCGCCAAATCATCCCGGTGATGGGCCGCGCCGCTTAGCAGGCACAGCAACAGGATCGATTGCAGCTCGACACTGCCTGAACGGGCGATCAGATAGTAGATGGTCTGGATGGCCTGGACCGATTGCAACGGGTTACCCACCTTGATCAGCTCATGCAGGTAGTCGATCACCTGCGTCCAGCGTTTGGCCGGGCTTCGGATAAGCGCCTCCGATAAGAGCTTTGGGATCGCCGGGATATGGGCCGAGGCACTGACGCCCAGACTGTTTCTGAGCTCGATCACCAGGCGGTCGACCTCGGCCGGCGTTAACAGTCGAAGCAGTTCGATCGCTTGGTCGCGGGCATGCAGACCGGCGGCGATGTCCCGATCGAGCTTCATCAGCTGGACCAGATGCATCAGGGTATTATAGGCCCGCTTAGCCGGCAGCAGCCGAGCTCGTTCACTTAAAAACTCGATCGTCGAATGCTTCAGTCCTTCGGGCGCCGTATCGGTCAACGAGCCGATCATCAGCTCGGTCGTCGATTTGACCGACTCCACGAACCGATCCCTCTCCTGCGAGGGTGCCAGTCGTTCGTATTGGACCAGGACCGACCGAGACGGCTTGGCCTCGGGCAGTGGAAAGCCCGATTGATAGAAACGCTGCAGCAGGCGCAGGCCATCGAGTGATTGGATCGACCGGGCGATTCGGTACTGCTCATTATTTAGGGCGTCTTGGGGCAGCTGAAAGACCAGGCTGACCCAGCTCGATTGATCGAGCGATCTCAGATGCCGCTCCAGCGCCAGGAGCTGGTCGATATCTCGCCGCTCTCGCTGGTAGCCGTTTAAAAAGTAGCCAAAATAAGCCCTAAGACCTAGGTCAGTCTCCTGGGGCTCTGGCTCGATGAAGAGCTTGGCTTGCTCGATCAAAGGCAGATCATGACGGCCGGTCAGCTCTCCGATCGCCTGAGCGTAGTGGAAGCGAAGCAGGCCGGAAGGGTTTTTCAGGGCATCGCAAAACAACCGGATCAGTTGGCGGACGGCAGCTAGCGGCCAATCATCGGCCAGTCGGACTAGGCTGAAGCGATTGGCTTCGGCCAAGGCCGGATCGAAGATCTGGTCGGAGTCGAGGGCGGAGCGCAGCACCTCACCGGCTGACAGATCGGGACAGCTCCGATAGAGATCCCGGATATGCTCTTCAAGCGTTCGTACGACAGATGCCATCTTAACCCCTTAGAAAAAAATAAGAGCTTGCGCTCTTATCGTTGGAGAAATTCCTGGAGGGCTCTCAGATCGTCATTGATCTCCGTCAGCTTCTTCTCAAAGCCTTCCTGGAGATCAAGCAACAGATCCTCCGAGTATTGATAGGATCCGAGTCGAACGGACCTGGCCTCTTCCCGAGCTTGGTTGAGCAACTCATTGGCCCGCTCTTCTGCTTCACGCAGGATCTCGTTCTCATTGACCATGGCTTCGAATTGGGCTTTGGCTTCGGCGATGATCATGCGTTCTTTCTTTTTGGCTTCGAGGACGATCTCTTCGGCTTCGGCATTGGCATCGGAAAAGATTTTTTCCCGTTCCTCTTTGATCCACTTGGCATGCTTCATCTCATCCGGTAAGAAGGTCTGGATATTGGTCAAGAGACTCTCCAGCTCATCTCGTTCGATCAGGACTTTTTTGGTCATGAGCATATTGGGTGTGGCTTCGATCTTTCGGTTAAAATCTTCGATTAGTTCTAGAACTTTCATTTTTCCTCCAATTTTCGATTCATCGCTGATACGACCAACGGTGGGGCAAATTGATCGATCTTTCCGCCCAATCCGTGGATCTCACGGACCAGGGAACTGCTAAGATAACCCCATTCCGGGTTTGTCATCATAAAGAGCGTTTCGGCCCGAGGCTGCATTTCCCGGTTGATCTGGGCCATTTGGAACTCATATTCAAAGTCGGAGATGGCGCGCAGCCCCTTGACGATGGCCTCGATCGGATAGGTCTGGAAGACATTGACCAGGAGGCCTTCAAAGGTGATCACGATGACATTGTCGATATCGTCTGTCACCTGCTGAATCAATTCGACCCGTTCTTCGATCGAAAACATCGGGCTCTTGGAATGATTGACCATCACGGCGATATACAAGGTATCGGCCAGGGTGGCGGCTCGGCGAATGATGTCGAGGTGTCCGTTGGTGATCGGGTCAAAGCTCCCGGGATAAATCATATTCATTGATCGCTCTCATCCTTCATATAGATGCTGATGGCCGTGTTGCCGTAGGTGACCTGTCTCACCCGCTCGAATCCGGCGAGAGTATCGCCGTAATCCTCATCAGCGTGATGTTCACCGATAATTATACCATCATTTTCTAAAAGATGATACCGATTTATCAAATGAAGCGCTTCCTCCCCCAGCCCGCTGCGATGCGGCGGATCGATGAAGATGATACTAAAGGGTCCGGCCTCGGCCAATTGGTCGAGATAGCGACGAAAATCACCCGGCCAGACCTCAGCCTGATCACTCAGCTTCGTCTTGGCCAGATTCTGGCGGATCACTCGGACCGCCTTGGGATTGGCCTCGATCAAGATCGCCCGCTCCGCCCCCCGGCTGAGAGCCTCGATACACAGTGCGCCTGAACCGCTGAAGAAATCGACCACCCTGGCCTCCGGGATAAAGTCACGAATGATATTGAACAGGTTTTCCTTGATCCGATCGATCGTCGGCCGGGTGGTCCGTTCGCTGATCGTTTGGAGCGGGACGCCCTTGGCGGAACCGGCAATGACTCTCATAGCTTGACCTCTTCATGCAGCCTGGTCTGATATTTTTCAATGATCTCAGGACTCAGTCTGGCATCGACCTGCTTTAGGATATGGCTGTGGCGAAACACATCGGCTACCGGGAATTGGAAATTGCCGCTTTGACGCGTCCCCATCAGCTCTCCCGGCCCTCTCAGCTCGAGATCCTTCTCGGCAATGACAAAGCCGTCATCCTCCTCGGCCAAGATCTTGAGCCGTTCGGGGATCTTTGACTGATAGGTCAAAAAGCAGGTCGAGGGCAGATCGGATCGGCCAATTCGGCCTCTGATCTGATGGATCTGACTCAGGCCAAACCGCTCGGCATTTCTCAGCAGCAGCACCGTCGCATCCGATACATCGATCCCGACCTCGATCAAGGAGGTGGCGGCCAGCACCGGAGTGCGTCCGGCCTTAAAGTCCTCAAGTATCCGGGTCTTATCCTCACTGCTCATTCGGCCGTGAAGAAAGGCCACCTTGTCGCCGAAGCGTTTGGTCAGCTCTAGGGCGTTTTCCTCGAGCGACTGGGCTTCAAGCACATCGGATTCCTCGATCAGCGGAAAGACGATATAAGCCTTATGGCCTTGATCGATTTCCGATTGGATATGCTGATAGGCAAGGTTTCGTTTGGCTTCGGGCAACAGCTTGGTTTGGATCGGCAGTCGTCCGGCCGGCTTATCGCTCAGATTCGACAGGCTGATATTTTGGTGCATGATCATGCTCATCGTGCGAGGGATCGGGGTGGCACTCATCATCAGGATATGTGGCAGATCGGCCTTGTCCTTTAGCTGCTCGCGTTGATTGACGCCGAAGCGGTGCTGCTCATCCGTCACGATCATATCAAGCGCTTTGAACCGGACCGCCTCTTGGAGCACGGCATGGGTTCCGATGAGGACCTCGATCTCACCGCGTAAGAGCTGCTGATAGATGGTCTTTTTTTGCTTGGTGACTGAGGTCAACAGCTGGGATCTGATCTCGGGAAAAAGGGTCGAAAACTGCTCGGCCTGCTGCGTGGCCAACAGCTCGGTCGGCGCCAGGTAGACGCCCTGACGGGCGGCACTGACGGCGGCAAACAGTCCAAAATAGGCCAGTACGCTCTTGCCGCTGCCGACATCGCCCTGGATCAGTCGGCTCATCTGATAGCCGCTTGTCAGATCGTGATAGAGCTCATCGATGATCCGGAGCTGTCCCGGGGTCAGATCAAACGGCAGGTGACCTAGGAAGCGATCGATCAGCTGCCGATCCATCCGGTAGGCTTCTCTGGGCTGCTGTCGAAGCGAGCGGTTGGCGATCAGGTAGCGAAAGAAGTCCTCGTAGATCAGGCGATAAAGGGCTCGTTTATAGCTCTCCTTGCCGCTGGGCCGATGCATCTGTCTAAGGGCCTCCGCGAGCGGCATCAGATCCCAGGCCTCCCGCTCTGTCTGATCGAACAGATCCGGCAAGGGCTGCTCGAGGATCTGATCGATAAAGCTCATCATATCGCTTTGATAGAGACCCTTTTTTAGCCGGTAGCGCGGCACCAGATCGAGAAAGCCGGCTTGCTTTTCGATCGGGGCAAAGGCGGGATGGACCATCTGCAGCCGGTTGGCCTTGCGCTCGAGCTTGCCGTAGAAGACATAGTCTCGTTGGAAGACAAAGGCCGGCTCTAAGTAATTCGAGTTGAAAAACAGCACCCGGACCGGGATTTCACCGGCGACCTCGATCGTCAGGATCGACTTTTTGCCTCGGGGTTGGTAGAGCTGCTTTCGAATGACTCGGCCGACAAAATAGCCGGTCGAGTCCTGCCAGAAGTCGACCGGGGTCCGTCGATCCTCAAAGGTGGCCGGAAAATAGTACACCAAATCACGGGTATCGTAGATACCCAGTTCATTCAGGAGCTGCAGTTTTCTTTTTCCTAGACCCTTTAGATCACTCAGCATATCACTTCCTAAAAAAGAGGCTTGCGCCTCTTTTATTCCAGACTGACGATATAATAGTAGACCGGTTGGTCGCCGGTATAGACCTCAAAGTCGGTTTCCGGGAACTTCTTCTCGAGCTCACGGCGAACCCGTTCGGTCTTGGCGGCCTCGGCCTCTTCTCCGGTATAGATCGTGACCAATTCATAGTCGGATGACATCTCCAGCAGGGCTTTACGAAGGGCCCGCTCGGGCGTCTTTTCGACGGCTATGATCCGTTTATCCATCAGGGCGATGATATCGCCTTCTTTGATGGCAAAGCCCGAGAGCTTGGTGGTCCGGACCGAATAGGTGATCTGGATCGTCTCAACGGTCGGCAAGGCCTCCGTCATCGCCTTGGCATTGTCTTCTAAAGACGCCTCGCCATCAAACATCATCAGGGCGGTGATGCCCTGTGGGATGGTCTTTGATTCGACCACCTCGATCTGGCGATCGGTCATGACCTCCTTGGCCTGATTGGCCGCCAGGACGATGTTGCCGTTATTGGGCAGGATCAGGATATGATCGCTGTGGATGCGCTCGATCGCCGCTACGATGTCTTCGGTCGAGGGGTTCATGGTCTGTCCGCCCATCACCACCTCATCGACGCCAAAGTCTTTAAAGATGGCTTCAAAGCCACTGCCGGCTCCGACGGCGACCAAGCCGATCGGTTTTTTCGGGATATCGGTATGGCCGGTTTGATGGCTCATGATCTCATCATGCTGCGCCTTCATATTTTCGATCTTGACACTGAATAATTCCCCGAACTGCAGGGCGTTTTCCAGGGCCTCACCGGGATGATTGGTGTGGATATGGCATTTGACGAATTCATCGTCTTGGACAAAGACCATGCTGTCTCCCATCGCCAGGATGCGATCGCGCAGCGTTTCCATATGTCCATCGAGCTTGTGGAGGACAAATTCGGTGCAGTACTGAAATTTGATATCGGTCAGCTCCTGATGATACTCGACGGCTTGGGCCTCGAAGTTGGGCTTGAGCTCGTCTTTGATATCACCGGTGATGGCGTTATGAAAGCCCTCGAGAATGCTTAAGAGCCCCTTTCCGCCGGCATCGACGACGCCCGATTGGCGCAGGATCGGCAGATGATTGGGGGTATCTTCGAGTGACTTTTCCGACAGCTCCAGTACCAGCGGAAAGAACTCCTCAAAGCTTAGGCCGCTCAAATCCTTGTCACTCAGGCCCTCGGCCAGCTCCCGGATCACCGTCAGGATCGTGCCCTCGACCGGTGTCATGACCGCCTTATACGAGGTCTCGACCGCTTGGCTCAGTCCCTTGGTAAAGGCCGCCACGTCCAGCTCTGAGGCGTGCTCAACGCCCTTGGCGAAGCCGCCGAGGATCTGAGACAAGATGACCCCGGAGTTTCCCCGGGCGCCCATGAGCGAGCCCTTGGCGATCGCCTTGACGGCTTCACTGACCGTGTAGGGATTGGCCTTTCGCATCGTATCGATGGCCGATTGCATGGTCAGGCCCATATTGGTGCCGGTATCGCCGTCCGGAACGGGGAAAACATTGAGGCCGTTGATCAGCTCCTTATCGGTTTCTAGCTGATAAAAGCCCTGTTCAAACATGCGGACGACTTGCTGGGCATCCAAAGTTAACGTGTTCATTGGCTAACCCTCACTTGTTCGATATGGACATTGACATCGCGCACCGGCAGACTCAACTGATGCTCGATCTGAAATCGGACACTGTCCATGATATTTTCGGCTACGGCGACCATATTGACACCATATTGGATGATGACATAGAGATCGAGCGTGATGCCATCGGGCGAATCGATCACCCCTACCCCCTTGATCGGCTTGAGCAGCCCGGCAAAGGACTTGGCCGGCTTGGCCGTCAGTCCGATGACGCCGTAGCACTGGGTGGTCGCCTTCATCGCCACCTCGGCAATGATCTCGGGGCTGATCACGATCGAACCGTATTTATTATTTAACTCAATTGACATGAAATCCTCCTGTATACTCATGATATTGTACCCAATATTTAAGGTGTCTGCAAGCTTTGGGCCGACTTCTCACCCTCCACCTTTTACCCTAAAAGAGCGACAGTCCCAAGGGCTGTTAAAAAAATGAGGCTGTTATATCGGCTCAATGTCTGCTATAATGGTTTGGTGAGACGTAAAAAACGCCAAAGATAGCCTCAAACTATTGCTATCAGCCGGTTGTTTTGTTATAATGACTTTTGTTGACCTAGAACTAAAGGAGGGATGAACATGGCAAGAGAATGCTTTGTCTGCGGCAAAGGCAATGTCAGCGGTAATCAGATCTCTCACGCTTTGAACCACACCAAGCGTGTTTGGAAGCCCAACCTGAAGCGCGTTCGTATCATTGATGATAAAAATGCCGTCAGACGCGTCCAGGTTTGTACCCGTTGTCTACGTTCGAACTTAATCCGCCGCGCAATCTAAACAAACCCCGTTGGGGGTTTTTTTAGTTTAGGCGTCTCTACTCAAGACCACGATCACTCGGCCCTGACGAAAGCTGACTTCGACTCGGCCTCGCGGCTCATTCGATATCGTCAGGCTCTTATTGGGTTCGACCAACCGGTCGGTCAATTCATACTTAGCGCCGCGGATGCTGAGCGTGACCGGATCGAGCGGGATCAATGAGAAATAGGGATAGTCGGACCAAAAAGAAAAGGCGCCGGTCTCGACCCAGATCTCATTTTGGTCATCGATCAGTCGGATCGGGATAGCATAGCTAAAGAGCTGCATGATGGCATTGAGGAAGTGGTCCTGTCGGCCGCCGGTCGCGCCGACGATGATGATCTCATCCGAGTCCTTGGCGGCGATCGCCAAGGCGGCTTCAAGATCGGTGAAATCCTTTTCCTGAGGATAGAGCTCCTCGGGTTCGATCGTTGCTTGGACCGAGTCCTGATCTCCGACCACTATATCCGGCCGATGTCCGATCGCTTGGGCGTGATCATAGCCTCCATCAGAGGCGATCGTTCGATCGGCCCAGGCCACCAGACGCCTCAGCTGATCTTGATCGACTTTCGAGGCGGCGATGATCAAGGTCTTCACTTTGTTTCCTTCATCTGTCGAATGGCTTCCGGGATATCCTCGGCCCCAAAAATAGCCGATCCGGCGACCAGTACGTCGACGCCGGCCTGACTCAGCCGCTGGGCATTTTTCGGCGAGATCCCGCCGTCCATCTCGATCAGGTACTGATAGCCGTGGATCCGGCGTTGCCGGACAAAATAGGCGGTCGATTCCATCGTCTCTTCGATAAAGGCTTGCCCGCCAAAGCCGGGATAGACACTCATCACCAATATCAGATCGAGCTGAGACAGATACGGCTCCAGGCTCTCAGGCTGGGTATCGGGCTTTAGACTCAGGCCCACCCGACAGCCGAGCGAGCGGATCAGATCGATCGTTTGCGGCAGATCCTTGATCGCTTCATAGTGGACCGTGATGATATCGGCCCCACGTTTGGCAAATTCCGGGATCAAATGATCCGGCTCCCGGACCATCAGGTGGACATCCATCACCAGATCGGTATGGGGCTTGATATCCTCCAACACCTTATAACCAAACGAAATATTGGGCACGAACTGCCCATCCATGACATCAAAATGCAGCCAGTCGGCGCCGGCGGCTTCGACTTCCTGAATATCCTGGGCCAAATAAGCGAAATCGGCCGATAGAATGGACGGAGCGATCAGACTCATCAGTATTCCTTTCTCTCCTGCAGTCGCTGCTGCAGGATCAAATAGTTGTCATAGCGTCTGGGATGGATCAGGCCGGACTGATAGGCCTGCTTGATCACACAGCGCGGTTCATGTTGATGGAGACAATTATAAAACTGACAATCTCCCAGCTCGAAAAACTCCGGATAGCCCTCGACAATATCCTCCGGTGTGATGCCGGCTTCGAGATGGAGGTTTTGAAAGCCCGGGGTATCGACCAGGTAGACGTCGTCTCTGAGCTCGACCAAGGAGGTGTGCCGGGTGGTATGGCGGCCTCGACCGAGCTTTTTCGAGATATCACCGACCGCCAGTTCGGTGGTGGCCAGCTGATTGATGAGCGAGCTCTTCCCGACGCCTGATTGGCCGGCCAGGACATAGATCCCCTCGGCCAGTGCTTCGGTCAGCTTGGTCAGGCCATCGCCCTCCAAGACACTGATAAAGTGCATCTCAAAGCCCGAGGCCCGGTAGATCTCGGCCAATGCCTTCGCCTCCGCCTTGGTGTTAAGGTCGGTCTTATTGAACAGCAGGATCGGCTCGATATCATGATAGAGACAATTGACGATCAAGGTATCAAGCAATAAGAGATCCGGGGCAGGATCTCTTATTGAAAATTGCAGTAGTGCCGAGGTGACATTGGCCACAAACGGACGCGTCAGAAGCGTCGATCGCTCAGCGATCCGTTCGATCGTACCCTTCGGCCCATCGGTCGTGATCATGACGAGATCTCCCACCGCCGGGGTGTGTTGGGTCTTGCGAAAGATGCCTCGGGGGCGACACAGATACGTCTGCCCCTCCGCCTTGACGTGGTAGAAGCCCGCCATGGCCGAAATGATCCGTCCCGGGATCATTGGATCCTGCCCTGCTGGAGGGGGGCTTGACTGTTGTTGATATAGAGATACCAGGTCGAGCCGGCCGGCATCGACACGATCGTGGTATACTCGGTGCCGTTTGGATCCTTGGTGGCTTCAATCACTTTACTTTCAGTTCTCTCGCCATCCAGTTCATAGGCCATCGATACGGTGAACGTATCGGTCGGAATATCACTATAGGGTACTACGATCTTGAGCTCCTTATAAACGATCTCCTCGGCGTCTTCAGGACCTTTACTGATCACAACACTGACCGTACTGCCTTTGGCGACTGATGCCCCCACGCCGGGGGATTGGGAAATGACATAGCCCATAGCAACGGTATCGGAGAAGCTCTCGGTATAGGTCATCTTGAGACCGGCATTACTCAGAATCGTTGAGGCTTCGCTTTGGATCAGATTGGTGACACTGGGGACACTGACTGTCTCTGGACCGAGACTGATGACGAGGTTGACCACCGTATCTTCATCGACCTCGGTGTCTTGAACAGGTGATTGGGAAATGACCAGTCCTTCAGCGACTGTATCGGAATATTCTTCGGTAAACGAGTTCTGCAGCTTGACATTACGCAGAGCGGCAATCGCATCCGCATGCAGGATACCGGTAACATCCGGCACCTTAGTTCGTTTGATCTTTGGTCCTAGACTGATCACCACATCGACGATCGAGTCTTCTTTGACCTCGGTGCCGGCTGAGGGTCTTTGGGAAATAACTTGCCCTTCGGGTACCGTATCAGAATTGCGCTGACTTGTTTCCATACGGAGGTTAGCTTCACGCAGGATTCGATCGGCCTCTTCCTCTGTTTCTCCAGTCAGCACTGGTACCTTGACCATGACATTTTCTGAGCCTTTGGAGATCGTGAGTAGGACTGTCATTCCCGGTTCGATCCGCGAGTCCTTGATGGCACTTTGTTCAAGCACGAGACCCTTACGAACCTCCGGATCAAACACCTCTTCAAATTCAAGTGTGATCGGTAGTCCGGCTGCTCGTTCAATCGCTTGTAGTTTGGTAAGGTTGATAAAATCAGGCATACCAGAGGGCTCTTGCCCACGGCTGACGGTTAGATGGATGATATCTTTATGTCTGGCCATGGTGCCGGGAGCTTCCTTTTGCGATATGACATAGCCCTTAGCTATGGTGTCATGATAGATGGCCGATTCAACCTCGGCGTAGAGGCCGAGTGCATTGAGCCTCTCCTTGGCCTGTTCATAGGTGATGCCGTCACTCAGATC
>DUPT01000052.1 GCA_012838225.1 Tissierellia bacterium
CTTTACTATGCCTGCTAGGGGGTCAGTCCAAACCGTTGATGATCAAACGGATTTGTTGAGCGACCAATTCAGAGATGGCCTGTTCACCGCCGACCAGCAGTACGTGTTCGATCGGCTGATCTCTCAGATAGGTTGGTCAGCGGCACCAGCTTTGCCGATGCCTTGGGCATCGTACCGGTCGCCGCTCAAGCGGGTTCACCGATCCTGCTCAATGACGTAGATAGTCTGAACCTTCAGACGAGAAACGCACTCAAAGACTGGGGTATCCGCGATATCACCATCGTTGGCGGCGAAAGTGTCATCTCACAAGATGTGATGATCGAGCTGATCAACCTGGGGTACCGGGTAGATCGTGTATCGGGACTGACCCGCTATCACACCAATATCTCAATCGCTGAGCGCTACTTTGAACAACCGACGGCCTTTGTCGGAGCCAGCGGTGAGGACTTCCCGGATGCCTTGGTATCCGCCGTCTATGCCGCGATCCATCACCAACCGATCGTACTGCTTCATCCGGAGCAACTATCAACGACCACCATCAACTATATCCAGTCGCAAGACTTTGAAGAAGGATTGCTGATGGGCGGACCGCTAGCCATTTCGCCTGAGGTGGAAGAAACGATTCGGCTGTTGATCCAATAGGAACCTTTCTATAATATAGCTATGAGCCTTCCGAACAGGGGAGGCTCATTTTTTCGTACGACGGGGGGTTGTTTCCGACCTGAGAGTCTGCTACCATATGAATATATGAACACACAATCATATGAAGGAGTACTCTATGCAATGTGACCTCATCATAATCCATGAAGAAGCGGTCGAGGAGGTCCGTCAGGCAATGCCTGAGGCGGATCAGATCGAGCGGATGGCGGGGCTGTTAAAAGCCTTCTCCGATCCTACCCGACTTAAAATACTTGAGGCCCTAAGACAACGAGAGCTTTGCGTCTGCGATCTGGCCGTCATCATCGAGGCCTCACAGTCCTCGGTGTCGCATCAATTGGCCGGCCTAAAGGCCCAGCAGCTGGTGAAATTTCGTAAGGAAGGCAAAGTCGTCTACTATTCCTTAGACGATGATCATGTGGCCGATATTTTAGATCGAGCCCTGGAGCATATCAGACATGCGGAGTGAATTCTATCTTGAAGGTTTGTCCTGTGCCAGTTGCGCCGAAAAAATCTCGCGCAGGCTCTCAGAGCAACCGAATATAAACAGTGCCAGTCTCAGCTTCGCGACCAAGAAGCTCATCCTGCACTCAGATGATCCGGTAGCGACCGAGCTGATCGAGCAGATTGCCGGGGGTATTGAGCCCGGCATCAAGCTGGTATCGGCTGAGGATCATGCGCATGCCCACGAAGAGTCTTCGCCCCATGATCTGTGGCGGATCCTCGGTGCCATCCTTTTATATGGTCTGTCTTTTGTGGTGACGCAGTATAGCGTGCCCCTACTTTTGGCGGCCTATATCCTAGTGGGCTACGACGTCTTATGGCGGGCGATCACCAATATCCGCCGCGGTCAGGTGTTCGATGAGAACTTTCTGATGACCATCGCCACCCTGGGAGCCTTTGCCATCCGGGAGTTTCCTGAGGGTGTGACTGTTATGTTGTTCTATCAGATTGGGGAGTACTTTCAGGACCGAGCCGTCGATCACTCACGCCGATCGATCGCCTCGATGATGAATCTTCGGGTGGAGAAGGTCCGGTTAAAGGATGGCGAACAGACCCGAGAGATTGCTCCCGAAGCGGTCGAGATCGGAGACCGCATCCTGATCCTGCCGGGTGAGAAGGTCGCCCTTGATGGTGAGGTGATCTCGGGCCAGAGCCATATGATGACCGCCAATATCACCGGTGAATCGGTGCCGCGCTTTGTTAAACAAGGCAGTGAGCTATTGGGTGGCTTCGTTAACGGTGAAGGTACGATCGAGATGGCGGTCACCCGAGTCTATGCTGAGTCGACGGTGGCCAAGATCCTAGAACTGGTCGAGAATGCCGCCAATAAAAAGGCTCAGACCGAGCAGTTCATTACGAGGTTTGCCCGGATCTATACGCCGATCGTGGTGGCGATCGCGGCGGCGATGGCTATCTTTATGCCGCTGATCCTGTCGCAACCGTTTAATACCTGGTTCTACCGAGCGCTGGTTTTTCTGGTCATC
>DUPT01000053.1 GCA_012838225.1 Tissierellia bacterium
ATGAGAAGTAAAATACATTTCAGTAATTGAACAAATGATGGATGAAGTATCCCGAAATGAAGGCATTTATCGATTAGAAGAGATTGAGAAGGCACATCTTGAGTTTGTTTATGGAAATGGATGGAATTGATGGGATTGACTTATTGAAAGACCATTCGTATTTTAAGAGATATCTCTGATGTCTATCTCTAATTTTTGTGCTGATATTTGTAGGCAACGTGTAGGCAACGAACTCAATCTAAGTCGATTTAAGTCGAATTATCTAATTTTTATTAATCTCACAAAACTCTCAAACCCATTGAAAAACCCCCATTTACGGGGGTTTCTTTTGGTGCTGATGGAGGGACTCGAACCCCCGGCCTCTGCCATGTGAGGGCAGCGCTCTAACCAACTGGGCTACATCAGCTGATATACTACCAGTCTCGTCTCAAGACGACATAATCATGTTTGCCATCGTCGAGATTGAACTTTCTGGTTTGGATATCGTAGAATTGATTTTTTCGGAGCAGATGGATGGCTCGCTCATTGAACAGTCCGACTGCCAGCAGGACCGGTTTATCGATCCCGTGCTTCTCCTTGACAAACTCAAGAATGGCATCCAGGAAGGCTTGTCCTCTACCTTGGCCGGTCAACTCCGGTCGCATACCGAAGGTGAGCCAGAGGCCATCTTCTTTATCCTCTATTTGAAGATACCCGAATAGCTTATCTTCGTCAATGACTTCGAAGAAATTTTTCTTACGTAATTTTTTCGAAAGCATCTCTTGTTGACTGGTCGGGTCCTTCGCCAGCGTATAGCGGGCGTGATCTCCTTTATATTTCCAGCGATAAGCAATATGTTGGGCATTCTTTTGTGACAGGTTTCTAAAAATCATAGCGCTCCCCGGAATCAGACTTCCAAGACCTTGGCGTATTCTTCGCGGAACTTCGACAAAATCTTTTTCTCCAGACGGCTGATCGTCATCTGCGAGACATCGAGCTCTTGAGCCACCGTGATCTGCGTCTTCTCTTCAAAGAAACGGTCTCTGATGATCTTCTTTTCCATCGGGTTGAGTTTTTTCATCATGTATTCGATAAAGTCGCGGTTATTGATCGCCTCAAATACCTTATCCTCTTCTCCGATGATATCCATCAGCTTGACATCTCGGTCATCGCTGCTCGATTCGATCTCCAGATCAAGTGATTTGGGAGAATAGACCTTGGAGGCCTCCATGGCTTCGATCACGTCCTCATCGGTGACCCCGAGATAGCCGGCGATGTCTGAGATGGTCGGGGCGCGGTTTAGATCGCGGTATAGGCGGTCTCTTGCCACCGTCACTTTCTTCGATAACTCCTGGATACGCCTGGGAACCCGGATCGTCCACCCTTTGTCGCGGAAATACTTCTTGATCTCACCAACGATCGTCGGGGTGGCAAAGCTTGAGAACTCATAGCCCTTGTCCACATCGAAGCGTTGGACCGCAAACAGGAGACCTAAGGAAGCCACCTGATAGATATCCTCATACTCGATCCCTTTGTTGATATACTTCTTGGATAGAATATCGGCGATATACAGATAGCGCATAAAGAGTTCATCACGGACTTCCTGGGACGGATCCTCCTTATAGCGTCGGAACAATTCTTTCGAATCAATGTCCTTAAATTGTTGTCCCATAGCTTTCCTTTATCTTTTTTTGGTCATAGTAATAGTGGTTCCGTTCTCATCGCCGCAGTGGATCTCCACATCGTCCATGACTGCATCGATGATAAACAGGCCCAGGCCTGAGCCCTCATATTTGTCGGGATCGATGCCTTCAGCCAGGTGCCGCTCAAAGCCGGCGCCGCTGTCGACTACCGAGATCCGCATATTGTCCTCACCCAGCTCGATTTCCAGATCGATCTTGTCGGAGTCCTGTGAATGGACGACGACATTATTACAGGCTTCTCCCACCGCCATGCGGATATCTTCGATGCTCTCGACATCAAAGCCGCTCAAACCGGCGATGGCGGTAGCCAACAATCGGGCGGAACTCACAAACTCTTTCTTGTTTGGTATCGTCAAACTGAAAAAATCCATCAGTTACTCCTCTCGTACCGTAAACACTTTGTCGAGACCTGTAATGGTGAGCAATTTCAGGATGCCGGATTTGGGATTGACGATGATCAGATCGTTGTTCTCGGCTTTTAAGCGTTTCACGATCCCGATCAGCATACCGAGTCCGGTGCTATCGATATAGTCCATATCCTCCGCATTGATAAAAATGGATCGGTTTTTCTCCATCAGAAGATCGACCAATTTTAATTTCAGCTCATCCGCCGAATCGATATCGACCTCACCGATGACTTTGACTTCCCAGCGGTCGTTTCTTTCTGAAAATAAGCTGCGTACCTTTAAGGCCATAGTTTACTCCTCTTCGTTCTCTAATTCGTCAGGTTCGACTAAACCTTCATCGTCTTGCTCAGTGATGTCTGGACTCGGACGATCCTGATCATCCGGCTCGAGCCCGTTGTCATCCTCGATCTCCATCGCTTTGGTCGCGGCGATCAATGTGACATCGTCCTCGATCCTCATCAGCCGCACCCCTTGGGTATAGCGGCCGATGACCGAAACATCAGACACTCTGACACGGATCACGGTACCGAGGGAGTTGATCAATAGGACTTCATCCTCCTCATCGACCACGCTGCTCATGATCACATCACCCGTCTTATCGGACAGATTGTAGTTTAGTATACCATACCCATATCTACCCTGTGTGCGATATTGTGACTCAGGGGTTCGCTTGCCATAGCCTTTTGCGGTGACTGTCAGGATATCACAGCCCGGCTCGATCACAGCGACCGAGACCACCTCATCATCATCTTGGAGCTTGATGGCCCGAACACCTCGGGTGTCACGGCTAAGGACTCTGACCGACGAGGGCTCAAACCGGATGGCTTTGCCCTTCTTGGTCGCAACAAAGATATCCTTGGTATCATCTGTCACCTGGACGTGCATGATCTCATCGTCTTCATCGAGCTTCATCAGCTTAAGACCCGTGCTGCGACGTGAATCGACACTGGCTAAGGCGATCTTATTAATCATACCCTTTTTTGTCACCATGATGATCACCCGATCATCAAAATCATCGATCGGCATGACGGCCGTCACGATCTCCTCCGGCTCAAGCTGAAGCAGGTTTACGATCGGGGTGCCGCGCGATTGACGTGAGGATTCCGGTACGAAATACGCCTTTTGGCGGTGGACCCGGCCGTGATTGGTGATATAGAGCAGCGTCGAGTGAGTCGAGGTCGAGAAGATATTGTCGACCACATCCTCCTCGCGGATGCTAAGACCGGCAATCCCTCGGCCGCCGCGGTGCTGCGACTGATAGACCTCCTGATCGATCCGCTTGATATAGCCGCGCTTGGTCATGGTGATGATCATTTTCTTTTCTTCGATCAGATCCTCATCCTCGATCTCATCGCCATCGATCTCGACCGTCGTCCGACGCTCATTATTGTATTTTCGTTTGATTTCGAGTAGGTTGTCCTTGATGATCGACATCAATAGATTCCGATCGGCCAGGACCTGATTATAGTACTGGATGTTTTTTAACAGTTCCTGCAGCTCATCATGGAGCTTATCGTACTCCAGACCCTGGAGCCGTCGCAGCTGCATGCTCAGGATGGAGTTGGCCTGGATCTCTGAGAAGGCAAAGGCCGCCATCAGCTGCTCCTTGGCATCATCATAGGCCGAGCGGATGATCCGGATGATCTCATCGATATGATCGAGTGCCTTTAAGAGACCCTCGACGATATGGGCTCGATCGAGTGCTTTTTGCAGGTCGAACTGCACCCGGCGAGTTTCGACTTCTTCCTGGTGCTCGATGTACTTTTCGATCAGTTCTTTTAAGGTAAAGGTTTTTGGCACCCCGCGGTCGAGCGCGATAAAGATCATCGAAAAGACCGTCTGAAGGCCTGAATGGCGATACAGCTGATTCAAGATGACATGGCTGTTGACATCGCGTCTGAGCTCCATCACGATCCGGACCCCTTGCTTGAGATTCGATTCGTCTCTTAGCTCGGTGATGCCGTCGATCCGCTTGGTCTTGACGAGATTGGCGATGCCCTCGAGCAGATTGGCCTTATTGGTCATGTAGGGGATCTCGGTCACGACGATGCGGAAGCGATCGCGACCCGATTCCTCGATATTGACGCGAGAACGCAGCCTGATCCGACCAAGACCGGTCCGATAGGCTTTTCGCATGGCCTCTCGGCCCATGATCATGCCACCGGTCGGAAAATCCGGCCCCTGGATGATATCGAGCAGATCATCGAGCGGTGCCTCGGGCTGATCGATCAGGTGGATCGTAGCATCGATGATCTCACCCATATTATGCGGCGGGATACTGGTCGTCATACCGACGGCTATTCCGGTGACGCCGTTGACCAGGAGGTTGGGAAACCTCGATGGTAAGACCCAGGGCTGCTGGAGCGTCTCATCGAAGTTGGGATACGTATCGATGGTATTCTTATCGATATCTCTTAGCATCTCATTGGCCAGCCCGCTCATGCGGGCCTCGGTATAACGCATGGCCGCCGGTTGATCGCCGTCCATCGAACCGAAGTTCCCATGACCATCGATCAACGGATAGCGCATCGAGAAGGTCTGAGCCAAACGGACCATCGAATTATAGATGGCTGAGTCACCATGAGGGTGATAGTTCCCCATGACCTCTCCGACGATGGCGGCCGATTTACGGTGCGCCTTGTCGCTGGTCAGTCCCAGCTGATGCATGGCATAGAGAATTCGCCGGTGGACCGGTTTTAGGCCATCGCGCACATCGGGCAGTGCCCGAGAGGTGATGACCGTCATGGAGTAGTCGATATACGCCTTCTCCATCTGCTGTGAGATATCGACCTTTCTTAATCGATCGTTCGTTTGTTCTTCCACCTGGTCCTCCTATATATCCAGCTCGGCAAAGGTAGCGTTTTCCTGTATGAAGAGCCGTCTTGGCTCGACCGCATCGCCCATCAGCGTCGTAAAAATCTGATCGGCTTCGATCGCATCCTCGACCTTGACCTTTAGCAGCAGCCGATGTGCCGGATCCATCGTGGTATCCCACAGCTGCTCGGCGTCCATCTCACCCAGGCCCTTATAGCGCTGGATGGTCGTTCCGCCGGGAGCATTCTCCATCAGCTCTCGCAGCTCCTCTTCACCAAAGGCGTATTGGATCTTGCCCCGATACTTGACACCATAGAGCGGCGGCTGAGCGATATAGATATAGCCCTGCTCTAAGAGGGACGGCATATAGCGAAAGAAGAAGGTCAAAAGCAGCGTCCGGATATGGGCGCCATCGACATCGGCGTCTGTCATGATGATGATCTTATGGTAGCGAAGCTTCGTCTCATCGAACTCATCGCCGATGCCAACACCAAAGGCGGTGATCATATTTCTAATCTGTTCACTCGAAAGGATGCGGGCGAAGTTGGCTTTTTCGACATTGAGGATCTTGCCGCGAAGCGGTAGGACCGCTTGGGTCTTCGAGTCTCTGGCATCCTTGGCCGAGCCGCCGGCCGAGTTTCCCTCGACTAGGAAGATCTCACTCAGAGCCGGGTCTTTCTCCGAGCAGTCCCACAGTGCACCCGGCAGCGAGAAGCCATCGAGCAGCCCCTTTCGTCGGGTCAGATCTCTCGCCTTACGGGCAGCGATCCTGGCCTTGGCCGATCGGATGCTCTTATCGACGATCACCCTAGCATCGGCCGGGTTTTCGGATAGATACTGATCCAGAATGTCGGCTGTGATCGACTCGACCGCTCCACGGACCTCGGAATTACCGAGCTTGGCCTTGGTCTGACCCTCGAACTGCGGGTCACTCACCTTGACCGAGATGACGGCACTCATACCCTCACGGATATCCTCGCCCGTCAGCGGTTCATCGTTTTCTTTCAGATGATTGTGGCTTCTGGCATAGTCATTGACCACCCGGGTGACAGCACTTCGAAAACCGGTCAAGTGCGTGCCGCCCTCGGGGGTGTTGATATTATTGACAAAGGTATAGACGCTTTCGGTATATTGGTCGGTGTATTGGATGGCCATCTCGACCATGATGTCGTCTTTGATTCGCTCCCCGTAGAGGACATTGGCGTGGATCGTCTTTTTATTGGTATTGATATATTCGACAAATTCGCGCAAGCCTCCCTCATAGTGGAAGACATTGTGCTTATCGTAGCGTTTGTCGGTGAATAGGATCTTGACGCCTTTATTGAGAAAAGCCTTTTCTCGCAGCCGATTTTCGATCGTTTTATAGTCATATTCGACCGTTTCAAACACGGTATCGTCGGCTAAAAAGATGGTGCGTGAGCCGGTGTCTTCGGTCGCTCCGACGACATGGAGCGGTTCGACCACCTCTCCTCGGCTAAAGCCGATCTGGTGGATCTGGCCGTCCTTACACACCTGGACCACCATCCGCTCACTCAGGGCATTGACGACCGAGGCACCTACCCCGTGCAGTCCGCCCGATACCTTATACTCTTCGTTATTGAATTTACCACCGGCATGAAGCGTCGTATGGATGATCTCGACCGCCGGTTTACCCAACCGGGGGTGCGTATCGACCGGGATGCCCCGTCCATTATCTCCCACCTCGACCGAGTGATCCTCATGGATGATGACCTCGACCTTGTCGGCAAAGCCGTTCAGGGCTTCGTCGATCGAGTTGTCGACGATCTCATAGACCAAGTGGTGCAGGCCCGTCAATCCGGTCGAACCGATATACATCCCGGGACGTTTTCGGACCGGCTCGAGGCCTTCTAGCACCTGTATTTTATCTGCTGTATAGTTATTCGAACTGGTCAATCTTGCCTCCTATGTTCCGGCCGTTTTCGATGGTGATGATATGAGCCTGTTCGATCAGGCTCTCAGCTAAGCCATCGGTATCGGTCGCAGTGATCAGTGTTTGGTAGTCGGCCAATCGCTCTAGGACATTGGCTTTTCGGTCGCGATCGAGCTCGGAAAAGACATCGTCTAATAAGATGATCGGCTTGATGCCAAGGCCGGCTTCAATAAAGCCGGTCAGGGCCAGAAAGATCGATAAGGCACTCAGCCTCACCTGTCCCTGGGAGCCGAAGCGTCGGACGTCGGTGTCATTGATCGTGATCGACATATCGTCGAGGTGGATGCCGTAGCCGGTCGTCCCCTGCTTTTGATCACGTGCTCTGGTCTGACGAAGCTTCTCCAGGTAGTCATCGGGCTTATTGAGATCACTCTCATACTCGAGCCTTAAGTGTTCTGCTCCATTGGTGAACTCATGATGGATCTCCATCGCCTTTTTCGATAATTGCTCAATAAATTCTTTTCGCCGCTCATAGACGGTGGTGCCATAGCGGACCAATTGCTCATCATAGACATCGAGCATGGTGGGCTCAGGCGCCTGGTCCTTGAGCAGGACATTTCTGGCACTCAGCACCTTGTTATAGCGGATCAGTTCGTGAAAGTAGGCCTTCGATTGAAGTGACATCTCCCGGTCGAGAAAGGAGCGCCTGGCCGAGGGGCCATCACGCACCATCTTGAGGTGTTCGGGCGAAAACAGGATCATCGGAAACAGTCCAAAGAGCTGGGAGCGTTTCTCCATCTTTTGCTGATCGATCGTCATCGTCCGCTCAGAGCCGTTTCCCCGTAGGCGAAAATCCCAGTCCCGTCTGCCATCATTAAAAATAAGCCTGAGCTCGTAGTTCGTCTGAGAGATCATCAGGATGTCTCGCAGACGGTTGGTACGAAAGGCTTTTCCGATACAGGCAATATAGACTGATTCAAGTAGATTGGTTTTGCCCTGGGCATTGTTTCCCAGTATCAGATTTAATCCCGGACTGAAAAAAAAGACCTCGTCTTGATAATTTCGAACATGGTATAACCGGGCTCGTTCAAGCTTCATAAATCACCTTTTTCCGATGACATTATACCATTAAATCGCAAAAATCTCAAGTTTTAGGCCTTTTAGAGCTTAAGTAGTATCCCTATGAGTGCACCGGCTAAAATGACTAAAATCGGGTGTATTTGCGGTTTTAGCCGAATCAGTCCGAAAAACAGACCGAAAATCACCACTGCCAACCAGTGGATCGGACCCAGGAGGGCCTCCGAGGGAAAAAAGAAACTGATCTGCATGATACGAGCCAAAGCAGCTGCGATCAGTCCGGCCGAGATCGGACGCAGGGCATAGAAGATGCCATCGACCAGCCGCGACTGACGATACTTATCCAGAAACGGCAGCATCGCCCAGATGATCACGACCGATGGAATGACTAAAAAGATGGTCGCCAAGATCCCACCGATCGGACCCGATACCTTCAGTCCGGCATAGGTCGCCATATTGATGCCGATCGCTCCCGGTGTCGATTCACTGACGGCGATCATATCGATCAATTCTTCGGCTGAGAACCAACCGTATTTCTGACTCATATTCATCAAAAAAGGAAAGGTCGTCAGTCCCCCGCCGATGGCAAACATCCCCGTCAGGAAGAATTCCCAGATCAGCTTAAGCAGCGTCACGATCAAGCCTCACCCATCCGCCCAGGATACCACCGGCGATCACGATATAGATCGGGTTCAGTGAAAAGATCAAGATCACCAGCATCGTCACGATAAATAACAGCCGCGTGAACCGATCGATCAGTCCGACCCGACTCATCTTGATCACGGCCTGAAGCACCAGGGCACAGACCGCCAATCGGATGCCCGAGAAGGCGTGCTGCACGATAGGATGCGACGAGAACTGCGTCAACAGGCTAAACAGCGCAAAGATGATGATGATCGATGGCAGTAGAAAGCCTGATACGGCAGCTAATGAGCCGAGTCTGCCCCGCTGACGATAGCCGATGAAGTTGGCCGTATTGACCGAGATGATCCCGGGAATGACTTGGCTCAGAGCATAGTAGTCCATCAGTTCGGCCTCGGTCGCCCAGCCTTTTTCTGTCACCACCTCACGCTGAAGCAGCGGATACATCGCGTATCCGCCGCCAAAGGTGAATAGTCCAAGTTTAAAGAAGGTGGTAAAGAGTTGTCGGTACATGGTATTCCTTATTCAAGCAGTCCGGCTTCGAGGAGGATATGTCGAATGGCAGTTTTGTCGGCTTCGCTCAGATCCAACAGCGGTCGTCTGACATGCCCGGCCTGATAGCCCAGCAGCAGACAGGCGTATTTGAGGCCGGCTACGCCGAAGGTATTGGTCACCGCCAGATTGACGGGAAACATCCGGCGATACAAGGCCTGAGCACCGGCCCGATCCCCCTGATCAAACAGCGTTTGGATCTCAACACAAGCCTCAGGGGCACAGTTGGCCAGGGCCATGATGGCCCCCTGGACGCCAAGATCGAGTGCCGGATACCAAGCCGAGGCAGTGCCGACTAACAGATTGAACTGCCGATCGATCACCTGCTGGAACTGGATGAGCTGCGGGATATTGCCTGAGGAGTCCTTCATCCCGACGATATTGGGATGAGACGCCAGCTGACAGATCGCCCGAGGCGAGATATTGATATGGGTGTATTTGGTGACATTATAGATCAAGATCGGGATATCGCTGTGGTTGGCGACCTCCATGAAGTATTGCACCTGAGCGGCCTCTCCCATCTGATCGCCGTAGTAGCTCGGGGTCAAGACCAAGGCTGCCTGAGCGCCGACCTTGGCCAGTTCATTGGTCAAGCGGACAGTCTCTCGGGTCGATTCCAGACCGGAGCCGACCAGGATCAGACGGTCTTCCTCGGCTGCTTCGACGGTCGCCTTGACCAGGTCGATCTTTTCTTGATCGTTTAAAAAGGCGGCCTCGGAGTTTGAGCCCAGGACCAAATAGCCGGCCATGGCCGTCTCATTCCAGCGCCTGATATTGGCTTGATGAGCCGATAGATCGAGCGAGCCGTCTTCTCGAAACGGAGTGATCATCGGCGGGATGACGCCTCGAATGGTAAATACGCTCATGACTGCTCCAGTGCACTCAGGTAGGCCGAGACGCCTCGGCCTAACTCAAAGTCTGATTGAAAGTGTTTCATCGTCCGCTCAAGGGCTGCTAGGGTAGCGATCATGGTGTGTTGATCGGCATTGCCCATATGGCCGACTCTTAGCATCTTTCCGGCGTATTGACCGACACCGCCGGCGGCTTGGACGCCTTCTTCAGCCAGCTTGGTGCGAAAGGCCAAATCATCGATGCCGGCCGGATAGAGCAGGTTTGATAGGGTGTGGGCTCGGTGGTCTTTATCGGCCAGGATTCTAAAGCCGATGGCTTCAAACGCTTGTTGCATGGCCTTGGCATTTTTCTCATGGCGCTGATAGCGCTGCTCGAGGCCCTCTTGCTTCATGAGGCGAATGGATTCTTGAAGCGCCCAGATGAGATTGATGGGCGGGGTGGCAAAGTATTTTGCCGGGTCCTGCATGATCGGTAGCCACTTCTGATAGTCGCAGTAGTATTCCGGGATCTGTCCCAGAGCTTCTCGACGAGCCAGTGATTTTTGATTGGCCCAGAGCATCATCAGTCCCGGACAGACCCCAAAGGCTTTTTGTGACCCGGTAAAAAGGACATCGATCTGATCGGCCTCAAGGTCTACCGGCTCTCCGCCGACTGAGCAAACGCCATCGACGATAAAGAGGACATCGTCATACTTAGCCACAACCTCACCGATCTGCCTGACAGGGGCCAGGACGCCGGTGGAGGTATCGACCTGAGTGAGTGCCACGGCTTTAAAGCCGCCGTCTTTTAGCTTATCATCGACCTGTTCAGGGGTGATGGTCTGGCCCCACTCGGCCTGAAGCAGCGTGAGGTCGATCCCCTTTCGCTCAGCGATCTCGATGAAGCGATCCCCAAAGAAGCCGTTCGAGGCCAGGAGGAGCTTATCGCCTGCTTGGAGGGTATTGGCCAGTGCCATCTCCATGGCGAGGCTGCCGCTGCCGGCAACGACAAAGGCTTCTCCGTCACAGCTCCACAATTCTTTTAGATCCTTTAGGACCTGCTTAAAATCGTCGATAAATCCCGGATCGCCAAAGGCCACCGTATCACGAGCCATTTGCTCACGGATCGAATCAACCACCGGGGTCGGTCCCGGGATCATCAGTAACTTTTTCATACGTTCTCCTCCTTTTTCTTTAGTGCGTGAAATGACATGGCGAAGTTTATCAGCAGTACGATGATGATCGTGACGATCAGCACCTCATAGCCGCCAAACCGGATCGATAGAAAGCTTCCGGCCAAGGGTGCGATCATCCAGCCGAGGCTACCGACCATTCCCTGATAGCCAAACAAGGTGCCGCGGTTTCTGGAATCGACCCGCTCAGCCGACATGCTCGTGATCAGCGGTTCGATGCCGCCCAAAAAGAAGCTCATGATGGTAAACAGGATGACAAAGGGCCAAAAGCCTCTAAATATGAGCAGACTGGCGGCAAACAGGCTGGTGATCAGTAGCAGTCCGACCACCGTCTTGGTCTTATCGCCTCTTAGTCGGGTCAAGGTCAGCCCGGCCAAGGCGGTAGCAATACTGATGGCCATTCGAACATAGCCGGTGACGGCTTTGATCCGGTCGGGGCCTCTTAGCTGCTGGAGATAGAGCGGCATAAAGGGGTCAAAGATCGATCGGACAAAGCGCTGGAGCATCAGCATGATCAGAAGCATCCCGACCAGCGCGATCAAATCCTTTAGCTGCATGGTGGCTTGTTTTTCTTTATCGGTCCTACCAAAGGTCGATGGGTCTTCTTTTAGCAGCGTGATGGCCAGGATCACCCCAAAGCTCATGATGGCGGCACCGATAAAAAAGCTGATCCGGTTGCCGAAGGTCTCAGCCGCCAGGCCTCCCAGGGATTGACCGAGCGAAGAGCCTAAAAAGGTCGATGAGGATAAAAAGCCCAAGGCATAGGACAGATCTTCTTTGGGTGTGCCGGCAGCGACAAAGGTCGAAGCGGCGGCCACGGTGCCGGTGAAGAGTCCCTGAAAGGTCCGAAGGATGACGAGTTGATTGACGTCTTTTACCATCCCCATCAGGGCAATGATGATCGAGGCACTGGCCATGGCCCGAATGATCATCGGTTTTCTTCCGTAGCGATCAGACAGCTTTCCCCAGATGGGAGACACCAAGGCCATCGTGACGGCCGGGGCGCTGTTTAGGATCCCGACAAATAGGTTGATCTGAGCCGGATCGTTCACGCCCAGCTCCTGGATATAGAATGGGATCAACGGTACGCCAAAGCCAAAACTCATGGTCGAGAGCGTTTGGGTAAACCACAATATGTATAGATTTCGTTTCCAGTTCATGCGTCCACCCTTCTGTTCTTATTATGACTGATTTAAGAGTTTATTGCTATGGATAAACCCGATCGCAGGAAAGATTTACACAAAAAAGCCAAGGTTTCCCTTGGCTGTGGTAAGTCTAGGGGGTGAATATCGTTTTCAGTTCGACGAATTCAAGCAGACCGTATTTGCCGCCCTCTCGGCCATAGCCCGATTGCTTATAGCCGCCAAAGGGTGCACCGCTGCCGGAGCCGTCATTGATGAAAATCTGGCCGGTGTCCATGCCCTTGGCAAATTCGATCGCTTGCTCGGCCGGTCCATAGACTGCGCCGCTTAGGCCGTAGATGCTATCATTGGCCAGCTCGAGCGCTTGGGCTTCGGTTTGATACGGGATCAAGACGATCACCGGGCCAAACACTTCTTCTTGGGCGATGGTGTCGCTGTTACTGACACCGCTTAACACCATCAGTTCACTATAGTAGCCGGCCTGATCCTTCGGCGGTTGGCCGATGACGAGCTCTGCCCCATCGTTTAGGGCCTGATCGACATAGCCGGCTACCCGTTCCTGTTGTTTTTTTGAGGATAGGACACCGACTCGGGTGTCATGATTGTCCGGGGTGGCAAATGGAAATTCCTTGGCCTGACGCTCGAGGGCTTTGATGAGCTTATCCCTAAGTCCTTCCGGATAGAGCACTCTGGTCTGTGCCGAGCAGGTCTGTCCGACATTGGAGCAGACGGTGAACAGGATGCGTTTAGACGCCAGGTTCAGATCGGCTCCCTCTAGGATGACAGCGGCTGATTTTCCTCCAAGCTCCAGGATGACTCGCTTGATGCCTTGACTGGCCAGTCGGGCGATCTCTTTACCGCCCTCGGTCGATCCGGTGAAGGTGATCATCTGGACATCGGGATGGGTCGCCAAGACATTGCCGACCTCACTGCCGCGACCGGTCGTCAGATTGAAGACGCCGGGCGGAAAACCCACCTGATCGATCTCTTTAAACAGCTCGATGGCTGAGAGCGGGGTTTTTTGAGACGGCTTTAGCACCACGGTATTTCCCATGATGACTGCCGGAATGATCTTTTGAATAATCTGGCCAAAGGGGTAGTTCCACGGCGTCAGGCAACCCACCACCCCGACCGGTTCTTTTAGAACGGTATAGCTTACGTGATCTTCGGCCAGCTCGATCTTTTTGGCCTCCTCCATATAGGTGAACATCCCCTTGATATAGCTCAGGAACTGAGTGTTTAGGGCCAAGTCCTTGCCGCAGCCCAGCTCGTCTCGAATGATCCGGGCGAAGTCGTCTCGTCTGGCTTCGAGTCTAAGGGTCAAGCGTTTGATCAGATCGATCCGCTGATCGATCGGGGTGTTCTTCCACTCGGGAAAGGCCGCCTTGGCACTCTTCACTGCCCGGTCGACATCGTCTTCTGATGCGGCTATGACCGTTTGGATGATTTGACGGGTGAACGGGTTTTCCACCTCGATGGTATCGTTTGAGATGGGCTCTTGCCAAGCGCCATCATAATATAGTCCTCTCATGCTTGCCTCACTTTCTAGCTTACTCTTACCCGAAAGAAGGTAAAAAAATGACAGGTCCCTGGCCTGTCAGCGAAGCTTGATGCTAAATTGTCGCTCGTCCGTGGTGTCGTGAGGAAACTTTTTCATCAGACGCCTCACGCCACCGTTAAGCGGATCGGCACTCATGAGGCTTTCATGACAACCGATCTCGGCCGCATCATCGAGGGCAAAGCCTAATAGCTCGGTGGCAATGCCACGCCGGCGATGGGTCTTTGAGACGAATAGGTTGTTGATAAACTGCGTCACCCGGCCGTCAGGATGGAGCTGGAGATGGGCATAGGCATAGGCGATGACCACCTCGTCTTCGATGGCCAGATAGAGCTGGCAGGTGGGTTCACGCAGGAATTGACGCAAAATGGCGGTATCAAAAGGGACCGCGTTTTCGGTGAAAATCGGTTTTAAAAGATCCGCTTCATGGGGATCGGCTATTTTATATAGAATCATTTAGGCTATCACTTCGATTTCTTCCAGGATATCGCCCTCGGGATAGTCGACCTTAACCCGATCGCCCGGTCTGATCTTTTTACCGCGCATCAGGCAGACCTCACCGTTTAGGCTGACATAGCCGTCCTGGATCAAGATCTTAGCTAGGCCACCGCTGGGAACGATATCACTGTATTTTAGCAGACCGTCGAGTTTGATAAACTCCGTCTTGATGGTTACTTGTTTCATTGATTGATCCTGATCGGGACCAGATAGTATTCGTAGGAGTCATTGTTTTTCGGTTGGATGAAGCAGGGTCTGACGGGTGAGGTCATGCGAAGGACGAGCTCTTCGTCTTCGATGACTCTTAGGGCCTTCATCAGATAGTTCGGGTTGAAACCGATCCGGATGTTCTTGCCGGTATTGTTGATTTCGACTTCTTCTTTGGCCTGTCCGATCTCGGACTGGCTGGAGATCGTCACCTGATCCTTTTCAAAATCAAAGATGACGATATAGGAGCGTGACTTATTGGCCATCAGGGCCGCCCGGTCGATCGCATCATAGAACTCGCGGTTGTCGACATCGACTTCAATGCCGAATTCGCTCTCGATCACCTGTTCGTATTTGATGTATTCGCCCTCGAGGACCTTTGAGATGATCTTGACATTATCAAACTCAAATGTGATATAGTTGCTGCCGATCACCAGGCTGATCTCATCATCGACATTGTAGCCGATGATCTTTTGGATCTCGTTTAGAGTCCGGCCCGGTACGATGACCGAAGCATCCGGCGCGTCTTGGAGCACGACCTTTTTGATGGCGATATTATAGCCGTCGATACTGACCATCTTCATTACATTGTTTTTGACTTCGAGGAGAGAGCCCGTCAGGATGGCTCTCGTCTCATCGCGAGACACGGCGAAGTTGGTCATTTTGATCATATTGGAGAAGACGCTTTGATTGATGACGATCTCCACCCCATCGGTCTGTTCAGGCACTTTGGGGAAGGTCTCGTCATCCATCATCAGGAGCTTATACTTACTCTGTGAGCATATCAATGAGATATGATCGGTCTTCTTCTCGATCGTGATGGCATCGTCAGGCAGCTTTCGGATGATGTCATTAAACAGATAACTCTCAATCACCGTCACCCCTTCTTCTTCGACCAAAGCCGGGATCTCGATAATGATCGACATGCTCAGGTCATTCGTCTTCATCGTCAGATGGTTGGCCTTCGCTTCAATAAAGATCCCTTTTAAGATCTCCATGGTCGTTTTGGTCGAGATGGCTCGGGTTAAAATATTGAGCGCGTAGATCATCTCTCGTTGATTGATAGTAAATTTCATGACTCCTCCTGCGGCTTAATTATATTAATACATAAATAGTCTTAGTAGTAGGGGCTGTGTATCATGTGTATAAGTCATTATAGCATTTGAATTTGAACGGGTCACCCTTTGGACAGATCTGTTGATAGAAAAAGGATAAAATTGAGCTTATTCACAGGCCCTGTTTATCCCCAAAAATAAGTCGTTTGTCCACAGGCGGTTGTGGGTCAACCGATCATGCGCTCCTTGAGCTGATCGATCATCTCCTTGGTCTCGGGATTGTTCTCGACCTCGCCCGTCAATTTGTCACAGGCATGGACGACCGTCGAGTGGTCGCGGTTACCGAAGATCTCGCCGATCTTAGGCAGTGACAGGTCGGTATATTCTCGGATGAGATACATCGCCACCTGCCTGGGATAAGCGATCCGCTTGGTCCGCTTTGGGGAGTCGAGTTCTTTTTCGGTGACGTCAAAATAATTGCAGATGAGCTCGCGGATAAAGTGCTGATCGATGGTCTTTGGGATATTGCGATCGATCACTTCCTTCAGGGCTTCCTTGGTCAACTCGACATCGATCACCTTACCGACAAGCGAAGAATAGGCGGTCACCTTATTGAGGGAGCCTTCGAGCTCTCGGATATTGGATTTGATGTTTTTGGCGATCAGATCGAAGACATCATCGGGGATGGTCTTACGATCGACCTCGGCTTTTTTTCGAAGGATGGCGATCCGGGTCTCATAATCGGGTGATGAGATATCAGTGATAAGGCCCATCTCGAACCGGCTTCTAAGCCGCTCCTCCAAGGTCTTGATCTCCTTTGGCGGCCGATCCGAGCTGATCACGATCTGCTTATTATTAAGGTAGAGTTCGTTGAAGGTATGGAAGAATTCTTCCTGAGTCTGCTCCTTATCGGCCAGAAACTGGATGTCATCGATCAAGAGGACATCGACATTGCGGTAGCGCTCACGAAACGATTCCCCTTGGGTGTTTTTGATGCTATTGATGAAATCATTGGTGAAGTTTTCGCTCGAAATATACAGGATCCTGGAATCCGGTTGCTTCTTGGAGATATAATGGCCCACGGCCTGCATCAAGTGAGTCTTTCCCAGACCGACGCCGCCGTAGATGAATAAGGGATTATAGCTTTTGGAGGGGTCTTCGGCCACGGCAACACAGGCAGCGTGAGCAAACTGGTTGTTGGAGCCGACGACAAAGTCCTCAAAGACATACTTGGGATTTAGATTGGATTTATTGACCTGGCCGGAGGCATCAAACTGCTCGCGCTCGACGTCTTCGAGGCTGACCAGAACAAAGCTCTTGGGCTGACCGGTCAGACGCTGATACAGCTGAGTGAACTCCTGTGGGTATTTTCTTTTCTCGAGGATCGAGCGGACAAATTTGCTCGGGGCCAATAAGAAGATCGAGCGATCGTCTTCATTATAGACATCAAGATCGGCGATCCAGGTGTTAAAGCTCAATTCATCGTGCTGCTGACGAAGTTCATCCTTCATCTGTTCCCAAATTTTGCGCAACGTTACACTTCCTATCCACAGTTTTATTCACAGTTTTTCCCCGTCAAACGATCAACAAAACGAGTCACAGTTTTGGACCGGTCTGTGGATGATTTTGGTTTGCTTTGACTTATACACAGCCGATCGGCGGAGCCTAAGGACTGAAATCTGTGAGTAAGCGGTCACTTATCCACAAACTTATCCACAAATTGCAAAATTTTTGATAAAACATTCATCCAAACGACAGGTTATCAACATGTATCATTATATTAGCACCCCGACCCGGGAATTACAAGGTGAAAAAGGCAGGTTATCCACAATTAATTTGGCCGATCGGCTTAATTTTCAGCGTTTTTGATTGACAGCCGATTGACTTAAACGTATAATAGTTAAGCGTATGAATTTGACTAAAAACTTTGAAAATAGAGGAGGTGTTCAACTTGAAAAGGACGTACCAACCAAAGAAGAGACAACGTTCGAGAGAGCATGGTTTTCGTGCCAGAATGAGTTCCAAAGCCGGACGGAGAGTTCTTAAGCGCCGTCGTGCCAGAGGTAGAAAAGTTCTCAGTGCCTAGACCGCCCAGCAGTGGTCTTTTTTCTTAAGGGAGACAGATGACATCGCTTAAGCGTAATTATGAATTTCAACGGGCCTACTCCCGCGGTCGGTCGGCTTTGACGAAGTATTTTGTGCTCTATGTCGTCAAGACAAGGAAGTCACAAAACCACGTCGGATTCACCGTTTCAAAAAAAGTCGGCAATGCCGTCGTCCGCAACCGCATCCGGCGGCGACTGAAGGAAGCCTTTCGGTCGATCCCTATAACCGCCTGTTGTTATGATATCGTCATCGTCGCCCGCAGCCGGGCCAAAACTGTCAACTACACTACCCTGCGTACCACGATGGAAAAGGAATTGGGTCGCTTGATCCGATGAAGAGACTATTGTTAGGTGTGATCCGGTTTTATCAAAAACAGATCTCACCGCTCAAGACGCCGAGCTGCCGGTTCACTCCGACTTGCTCGACCTACACCTTTCAGGCCATTGAAAAATACGGGGCCGGAAAGGGACTATATCTCGGTTTGAAGCGGATCCTGAAGTGTCATCCGTTTCACCCAGGCGGGCACGACCCCCTGGTCTAAGGAGGAACCTTGCTTAAGAATCTCATTGCCAGCTTGCTTAGCGGAATTTATGGTTTCGTGGGTAATTACGGCTTAAGTATCATTCTGTTCACCTTGTTCATCCGGCTGATCCTGCTGCCGTTTGCGATCCAGTCGAAAAAGAACATGGTGGTGATGCAAAAGCTGCAGCCGCTCGTCAACGAGCTGCAAAAGAAGTACAAAAACGACCCCAAAACCCTTCAGCAAAAGCAGATGGAGCTCTACAAAGAACATAATCACAATCCCTTATCGGGCTGTCTACCGCTGCTGATTCAGATGCCGATCATCTTTACGCTGTTTTCAGTGCTTAGAGATGCCGCCAGCTATGTGCCCCAATCGGCCATCGACCAGCCGTTTTTGTGGCTGCCGAATCTGGTCGACCCTGATACCTTGGCCAATGTCGTCAATATGTCCGGCGCCGAAAGGATCCCGGGTGTTTTGCCGATCATTGCCGCTGTCTTTACTTTTATCACCTTTAAAATGACGCAATCTCAAACCGCTGCCGTCCAGGCCTCACCCGATGGACCGAAGGCGCCGAATATGAACTTCATGGCCTATGTCTTCCCGGTGCTCATCCTGATGAGCGGGGCCTCGTATTCAGCCGGTTTGATCCTATACTGGGCTTTTAGCACGATCTTACAATTCGTTCAAGATAGACTGCTTAATGCCTACTTCAACCCGAAAGAGGATAAAGTAGCATGAAACAAATCGAAAAGACCGGCCGCACCGTTGAAGAGGCGCTCGAATTAGCGCTGATCGAGATGGATCTGACGGCTGAAGAAGTCACCTATGAAGTACTGGAAAAAGAATCCAAGGGTCTGTTTGGCTTTGGTGCCCGAGAAGCCAAGATCCGTGTGACCCAAAAAGAGGGCGTCGCGCCGGAGCGTGATGTCCTACCCAAGCTCGATACCGGACTGTTCGAGTTGGAGGAGTCGCTTCTAACAAAACGCGACAAACCGGCGGAACCGGCGGCAAAAAAAGAGGCACCGCTCAAGCCAGCCGAACCCGCGAAGAAGGTCGAAGTCGCAGAGCCTGTAAAGAGCGATGAACCGGCCCCGGCCCCGCCGGGACAATCCGCCGCTCTGGTCGAGGACTATGTCCAAACCATCGTCCGAGGCATCGGCGTCGATGCGATCGTTGAGGCCGAGGAGACCGAGGATATGGTCGAGGCCACCATCCAAGGTGAAGGCATGGCTCTGATCATCGGAAAACGCGGCTCTACCATCGATGCGCTGCAGTACCTCGCTTCACTGGCCCTCAACCGAGGACAGAACCAGTACATGCATGTCAGCCTCGATAGTGAAAACTACCGGGAAAAAAGAAAACAAGCACTCGAATCGCTGGCCAAGCGGATGGCGGACAAAGCCAAACGTCAAAGAAAAGATATCATGCTTAATCCCATGAATTCTTACGAGCGACGCATCATCCACACTTCCTTGCAAAAGGATCCTCTGGTCTCGACGCGTTCCGAGGGCAAAGACCCGTATCGTAAGGTCATCATCTTTTTGAATCGCTAGACCCAGCTAAGGCTGGGTTTTTTTGCTCAAAGGAGCTTATCATGGATGTAATCGTAGCCGTTGCTTCCTCTTATGTTGAGGCGGCCATCGGCGTCATCCGTCTCTCCGGCAAGGGAGTGATGGATATCGTCGCTCCCTTATTTAGAGGCAGCGACCTAAGACAAAAACCGCGGGAATTGGTCTATGGCCATATCGTGGAGGGTGAGCGGGTGATCGATGAGATCATGGCGGTCTATCTCCCCTCGCCTAAGACGTATACGACCGAGGACATGGTCGAGATCTTTTGCCATGGCGGTCGGGTGGCCCTAGAGGAGATCACCTCAGCCATGGTGCGAGCCGGAGCTCGTCCGGCCAGACCGGGTGAATTCAGCGAACGGGCCTTTTTGAATGGCCGGATCGATCTGTCTCAGGCGGAGGCCGTGATGGATCTCGTCAGCTCGAAGGGCCGTAAATCCTATGAGGTGGCGCTGGCTCATCTGGCCGGAGATACGAAGCAGCTGATCTCAGATATGCGCTATGATTTGCTCCATCTGATGGCCAGGTTGACGCTGAGCATCGATTATCCGGAGGAGGATGAGCCTGAGATCACCTATGGTGAGATCGAACAGACGATGGATCAGACGATCAGTCTGTTGGAGCGGCTGTTAAAAAACAGTGATAAGGGTAAAAGTCTGCTCGAAGGGATCAAGCTGGCCATCATCGGTCGGCCCAATGTCGGTAAGAGTTCACTCCTTAATCGCTTGAGTGGGTTGGACCGAGCGATCGTGACCGATATCCCCGGGACCACCCGCGATACGATCGAGCAGGCCATCACGCTCGATGGCATCCCGTTTGTCCTGATCGATACGGCCGGCATTCGTGAGAGTGCCGATGTGATCGAGCAGATGGGGGTCGAGCGCTCCATCAAGGCGATGGAGCAGGCCGATATCACGGTCTTGGTGCTCAGTGCCGATGATCCGCTCGAGGAAGAGGACATCTATCGGCTGAGGCGCCTGCCGGAGAAAAGTCTGGTGGTGCTAAATAAAATCGATCGTGAGCCCAAGCTTCATCCGGCTGATCTGCACGAGTATATTCCGGCCGAGCGAGTCATCGCCACCTCGATGACAGAAGCCATCGGTCTGGCCGAGCTTGAAGACAAGATCGTCGAGCAGAGCTTCGGTCTGGGCGGGGATGATACCCTGCCGCTGATCGGCAATATCCGTCAGATCCATGAGCTGAGCGAGGCTCTCAAGAGTGCCCGGGATGCTCGGGCCGGGATCGACCGGCAAGAGGCCTACGATTATATCGAGGTCGATGTCAGAAACGCCTATGAACACCTGGGACGGCTGATCGGTGAAGAGGCCTCGGGTGATATACTCCAGGAAGTCTTCGCAAACTTTTGCGTTGGGAAGTAGAGATTATGTACGATATTATCGTGATTGGCGCCGGCCATGCCGGTGTCGAAGCGGCGCTGGCCGCTACCCGTCTGGGCTCTAAGACCCTGCTGCTGACCATCAATCTCGATTCGGTCGCCATGCTGGCGTGCAATCCGTCGATCGGTGGGACCGGTAAGGGTCATCTGGTGCGAGAGATCGATGCCTTGGGCGGCCAGATGGGGCTACTGGCGGATTCGGTGACCCTGCAATCAAAGATGTTGAACAAGGCCAAGGGTCCGGCGGTCCATTCGCTCAGGATCCAGGCGGATAAGTACCAATACCATGATACAACGAAGCGTCTGTTGGAGGAGGAACCGGGCCTGACACTGCGTCAAGCTGAGGTCGAGGCCTTGACCTTTAAAGACGGTCGGCTCAGTGGTGTCATGGCCAGAGGTGGCCTCCACTTTGAGGCCAAGAGCGTCATCATCGCCTCAGGGACCTATCTGCGCAGTAAGGTATTTATCGGTCATGAGGTGATCGATATCGGTCCGGCCGGTCTGAAAAACACGAAGAAACTATCGGCTCAGCTCGAGGAGTTGGGCTTTGAATTGATGCGCTTTAAAACCGGGACACCGGCCAGGATCCATGCCGATTCTCTCGATTATTCGGAGCTGACGCTTCATCCGGGGGATGAGGAGATTGTCCCGTTTAGCTTTATGAATGATAAGCTCGAGATCGATCAGATCGATTGCTATCTGGGCTATTCAAATCTGACTACGCATCAGCTGATCCAGGACAATATCGAGCACTCGGCGATGTATTCAGGAAATATCGAGGGCACCGGGGCCAGGTATTGCCCGTCGATCGAGGATAAGATCACCCGGTTTGCCGATAAGGACCGGCATCAATTCTTCCTAGAGCCCGAGGGTCTTAAGACCAAGGAGCTCTATGTCCAGGGAATGAGCTCCTCCCTACCCGAGTCGGTCCAGGAGGCGTTTCTAAAGACGATGGATGGCATGAAGGCGGTCGAGGTGCTGCGCCCGGGCTATGCCATCGAGTATGACTGCATCAATCCCAATCAGCTAAAGCTCTCCCTGGAGTCAAAGCTCGTCGAGCATCTGTTTTTTGCCGGCCAGGTGAATGGCTCGAGCGGCTATGAAGAGGCGGCGGCGCAGGGGCTGATGGCCGGTATCAATGCCCACCGAAAGCTGCAGGATGAGGAGCCGATCGTTCTAAAACGAGATCAGGCCTATATTGGTGTTCTGATCGATGATCTGGTCACCAAGGGAGCGGATGAGCCGTTTCGGATGATGACCTCGCGCTGTGAGTATCGATTGGTTTTAAGGCAAGACAATGCCGATATCCGGTTGACGCCGATCGGACGTGAGGTCGGTCTGGTCAGTGATGAGCGCTGGGAGCGCTTCCAAGCCAAGCAGGCCATCAGAGAGGCCGAGCTTCAGCGGATCGAAACGACGAATCTCAAGATGGATCAGATCAATCCGCTGCTGGAGTCGATCGGTGAGACACCGGTGAATGAGAATGTCAGCATCAAAAATCTGTTAAAGCGATCCAAGGTCGATTACGCCCTGCTGGGGCCGATCGATCAGACCCGGGGCGATATCCCGCCGGAGGTTCTGAGCGGTATCGAAGTCGAGGTCAAGTATAAAGGGTATATAGATAAACAGCTCAAGCAGATTGAAAGGTTTCAGAGTCTGGAATCGAAGTTGATTCCGGAGGATATCGATTATCACAGTATTTCGGGTCTTCGGATCGAAGCCAGACAGAAGCTGGCTGATCGTCGTCCGGAAAACCTGGGTCAAGCATCCCGAATTTCCGGGGTCAATCCGGCGGATCTGTCGGTGCTTTTGATCTATCTGGAGACCAAGAGGAGAGTATGATATGGAAAAACAGAAGCTCGATCGGCTAAAGCAATTGGTGCTGGAGAAGAATAAGGTCATGAATTTGACCTCGATCACCGATCCGGAGGAGTATGATATCAGGCATACCAAGGACAGCTTGATCCTGGTGGACTATCTGGCGTTTTCGCCCGGTATGAAGATCGCAGATCTTGGCACCGGAGCCGGTTTTCCCGGACTGCCGCTGGCCATCACCCACCCCGACTCAGCCTTCCATCTGTTTGATTCGGTCAATAAGAAGCTGACCTTTATCAAAGAAACAGCCCAAGAGCTCGAGCTCGATAATGTCACCGTCCATCACGGCCGGTTCGAGGATCTGGCCCATCTACCGGAGCACCGGGAGCAGTATGATTTTGTCGTCTCGCGAGCGGTTGCTCCCCTACCCGTTCTGCTTGAGTATATGGCGGGCTTTTGTCGACTCGATGGCCAGATCGTCTGCTATAAGTCACAGAAGTTCAATCAGGAGCTTGAGGAATCAGCCCATGCCATGGATGAGCTGGATCTAGAGCTTCACCATACGATCGAGTACTCTTTAGGCGATGCCAAGCATATCCTGGCGGTCTTTGGTAAGACCAAGCCACTCGATCAGAAATATCCTCGGCGGGCCGGTACTCCTTCGAGCAACCCGTTATAAGCGATAAGACATTGATAAATAATGAATATAAATATAGTTAAACGAATGCCCGTGGTATATCTCGTCAAATAATGGTAGAATAATGATGAGGTGACCATGGGCAAAATTATTTCATTATTCAATCAAAAGGGCGGTGTCGGAAAGACTACCGTCAATATCAATCTGGCGGCTGGATTGGCTGAGAGGAAGAAAACAGTACTGGTGATCGATCTGGATCCTCAGAGTAATTCGACCTCAGGCTTTGGTTTTACCCGGACGACAGAGACGCCGACGATCTATGATGTTTTATCGGGTCTGAAAAAAATTGAAGAAGTCAAACAACCGATCATGACCAACCTGGATCTAGTCCCGGCCTCGCCTGATCTGGCGGCGGCAGCGATTGAGCTGGCGACTGCGACCGATCGGGATTTTCGGTTGATGAATGCCTTGGAGCCTCATGTCGATGACTATGACTATATCCTGATCGATTGCCCCCCTGCCCTGGGACTGCTGACGATCAATGCCTTGACGGCCAGTGATAGCGTGATCATCCCGATCCAATGTGAATTCTACGCCCTGGAGGGGCTATCTCAGCTGGTCGAGACGATCACCATGGTCAAGAAGGGACTAAACCCCAGACTTGAAATCGAAGGAGTGCTCCTGAATATGGTCGATCGCCGAAACAATCTGACCAAGGATGTGGCCAATGAGGTAAAGGACTATTTCGGCGAGATGGTCTATAATACCCAGATCCCACGAAATGTTCGGCTAGCTGAGGCTCCGAGCTATGGTATGAGTATATTCGACTATGATCCACTGTCGACCGGGGCCTGGAGCTATAAGAAATTTGTCAAAGAGTTCTTGAAAAGGAGTGAGTGATGGCTGTGAAAAGAACCGGACTGGGAAAAGGGCTGGGTGCTCTTTTAAGCGTCCAAGAAGAAATTGAACAAGCGGATTCCGGCGTTTTGGAGGTGTCGCTTGATGATATTCGGCCCAATCCTCATCAACCAAGGACAGATTTTGATGCTGAGGAGCTCGATGATCTGAAGCAATCCATCCAGGAACACGGCCTGATCCAGCCGGTTATCGTTAAGAAGGTCGATCAGGGCTATGAGTTGATCGCCGGTGAAAGACGCTACCGAGCCGCCAAACTGGCCAAACTGAAGAAGATCCCGGCAATTGTGCGAGAAATCACTGAAGAGGAGCAGGCCAAGCTGGCTCTGGTGGAGAATCTCCAAAGACAAGACTTGAATGCGATTGAAGAAGCGACTGGCTTTGAAAAGCTTCTCGATGCCTATGCCTTGACTCAACAAGAACTGAGTAAAAGCCTGGGCAAATCAAGAACTTATGTCACAAACAGCCTCAGACTGTTGAGTCTACCTGAAAATGCACTGAAATTCATCCGAGAGGGACGGCTTAGTGCCGGTCATGGCCGAGCGATCCTGATGTTTGCGCCAGACAGACAACCAGAGATCACCGAACTAGCTGTAGAGAATGGGTGGAGTGTTCGTTTTCTTGAATCGTTATCGAAAAAGCCGGCTAGGGATGTGAAGACTAAGGAAAAAGTCCAACCGGACCCGCACTTGACGGATCTCGAGGTCAAGCTGACCGAGGCCTTTGGCACCAAAGTGTCATTGAAACCGGGCAAGAAAAAGCATATAATGGAGGTAACCTTCTACAGCAACGAAGACCTCCAGAAAATACTGGAAAAACTATTGTAGATGTTTCACGTGAAACATCTTTTCTTTTAACAAAATGTTTCACGTGAAACATTGTGAGGAATTATGAGAAACTTTTTGATACTCCACAACCCTGTAGCCGGTAGGCGTAAAGATATTCGACGGCTGAATCGACTGTTGGACCGATTGACAGCAGAAGGGTTTGAGTGGACGCTGGACGAATCACTCTATCATCACTACTTTACTGAGAAATATCAGGCCATGCCTCATCTACCTTACAGCGATATCATTGTCTGTGGGGGAGATGGGACGATCCACGAAATCGTCAATCTCTTTTGGCAGCGCGATGTAACCATCAGCATCTTCCCGGTCGGCTCCGGTAATGACTTCTATCTGAAGGCCGGCGGTGTCTTCAACGTCGATGAGTTGATTGAACGTATCATTGGTGATCACGGTCGGATGATCGATGTGGCAAAGCTAAATGAACATATATTCATTAACAATGCCGGCATCGGTCTTGACGCGGAGACGCTAAAGATCTCGGAGAAGCTGAGAAAATATAAGATTAAACGAGCCGGCTATAAGCTGGCGGCGGCGATGGAGATCATGCTGTTTAAGCCGGTCCATGGCTATTTCATAGTTGATGGTGTTGAATTTAACCAAGAGTTTATGATCGCGGTCGTCTGTAACGGCTCCTATTTTGGAGGCGGAATGATGATCTCGCCTGACTCTAAGCTGGATGACGGCTTGTTGGAGCTGATCATCTTGAAGCGGACCAGGCGGCTTGAGCTGATCGGTCTGTTTATGAGGATCTTTAATGGCGAGCATATGGGACATAAGAATGTCTTGATCAAGCAGGCCAAAACGATCGAGATGTATACGGATGAGCCGATGAGCTATCACGCCGAGGGTGAGCTGATTGGGGAGACGCCAATCAAGATCGAGGTCGTGCCTCAAGCCCTAAGGATCATCGCATGATGGTTGATGAGCGCTGGATGAGGCTGGCCCTGGAGGAAGCAAAAAAAGCTTTCTTAAAAGATGAGGTGCCGATCGGAGCGATTGCTATCGTTGGTGATGAGGTAATCGCTCGAGCCCATAATCTAAAAGAAACCAATCACGATGCGACGCATCACGCGGAACTTCTTTTGCTCCAGGAATGTGCCCGGATCCTGGGGCGTTGGCGTTTGACAGATGTGACGATTTATGCTACTATTGAGCCCTGTATCATGTGCATGGGAGCTATGTCCCACGCCCGGATCAAGCGATTGGTCTATGGTGCCAGAGATGAAAAATTTGGCGGGGCCCACAGCCTGTATCAGATCGCTCACGATGAGCGACTCAATCACCGCTTTGAGGTGGAAGAGGGGATACTGGCCGACGAAGCCTCCCAGATCATGAAGGATTTCTTTAAAAGAAAGCGATAAGGAGGGATGACCGAGTGGCTAAGGAGCACGCCTGGAAAGCGTGTAGGACGTAACAGTCTCGCGGGTTCAAGTCCCGTTCCCTCCTCCATAAGAATGAAGAACGTTGATATTCCAACGTTCTTTTTGTTTGTATATAAAAGTAGTTACGGAACTAGTTACGATAGTAGAAAGCCAGGTACTCAGCCAGCTTGTCGACTGCTTCTTCTTGCTTATATCTGCTGACATGATTGTAGATGTTCATCGTCACCTTGATGTCGGTATGGCCTAGCCTTTTCTGCACCTCAGGGATCGAAGCCCCTGATTCAAAAGCATCGAACAATGGGTATGACGAAAGCCGTGAACGGTTATCTTTTTTAGATTATGTTTTTTAATCAAGTTGTTCAGCCGGTGGTTGGGATTAGATAGTGGAAAGTGTGTGTTGCTCTTCGTTGCAAAAATCAATTGATCTCGGTTAAGAGGATTGTAACCTATGCCCGACATATAACGGTTTTGCTCTAATCGCCAAGACCTGAGTATGTCCACCGTCTTTCTGTCGAGGTAGATGATGCGCATGCTCGATCCCGTCTTCGGCTCGCCGACCGCTACTACATTTCCATCACCAACAGTAAGCGTCTTGTCAATCGTCACCAGCGAACGTTTGAAGTCAACATCAGCCCAGGTAAAGGCGAGGGCTTCTGATTTTCTCATAGCAGTAAAAGCAAGTAAACGAAAATACGTATACCAGAGCGGGGTCATATCTTGCTCAGCCAGCTCTAAAAAATCTTTCAGCTCGTGCTTGTCATAGTAATTATCTTCTTTTTTCTCGGCCTTCTTGCCGATAGGGTAGACGCCCAACGTGTGAAAGGTTTTAATACCCTCCACATCAATGCCGCTTTATGACCTCTTAAACCGCGTCTATCTAGATGTTGAAGTCCAACCTTTGAGAAAAGCGAATGAACGAACAGCGTTGTCAGAATTCATCCCTCGCTTAGTTGACAAACGTCGAGCCATCATCAT
>DUPT01000054.1 GCA_012838225.1 Tissierellia bacterium
AAAAAGACTACCGACTCGACGCCCCGGCCGCCATACAATTCAGTCCGCTGAAAAATCACCGCTACGAAAACCGTAGCCAACAGACCACGGTGTTTCAAAACATCGTGCGCTACTAAAGGAGAAACCGATGCCACTGAGTGCCCGGATCCGCCAAGCCAAGGATTCCTATATCGAATCCAAACCCGCCATCTCCTATGAGCGGGCCCGTTTATTTACTGAAAGCCATCAACAGACCGAAGGTCAGTCGATCCCGATCCGCCGGGCCAAGGCCTTCAAGCACACCTGTGAAAACCTGATCGTAACGATCTTTGAGGGCGAACTGATCGTCGGTGCCACCGGCGAATTTCGCAAGTGCGGCATCCTGACGCCCGAGTTCTCCTGGACCTGGGTCGATCGGGAGATGGAGAATTTCGACAAGCGGGTCCAGGACCCCTATGAGATGAGCGATGACCAAAGAGCCTATGTTCGACAAGAGATCTTCCCCTACTGGCAGGGCCAATCCCTCGAGGAGGCCTTCTTGGCTCAGGTCGATCCGGCAGTCGCCCGGGTGGCCGTCGACACCGGCATCATCGACAATGACTCCAAATGGCGTCAAGCCGTCGGTGAGATCACACCCGACTATCAGCATCTTTTCTCGCTGGGCTTTGGCGGCATCCTAAAAGAAGTCGACCAACAGCTGAGTCAGCTACAGCCGACCAAGCGAGACGACCGTAAAAAACGTGAATTCTATCAGTCGGTCCAACTGACATCCCAGGGCATCATCACCCTAGCCCATCGCTACGCCGACAAGGCCCAAGCGATGGCACAGTCTGAAGCCGATGAGACGAGGCAACAAGAGCTCCTCACCATCGCCAGCGTCTGTCGCCGGGTACCGGAGCATCCGCCGGCAAGCTTCCGAGAAGCACTGCAGTTCATATGGTTTGTTCAACTGGGCGGCATCCTATCAGAAAACCCGTTGGCCCTGAACCCGGGACGCTTCGATCAGTATATGTATCCCTACTACCAAGCCGATATCGACGCCGGAGTCGAGACGGATGAATCGATTCTCGAGCTGATCGAATGCTACTGGCTTAAGCTCTCGGAGTGGGTCTGGACGATCTCGGCCAATACGGCTGAGTTCTTTGCCGGCTATAATCAGTTCCAAAACCTGACCGTCGGCGGCAAAAAACGAGACGGCTCCGATGCCACCAATCCGTTAAGCCTATTGGCCCTAAAAGCCACGGCCGAGCTTCAGACTCATCAGCCCGGTCTATCGGTCCGGTTGCACCAAGACGCCCCGAAGGAATTTTTAGATGCAGTGACCGAGCTCGTCAGCCTGGGCACCGGCTTTCCGGCCATCCACAACGACCAGGCCGGCTATCAGATGCTGATCAATGCCGGCTATGCGCCCGAGGACGCCCGAGACTGGAACAACTGCGGCTGCGTCGTACCTCACTATACCAATACCTTTGAGTGGACCTCCGCCGTCAATGTCAATTTCACGGCCGCACTCGAATACGCCCTCAATCAGGGAAGAAGCCGTCTGAGCGGTGATATGATAGGGCTTCAGGAGAAGGATCCCCGAGACTTTAGCAACTACCAAGAGGTCGAACAGGCCTTCTTTCGGCAGTTCGATCGCTTAATCGAGATCGCGGTCGAGGTGTCGCTGTTGGCTCAAAAGCTCCACACCGAATTGGTACCGCGCCCCTTCTTGTCCTCACTCAATAAAGACTGTCTGGCCTCAGGCCAGGATCTGGTCGATGGCGGGGCCAAATATAACCTCGGACCGGTCCTGACCGGCATCGGACTGGCCGTGACCGCCAACTCCCTGGAAGCCATCAAACAACTGGTGTTTGAGGATAAGGTCGTCGATATGGCGACCATGATCGATGCTTTGGATAAGAACTGGGAGGGCTATGAGGAGCTGAGAGAGGCCTGCAAAAACGTCGCCAAATACGGCAATGACATCGATTCCGTCGATGGCATCGCCAGACTGATCGCCAATCACTACTACAAAACAGTCCATGGCTATGTGGACTACTACGGCCATCCCTTCAATACCGCCTTCATGGGGA
>DUPT01000055.1 GCA_012838225.1 Tissierellia bacterium
AAAAAGACTACCGACTCGACGCCCCGGCCGCCATACAATTCAGTCCGCTGAAAAATCACCGCTACGAAAACCGTAGCCAACAGACCACGGTGTTTCAAAACATCGTGCGCTACTAAAGGAGAAACCGGTGCCACTGAGTGCCCGGATCCGCCAAGCCAAGGATTCCAATATCGAATCCAAACCCGCCATCTCCTATGAGCGGGCCCGTTTATTTACTGAAAGCCATCAAATACGGCAATGACATCGATTCCGTCGATGGCATCGCCAGACTGATCGCCAATCACTACTACAAAACAGTCCATGGCTATGAGGACTACTACGGCCATCCCTTCAATACCGCCTTCATGGGGATCTCGAATTATCTGCCGACCGGAAAAGTCATCGGGGCGACGCCTTGTGGCCGAAAAGACGGTGAGCCTCTATCTGAAGGCGTCTCACCCTTTGCCGGCAGCGATACCGCAACGCCCCTAGCCGCTATGCGATCAGCCGCCAAGCTCAATCAGGACATGCACTCAGGCGGCACCCTGCTGAACCTTCGCCTCCAGTCGGAGCTGGTCGAGACCAAACGGGGCCGATCCAATCTGGGTGCCATGATCCAGGCCTTCTTCTCACTGGGAGCCTTCCACGTGCAGTTCAATACGCTATCGACCGAGACGCTGCGTGATGCGCAGGCTCATCCGGAGAACTACCGCGACCTGTTAGTCCGGGTAGCCGGCTACTCGACCCAATTCGTCAACCTGTCGCGCTCGATGCAAGACGCCATCATTGCCCGCAGTGTCCACGATAAGTTCTAGTCTCATGACGACCGGCTATCTGATCGATGTCCAACACTTCAGTGTCAATGACGGTGACGGCATCCGCAGCACCATCTTTTTTGCCGGCTGCAATATGCGGTGTCAGTGGTGTGCCAATCCGGAAAGCTTCACCACCTTTGATAAGATCCTTCACAGCGCCGCCAGCTGTATCGCCTGCGGCCGGTGTGAAATGGTCTGTCCCTATGGGGTCGGGATCGATCTGTCGGATCCGATGGAGAGACAAAAATGCCGAAGCTGTGGCCGCTGTGTCGGCGTCTGCCCGTCCGGCTCTCGCCGCTCGGCCATACGTCAGGTGAGTGTCGAGGAATTGATCAAAGAGGTTGAGAAATACCGTCTGTTCTATCGCTACTCCGGTGGCGGCATCACCTTCTCCGGCGGCGAAGCCAGTCGGCAGCTTAGGTTTTTGGATGAGCTCTCGGAGGCCCTCTACGATAGCGGGATCGATCTGGCGCTTGAGACAAACGGGGATTTTGACTATGAGCAAATGAAGCCCATCCTGTCGCGACTGGCGATGTGCTTTATCGATATCAAGCATCTCGATCCCAAGGCTCATCGCCGGTGGACCGGCGTGAGTAATGACAACACGCTTGAGAATATCAAAAGGATCGGCCAAACAGATCTACCGCTGATCATTCGGATCCCACTGATCGAGACCGTCAATGCCAAAGATGATCTCATCCGAGAGATCGCTCGGTGGCTAAAGGCTCATGTCCGACGGCCGAGGATCGAGCTTCTGCCGTATCACGCCTACGGTGAGATCAAGTACCAAGCCTTGGGCCTAAGGCCACCCGACAAACGATTTGCCACCCCATCAAACGACCTAATAGCCCGTCTCGAGGCCATCATCACCCAAGAAGGTGTCACTCTCGAACACTTTAAATGATCCCGGTCAACCGGGATCTTTTTAAAAAAAGGACCGACTCACGTCGGTACCTGTCAGATCATGTCAATAGGCGAAACAGTCCGCCGGCCAGGGCCGTCGCTCCGGCGATGAGCAGGATCACCGTCCAGTAGCGCATTGGAACAAAGTATAGGGAATGCCCGGCGAATCTTTGAGTGTGGACGCCAGAGTCCGGATCGAACACGTCGACCGGCCGATCCAACCACCGGGTGAGACCAAAGTTTATCAGACCGGCGACCAGCGCACCGCTGCCGCCGATCATCAAAACACGAGCCGATGAATCAAGCTCGAATAGCTCATAAAAGAAAGTACTGCCGGCCATGCCGGCTACCAGAGCCAGTAATGTCAAAAAGCCTTTACCGCGCCAAAATATCATATATCCACCTATCAAGAGGCGGGTCTAACGTCCACTTCTTCTTTCTAATCAGAGTATCATTGCTTAATAACAAGCTTGTTATACCCCTTAATCATTAGAAATGATCACTTGATCATCAAAAAGTCAGACTCTGCTATAGTCTTGTCCCGAGTCTTCTGGTAAAAAATAAACCCCACGGCCAGCAATTCTGGAACGTGGGGAAGATCGTTAGGGTTGGATGGTTCACGATATCTCTTAGGGCTTTTCACCATTGATCTTTCGCACCCGTTTCTCAAGCTTTTCCCGGGTGATCCAGATCTCTTTATCACACCCGAGGCATCTCATCTTGAAATCGGCTCCCTTGCGCACGATCTCAAACTGATTGCTCTTGCACGGATGAGGCTTCTTGGTGGTGATGATATCACCGACTTCGAGTTTCATCAGCCGATGATCTTTTCGATCAGGCCGCTGTCATAGAAGAACTGGGCAAAGGCCGATTCATGATAGAGATCATACAGCAGACCGGAGTTGAAGAAGCTGGCGATATTGTGGACGACGACTGCGATGACGGCCGCATAGACCAATGCTTTTAAAAAGCTGAAGATCATTCCGCCGGCCCGATCGACCGAGGTGAGTCCGGCCATCTTATTGGAGTTTTCGATGATGCTTCCCACCAGACGGATGACAAAGGTCGTTCCCAAAAACAATAGAATGATGGCTAGGACATTGGTGACCAGTCCGATGGAGAGGTCACTAAACAGGATCTCACGCTCTTCTCGAAAGAAGCTGCCGTTTTCAAAAAAGAAATTGTACTCTTTGGTGAAGTCCATCTCGCTCAGGCTCTCGAGCGTGAAGCTGAGATCCTGATCGAAGCCGGCCTTCTCGCCCAGAAATACCTTAAGAGCCGCCAAGGCTTGTTTGATCCCCGGAAAGCCCTCAACGATCTGAGCAAACCGACCATAGTTTTTAAAGGCCACAACCAGTCCCAACAACAGGCTGAAGAAATCAAAAAAGTTGCGGAACAGATTTTTGCGATAGCCTAAAAAAACGGTCAAGGCGATCAAAATGATAACAATCAGATCAGTAATATTCATACATACCTCAGTGCTTTAATTGGTTCAGGGTGATGCGCTCCGGAAATACCAGCCCGATCCTACCATCTGGCAGGATCGCAGCTTTTCGGATCGATACCGGATACGTCTGACTCAGGATTTTTCCATCCGAGAGCGTATGGACATCCAGACTGTTCTTATCAAGCGTCAAGATCCGCTCGCCCTGCGTTACTATCTTATCATATTTAGTCGTCAATTTGTTATGAAATTCAACTGCCCGATCAGCCAGCGAATAGCCCGTCAGCGCCAGTTCTCCCTGGCCCTGAGTCGCATCGAGCGAGCCGGTCTCAAGATAGAGCGTCGTGCCATCGAGATGGGTCGATTTGATATTATCGATCTCGATCACCTCGACCGGTCGAGTCAGCATCTCCTTATAGACCACGATACCGCTCGGTACGACCACCAGGATCTCATCGCGGTAGGAATACGTATTGATCGCGATATCATCGCGACTGATCACCTGGAGGGCCTCCCCTTGGAGATTGTAGAGGATGGCCGAGGTCTTTAGCTCGCCATCGCTGTCTTCTAGGATCAAGGCACTCAAGCGATTATACTCGGGATTGGCATTGGCATTGAGGATGACACCCTCCGGCACATCGATCTTGGCCATGCTCTTTAGGGTCTCATCAAAGATCTGCAGCTGACGACTATCCTGCATCACCACCACGACCTGGCCGGTCTCAAGAAGCTCCGCCCGATCGATCGGACCGATGCCTAAGTGAGACGCCAACAGCTCCCCTTGGGCACTGAAGACGTATAAATTGCCGACGGTCTCTTCGGCCGCCAGCAGCTTGTCGGAGAGATTGTACAGGATCACCTCACCCGGCAGGGGAATCTCCCACAGCGGCTGATTGTCCAGACTGCGGGCATACAGGATATCATTTTCGGTATAATAGATTGCTTCGCCTAGCGCGACATTCTTCATATCATCAGTCGGATCTCGGGTGATCGGGATATCAAACACCTGCTCCAGCGCAGCTCCGGAGGCAGAGCCGGAGATCACACCGCGCAAACGGTCAAAGTTCAGCCCGATCAGCACCAGGCTGATCAGCAGGAGAGATAAGACGATGATCAGGGGGGTTCGTCGTTTCATGTCACCATTTTCTAGTCGGCTCAAACTGATAGAAATACGTCACCAGCCGGCCGTTATACAGTTTTCGCACCTTGTTCGGTCGTCGCTTGAGTCCGCGAGAGAAGGACTGGTTTCCAAGAAGTAAACCCAGTCGGAAGGTATCTTGTCCCAAGAGCCTCTCGACCAGGGCAGCTTCAAGCTCGGCCACCTCTTTATCTGAGCCCATGCGAGCGCCATAGGGCGCATTTGTGACGATTGTACCACCAATTTGCTCGGTCGTAAAATCTTTTACATCGGCCTGGGCCAATTCGATATCCTGATAGACACCGGCTGCCTTGGCATTCTTGATGGCCAATCGAATCGCCGCCGGATCGATATCAAAGCCCTGGATCGAAAACTCAGCCGTCGGTTTGACCCGGCTCATAAGCTCTGCTTGGATATCTGATCGATTCGTCTCGAACCAGTCCTCAAAGATAAAGCGTCGGCGATGGCCCGGTGGAATATCGCGGGCGATCATGGCCGCTTCGATAGCGATCGTGCCGGAGCCGCACATCGGATCGATAAAGGGTCCCTTACCAAAGAACCGGCTCATCAGGACGAGTGAAGCCGCCAGGTTCTCTCTGATCGGGGCCAGCTTGCCCGATATACGATAGCCTCTGCGATGCAGCGGCTCTCCCGAAGTATCAAGCAGCACCCGCACCCGGTTGTGATCGATCCGGATCATGATGGGATAGCTCGGACCGGTCTCCGGTAACACAGTGCGCTGATAGACGCGTCCCAACCGGGTCACAATCGCCTTCTTCGCAATCTGCTGGATATTTCTTAGGCTAAAGAGTTCTGAACGATAGCTCTTGGCATTGACGATGATCTCGGCCTCCTCGCCCAAAAGATCTTCAAACGGATAGACCACCAGAGCATCGAATAATTCATCAAAGGTCTCGGCCTGAAACTCATCCAGGAGCAGAAACACCCGGTCGGCCGTGCGAAGACTCAAGTTTGACAGAATGAAGCCATCATCACTGCCCTCATAGACGACATAGCCCGGCGCCACCTGTTCGACCATCATGCCCAGGAGCATGATCTCGTTTTTTAGGATGCCTTCTATCCCCAGGCCGGTCGTTGCCAGATATCTCATGCGATCCCCCTTCCGATCTCATAGAAGCCAAGGCTCTCATATAGGGCTTTGGCTGCGGTATTTCTAAGCAGGACATACAAGATGAGCTCGCTCTCCTCCTCGAGCTTTAGCTGATGGATCGCCCCTTTAAGAAGGGAGCGGCCCAGGCCCTGACGCCAATACTTTGGTAAGGTGATCAACTGATTGATCAGTGGTGAGCCCTCAAACCGAGTCACGATGACCGCCGCCATCAGCTCCGACTCCTTCATGGCGACAAGAGAGGCCGACTTGATCCAGGGCTGCTCCTGACTGGAGAGCGCCTCTCGGATAGAGTCTTTGGATGATGCCATTGTCAGACCCTCGTCCGGCTCCGACGCCTCAAAGGCCGCCAGATAGCAGCCGGCCAGCTGTTCGAGCTGTGAGGCTGCCATCGGCTCAAGCCGGGCGTCAGTCGGCGCCTCAGAGAGATTTAGCTCATGCTTCATCTTGACCCAGATGACTTTATCTTTGAGATTGTCCGGGGTGATATGATCGGCCATCACATAGAGATGCTCTCCGGTGGGAACGCTTTCGACCAATGCAGCTTCTTCCTCTAACAGTCCTTTGATCTCACGCCCAAAGACGATGAGGTTGGCGCCTTCGGCCAAGAAAAGCCGGGCTTGCCTCACCCGATGAAGGATGGCTTCATCACTGCCCGTCGGCTGAAACAGGATCACCGTATCATAGGTCGCTGTCGGCTGATCCGTCCACACCACCTCATGCTCGAGAAACGCTTGACTGATCGCTTCAGGCATCACCCCATCAAAATAGACCCGTTTCCATGTGCGGTGTACGGTGTAGAGGATCAGGGCTTGGATCAAATAGTCTCTTGTCTTATGTGTCTGATACATTATTCTCCTTGGATCCATCCGTCGGCCGTGATTTCGGTTGAAGCAAGCCGATGTAGAGTCCCAGCATCACCACCAGACAAGTGATCAACAGTGGCAACAAAGCGCGAAGTACTTCCATAAACACCTCTTAGTCTCGGTCGATCAGATCCTGCCACAGCTTGCGGTAGGCTCTGAGCCTTAGTAGTCCGATCTTTGGAATCGGATAGATATACGATAGTCGGCTGTAGTCCGATTGCTTGACTCGCCGCCCGATATTGGCGATGAGTCTCGGCAGCTTGATATCGTCTGTTATCAGTTGATGGAGGCTCTCATCCCGGCCATCCCAAAACACCACCTGATGCGTCGCTTCTTCAAGCGACATCAGATCCAGGATCAGGTTTTGATTGGCTGCCGGCTGCAGCTGATGATCAAAGGCCTCCTTGAGGCCCGGTCGCCAGCGCTCAAGCTGCTCGAGACGATAGCCCTCGGCTGAGAAGCCGACACAAAACGGGACCTGGCCCAATAAAAAGCCGGTAAAATCAAGCGACGTCTCAAGATCGCCCGCCAGGTGGATCCGTTTGGGATAGACCGTATCCTCTCTCAGTTCTTCACGAAAGAGCAGTCCCGGATGATTGCTCCGATCGAGCTGTTGTCTCATCGCCGGGCTCAGGTAGACCCTAGTCCCATCGGCCAATTCTCTTAGTCGGGACTCCTGGGCCGGATCATCGAGCACAAAGGTAAACTCCTCGTCTTGAAACGGCAGATGATTGTCCCAATCCATCACGACAAAGTTCGTCTCGATCTGATCGAGCAGTTGATAGAGCTCTCGCCCCTCATAGATCAATTTTAACATAGCAACACCCCGGTTATAAGTATAGACCGGGGTGATGGCTTTCGTTTATTCTTCCGGACTCATTTCCAAACTGTACCCGCTGAAATTGACCACCTTCGCCGGCATCTCATGCCGATTCAACCGACTAAACACCTGGCGGGCTTCAAAGAAGCGATCGAGGTATTCCTCCCACACCTCCTGCTCGATGGGAAGGCTGGCCACATAGTCACCATAGAAATAGCAGCCATAATCCGGCGCAAATCGCTTCAGCAGCTGCTCGACGACCGGTTTCTTAACGATCCCCGAGAGGTTGGTGAGGTTGTGGAACCGGCGAAAATCACGATAGCTCTCGCGGATCAGCGCCGGATCGACCGGCTGTGAAAAGACCTCATCGGCCAGCTCGACATAGAACTGAGCGATCGATTCCGGTAGCGCTCGCTTGACTGCGATCTCGTGCGAGACGCTGGCCTGAGTGATCGATTGGCCGTGACGTCTCATTTGATAGAACTTCATATCGAGCGCCATCTCAAAGCCCTTATGATCCCGACCATCGGCTGTCAGCCGGTGGATCATGGGATGGACAGCCGAATCGAGGGCGTAGTGAGTCAAAAAACCGCTCAGATAGTCGGCCAATAAATCATCGGCTGTTTGGCGACGATCGAACACAAACCGAAGTAGGCTCTCGGTCTTCACCTGGTGGAACATCTGGGCCAGCGGTGTGCCGGGCTTGGCCTTTTTCATCGGCTCAAACGCCTGATAGAACAGGATATCCGGCCCCTGGGCTCCGAGATAATAGATATCACGGTGCTTGATCGGCAGCCGCTGCTCCATCATCACCTGTTTGGCAAAGAAATAGTGGGTCCATACATCCGGCATCGATTACCCCCGATAGCTCGACTTGAGTGATACGGTCTCATTAAAGGTCAACTCATCCGGATACTTCGGATCGACACTGAAGTAGCCGTGACGAATGAACTGAAAACGATCATACGGCTTGGCAGCTTTAGCCGAGATATCGATCAGTGCGTCATAGCGGTGGATGCTATCGAGGTTTAGTCCCTCATAGCCGTCTTCCTTATGGTCATACTCATCCGGTACTAAGAGGTCATAGCGCTTGACGCTGGCCTTGACATGCTCCTTGCCATCGACCCAGTGGATCGTGCCCTGGGGCTTTCGGTCTTTAAAGCCGCTGCCGGACTTGGTCGCCGGATCATAGCTGCACTTGAGCTCGGTGATATGGCCCTGCTCATCTTTTACGATCTCTTCGAGCTTAATGAAGTAGGCCCCTCTGAGTCTCACCTCGACACCGGGAGAGAGTCGCTTATAGCCCTTGGGCGGCTCTTCTTCAAAGTCGTCTCGTTCGATATAGACTTCATTCGAAAACGGCAATAAGACCTTTCCCATGTCCGGATTCTCGGGGTTTAGATCGAACTCGAGCATCTCCGTTTCACCCGGGTGATTGATGATCGTGACCTTTAGCGGATCGAGCACGGCATTGATGCGCGGGGCGACGAGCTTCAGGTCTTCTCGGATGAAGAATTCGAGTTGGCGGATATCGACCAGCGAGTTCTCCTTACTGACACCGGTGGCTCGGATAAAGTCCTTGATGCCCTCGGGCCGAAAGCCTCGGCGGCGCATGCCCGAGATCGTCAGCAGCCTCGGGTCATCCCAGCCATCGACGATGCCATCGGCCACCAGCTTAAGGATAAAGCGCTTGCCGATGATGGTATTGGTCAGCTGAAGCTTAGCAAACTCATACTGATGCGGCTGATGCTCGACCTCGGTATGCTCGATATACCAATCATACAGCGGTCGATTGTTCTCGAACTCCAACGAACAAAGCGAGTGCGTGATGCGCTCCATATAGTCCTCGAGCGGATGGGCAAAATCATACATCGGATAGATATGCCACTCATCCCCCGTCCGGTAATGCGGTTCATTGACGATCCGATAGATCACAGGATCACGCATCACCATATTTGGGCTGGCCATATCGATCTTGGCTCGAAGGACCAGCTCGCCTTCATCGAATTCCCCCGCCTTCATCTGCTCAAACAGCGCCTTGCTCTCCTCGATCGGACGGTTGCGATGCTTCGACTCGATGCCCGGGGTAGTGAAATCGCCACGCTGAGCGGCCATCTCCTCGGCCGGCGTGTCATCGACATAGGCCAAGCCTTTATCGATCAGGATATGGGCTCGCTGATACATCTCCCCGAAATAGTCCGAGGCATAGCGCACCTCATGCGGCGTAAAGCCCAGCCACTCGATGTCCTCTTGGATCAAGCGGACGAAGCGCTCGTCCTCTTTTTCCGGATTGGTATCATCGAAGCGTAGATAGGTATAGCCCCCGAACTCCTTGGCCATGTCGAAATTGATCGTGATGGCCTTGGCATGTCCGATATGGAGCAGTCCATTGGGCTCCGGCGGAAAGCGGGTGATCGCCTGATCATACTTGCCGGCTTCGAGGTCATCGATGATGATATTTCGAATAAAATTCGAAGCTTCTTTCTCTCTCATAGTATCTCCTAACTGATGCGTGAGGTATCGACCTCACCCAGGTATTGTTTGACCGCGCCGATGGCTTCTTGCACCACGGCCGGATCGAACGGATTCTTGAAATGGCCCACCTTCAGGATCTCGGTAAAGGGGAGCGATCCACCGACCCGACAGATCTCAACATAGTCCTGCCACAGCTCGTCTCGGTCCTCGAGGGAGCGTTTAAAGATCTGCATGGCACAAATCTGGGCCAGACAGTAGTCGATATAATAGAACGGCGAGCTGTAGATATGGCCCTGCTTCTGCCAGCGGCCACCGGCGTTCAGATAGTCATTCGTCTGATAATCGACCCACGGATTATACGTTTTCTCAAGCTCACGCCATTTGGCCCGGCGCTCCTCGGCTGTTACCTCAGGGTTTTCATAGACCCAGTGCTGGAAGTGATCGACCAGGGCGCCATAGGGCAAGAAGGCGATATTCGAGACATTGTGGTCATAGTAGTATTTGTCGGTCTCGTCACCGAAGAAATACGCCATCCAGGGATAGGCGATATACTCCATCCCCATCGAGTGGATCTCGGCCGCCTCCATCCCCGGCCACCGCTGTTCTCCGATCAGGTGGCGGGAATTATACACCTGGAAGGCGTGACCGAATTCATGCGTCAGCACATCGACATCGCCTGAGGTGCCGTTGAAGTTCGAGAAGATGAAGGGCATCTGGTAGTTATCGATAAAGGTGCAGTAGCCCCCCGGCATCTTGCCCGGCTTTTGCTCCAGATCGAGCAGCTCATTTTCGACCAGCAGCCGAAAGAACTGTGAGGTCTCGGGGGAGAGCTCATCATACATCCGAGTGGCCTGCTCGATCATAAAGTCCTTATCCCCTTGGGGCTTGGGATTGCCGCTTAGGAAGCGAAACGGGACGTCGTAGTAGGTCAGCTCGTCCAGCCCTAGGCGCTCCCTTTGCTCCTCGAAGCCCTTCATAGCCAGCGGGACGACGAAGCGAACGATGCCTTCGCGAAAGCGAGCCACATCCTCATGATCATAGTCGGTCCGACCGAATCGGTCATACCCCATCTGCACGAAATTGTCATAGCCGAGCTTCTTAGCCATCCGGTGACGCACCTTTACGAGCTTATCATAGACCTCATCGAGCTCGGCCTGATTGGCCTGCATAAAGCCCCAGGAGGCCTCGGCGGCTTCTCGACGGGTCGCCCGGTCTGCGTCTTCTAGAAAGATCCCCAGACCGGCCAGGGTATAGACCTCGCCTCGAAACTCGACCTGGGCGCCGCCCATCAGCCGATCATACTGGGTCGAGAGCTTGTTCTCTTCGGCCAGATCGGGCATGATGGCCGGATCGAAGGTTTTCTTTTGCAGCCGAAGGGCATTGAAGAAATGCTCGCCGAGCTTGTCTTCATACTCCGGTAGAAACGGCGTCGCCAGCAGCACTTCCGCCAGCTGATTAGCCAGCTCTTGGAGCTGCGGCATAATCTCATCCATATAGTCGCTCTCGGCCTTATAGAAGGGGTCAAGCGTATCGACGCTGTGGCGGATCGAGGCCAGGGTGGCCATGGTCGAGCTGTGGTCGCTCAGTGCCTGGGCATCAAGGAACAGCCGGTAGTGCTCATCGAAGCTCTCGGCTTGTGCCATCGCCTGCAGGATCTCGCTCCAGCGCTCCTTTACGGCCGGCAGGTCGATCCGCTGATATTCCATTTGACTAAATTTCATCTTTTCCTCCCATATAGGGTCGTAGGACCTTCGGTACGATGACTCGTCCGTCCTCGGTCTGATTGTTTTCCAGGATAGCTGCCAGCATTCTTCCGGTCGGAAGGCCTGAGCCGTTTAGGGTATGGACAAAACCGACCTTGCCCTCGCCGTTGCGGTAGCGGATATTGGCTCGTCTGGCCTGAAAGTCGGTAAAGTTTGACAGTGAAGAGATCTCACGATACGTCTCGGCACTCGGAAACCACAGCTCGATATCGATCGTCTTGGCGGCACTAAAGCCAAGATCGCCACTGCAGAGCTCGACCACCCGGTAGGGGATCTCGAGGCTCTGGATCAGCTTTTCAGCATGGGCGACCATGTCGTCGTGCTCTTCTTGTGAGGTCTCAGGCGTCGTGAACTTGACCATCTCGACCTTCCCGAACTGATGCTGACGGATGATGCCGCGGGTGTCACGGCCGGCACTGCCGGCTTCGCGCCGAAAACACGACGTATAGCCGGTCAGATAGATCGGCAGATCCTCATGGCTTAGGATCTCATCGCGGTAGAAATTGGTCAGGGTGACCTCGGCGGTCGGGATGAGGAAGAGATCATCCTCTGCCATATGGTACATATCGTCTTCGAACTTGGGCAGCTGTCCGGTACCGGTCATGGCAGCCCGATTGGCTACGGCCGGCGCATTGATCTCGGTATAGATGCCGTCGTGAAAATCAAGGTAGTAGTTCATCAGGGCCCGCTCGAGTTTGGCCGCTTCTTTTTTGACGAAGGTAAAGCGTGAGCCGACGACCTTGGCGCCCCGGTCAAAGTCCAACCAGTCGCGCTCGGTCCCGAGATCCCAGTGGGGCTTGGGCTCAAACTCAAAGCGTCTCGGCTCGCCCCAGCGGCGAAGCTCGACATTGTCGTCTTCTCCCTGACCGATCGGGATGTCCTGATGGGGCACATTCGGCACCATATAAAGGAGCTCCGATACCTCGTCTTCTACCGCTTTGATATCGGCTTCGAGCTGATTGATCTCGCCCGATAGCACCTTAAGCTCGGCTAGGAGTTCACTGGCATCCTCACCGGCTTTTTTGAGCTGCGGGACCTCCCGGCTCTTGACATTCGATTGATTCTTTTTGGCTTCCAGCTCAAGCAGGATCTGACGTCGTCTGACCTCGAGCTCCTGGATCCGCAGCAGTCCAAAATCGCCTTTGCCGCGTTTATGGACACCCTCATAGATGGTGTCGAAATTATGCCGAATGGTTTTTAGATCATGCATTCTCGTCCTCCAATTCGATTTGATATAGCTTAAATGTTTTACAGCCTTCTCTGACATAGGGGTCAGAGAGGGCAATGACCAGGGCGGCCTTTTTATCCTCGGCTTCAACCAGGGCCATATTGCCCTTATAGTCGACGAAGGCGCCGCTTTCGATCAGCTGACCCGACTGCTTCAGTTGGGTGATATGCTCACGATGGGCCTGATGGATCTCAGGCGTCGGTTCGGTCTGATCGTTTAAAAGTATAAAAAATGTTTTCACCTGATTACCTCCAGGATCATGCCGGCAATATCACCCGCCGCCTGAGGCCGAGCGTATTGATGGAGATGATCGGCCAGCTGGCGTCTTGTCTCGGGGTGATCGATCAACCGGGTGATCGTCTCGACCAGTCGGGTGGGTTGTTCGATATCATCATCACTCAGCACCACGGCCGAGTCGGTCTGTTCGTAGATCTTGGCGTTTTGCTGCTGATCGCCCAGCTGTCTGGCCGGGATCAGGATGGCGGCCTTGGCCAGACCGGCCAGCTCCTGGATGGTGGTGGCCGACGCCCGTGAGATCACGATATCGGCTGCTCCCAGGACCTCACTCATGCCGCCATAGACGAAATCGATCAGCTGATAGTCCGGATGATCCGGCTTTTTCGCCAGAGCGTCCTGATAGAAGTCCTTGCCGGAGATGTGATAGATCTGGATGCCTTTATCTACCAGGGAGCGGCCGCTCTTTAGCATGGCCTGATTGATCGTGCCGGCCCCCAGGCCTCCGCCGGTCGCCACGACTAAGGGTCTTGACGGGTCAAAGCCCAGCCGGCGCTTTAGCTCCATCTGCTCGGCTTCGGTGTAGGGGTGATACTCCGGTGCGATCGGCACCCCGGTAAAGCGGGTGATGGCCGAATCATACGGGTAGTGCTCACTCGGCATCCCGGTGGCGATCCGATCGGCAAACCGACTGAGGATCCGATTGGTCAGCCCGGGCCTGGCATCCGAATCGTGGATGATGAGCGGCACCTTCAAGATCTTCGCCGCCAGCCCAAAGGGGAGCGAGACAAAGCCGCCTTTGGCAAACACGGCATCAGGACGACCCTTCAGCAGCCACAGGCTCTGGGTAAAACCAAAGCCGGTCCGAAAGATATCGGTGAAATTGTCCCAAGGGATCTTGGGGTTTCGCAGGTAGTCATACCAGCGAAAGTGAGCATAGCGGCGAAGCCGCCCGGAAGAGATGGTGTGCAATCGGATCGTCAGACCCGATCGCTCGATCAGCCCTTTCGCCTGACCATAAAAGCCCTTGTCGACCACCAGGTCGACGCTCAGCTCGATTTCTTGTTGCAGTTGCCGGATGACCGGCAGGATCGGGGTCACATGACCGCCGCTGCCGCCGCCGACACAAAACAATCGATAACGTTTCATTGTTCTCCTATAATAAAAGAAGCAACCTCATCCCAAAGGGACGAGACTGCTCCCGCGTTGCCACCCTAATTGACCATATGGTCCACTTCATTGAAAAGTACTCCGAGTCTGATTCACTCTCTTCCAACGACCCTTTTCACCGGCCAGGGCCTCTCTGCAGTCTTTCAAAAGCTACTATTCTCATCACGGTACTATTTAATTAGACCTAGTTTAACACAGATGGGGACGGGCTTCAATAAGCCCAAACACCATTTTTTCAAAGCTTAACATCTATTCATACAGATAGCTGTTGGCCGGCTCGCTCGTCGGCTCCAGCTGATCGATCACGATGGCCGGGGTCCAATCAAGCCCATAGGCATTGGTCTCGGGCAGGATCTTCTTCGTCAGTCGACCACTCACCTTGACCCAGGTGCCCTGCTCATACTCACTGATGCCGGGATAGTTGGCCGGCACCCCCACCACCTGGGTATCGGCGATACAGCAGACCATGAGCAGTCGGGAGATCAAGAACTCATCGCCGGTGAAGTTCTTATCGCGGTAGATGAAGCCGACCAGGCTGACCGGTTCATCGAGCCGAGCCTCAAACTCATCCGGCGGCAGGTAGGCGATCTCACGAAACATATCGCTCTCGGGCTCTTGGAGCGACTGCTCATAGGCCTGAGAATACAACCGGCTCGGATCATTCGGGTCATCCATCGCCAGACTGACCGTTCGGTTATCGACAAACACCGTCTCATCCGTATCCGATAGCACACTGACATAAAAGATCAGCGGAATCGCAAAGACCAGCAGACCCGGTCGAAACGACTTGATCGGGCTTTCTCGCACGAGCTTCATCATCTGAACGATGATCAGCCCCAACAGCACCACCAGGCTGAAGTAGACATAATAGATCATCTTCGGATGGAGGTAGCGGTTGATCCCGCCGCTTAGGACCATGACCGAGATCATGGTGAAGATGCCTAATAACAGAGCTGTCCAGACGATATCAAAATGGAACCAACGCTTCATATCAATCCTCCCGCTAGGACCAGGACACTAAGGACAAAACAGACCACCAGGATCGTAACGACCAGCCGCACCACAAACTTCATTCGAAAATAGGCGCTTAGGAGCAAGGTGTTCTTGATATCGATCATGGGACCGGTGATCAAGAAGGCCAAGACGGCCGCCCCAGAGAAGTTTCCGCTGAAGGTCCGAGCGACAAAGGCATCCGACTCTGAGCAGAGGCTGATGATAAAGGCCAGACTCATCATGACCAGTATCCCCGGGATCCCCTGACCGCCGAGCTGTAGCAGAAAATCCTTTGGCACCAAGACATTCAGACCGGCCGCCAAAAGAGAGCCAAAGATCAGGTAGCGGCCGACATCAAACAGCTCACCCGAGGTATGTGATAAGACCTCAAACCATTTCGGATCGGGCTTGACGTCGGCTTTGGCCATGGGAAGGGTCACCTTCCCGCTCGCCTGTGACATCAAGGTCGGTCGATCCTTTTGCCAATACTCGACTAACAGACCGATGATGACGGCGCCGACAAAGCCCAGTCCGGCTCGCCACAGCACCATCTTGATATCAGAGAAGGCATAATAGGTCGACAGCAGCACCACCGGATTGATGATCGGTGTCGCCAGCATAAAGGCGATCGCCATCCGCACCGGAAGCTTCTTTTC